>NZ_CP166871.1:609534-914302 GCF_041379045.1 Thalassotalea ponticola
TCTCTAATTCTACCTGTGGCAATTCTTGAGCAAATACTTGCATCGCTTGTGGTAACCATTTAAACGATGCGTAACTCGGTAGCCCGAGACGAATGACTTGTTCAACGCCATCGGTTAAACGCGCAATATCGTGTTCAACCCGAGCCAATTCTTCCAATATTTTATTAGCCGAATGCAGTAAACGCTTGCCTGCTGACGAAATAATTAACTTGCGCCCATGACGAACAAACAAGCGGGTATTCAACCGCCGCTCAGCTTCTCTGATGCGATTGGTGAGCGCTGGTTGGGTGATAAATAAACGCTCAGCAGCTTGCTTAACGGTATCCGACTCGGCAATAGTGGCGATCATTTTTAAGTGACTCATCGACAGCTGACTTTTAGAAAAATCCATAATACAAAGTATCCGAGTGGGTTAGGCTTTGCAGGCTTGTTCAACCCGCGTGATAAAATGAACGAACTGACACTGTAATAGAGTTATTTTTTATTGGCAATGGCCTTATTACTCAGTTTTAAATCGTTGAACATTGGCGCAGCGCTTAGGTGCTCTGTCATCGCGTGGTTCTTTACTTGTATTAGTTACTGAGATTAAGTCCGATAGCAACCTAGTTGAGGTGATATGTGCGCTCAGTGCCGCAATTTCGTGTTCAGCACTGAGCTTTGCTTATGATAACTGAGTTATCAATAGCCGATGGCCATACCGTCTTTGCGCATTTCACTTGCGCCGAAGTAGACGCCATTAACGGGATCTCGCCAAATAGCCTGATAACCGCCAAAAGGTCCCGAGGTAATGTCTACGTGGTGACCTCGTTGTTGTAATTGTCTTACCGCCTCAGCAGTTACTCCACTTTCTAGCTCCAGTAGACCACCGTCTTGCATGCGACCTTGCCATGTTGGTTCGGTGGAGCCTCGGTGATGAAACCGGGCAGCATCGCCGGCTTGTTGCACTCCCATATCAAAATCAACAATATTGACCACCATTTGCACGTGCCCTTGAGGTTGCATTGCCCCCCCCATTAGACCGAAGCTCATCAACGGTTGACCGTCTTTTGTTAAAAACGCTGGAATAATGGTGTGAAATGGGCGCTTTGCCGGCGCATACGCATTGGGGTGGTTTTCATCTAACGAATATTGAGCCCCGCGATTTTGAAAGATAAAGCCCAAACCGTCGGCAACTAAGCCACTGCCCATACCGCGGTAATTACTTTGAATCAGCGACACCATCATACCGTCTTTGTCGGCAACTGTGAGATAAATGGTATCACCGTCAATTAGTTTGGGATCGCCGTGCTCTACTTGGGTTGCCGCTCGCGTCATATCAATTAATTTCCGTCGTTGCTCGGCATACTGTTTTGACAATAGGAAGTCGAGGTCAACGCGGTAAAAATCTGGGTCGGCATAAAATCTCGCTCTGTCTTCAAAGGCAAGCTTTTTCGCTTCAGTCATAACGTGTAAGTAGTCAGCACTGTTGTGACCCATACTTTTTAGATCGTAGCCTTCTAAAATATTGAGCATTTGTAAGGCGGCAATACCTTGGCCATTCGGCGGTAATTCCCAAACCTCATAGCCGCGGTAATTGACCGCTACAGGTTCAATCCAAGTGCTTGTATGGTCTACAAAATCTTGTTTGCGCAAGGCACCGCCAATGCGTTTGAAGTAGGCGTCGATGGTATCGGCAATGGCACCTTGATAAAACGCATCACGGCCGCCTCGCGCAATCAGCGATAGGGTGTTGGCTAAATCAGGGTTTTTAAAAATTTGACCTTCAACAGGCGACTCGCCATTGATTAAAAAGGTATTTTTATAGTTATTGATTTCTTCAATTTCACCTTCGGCAAATAGGCGCTGATATCGCTGCTGATAAATCGCCATGTAATGAGCAACGACTTCGGTAACAGGAAAGCCATTGTTGGCATAATCGATTGCGGGCTTTAAGTTTGCGGCCATTTGTAACGTGCCAAATTTATCGTGTAATTCAAACCACGCATCAACGGTTCCCGGCACGGTTACCGGCGCGCTACCCCAATTGGGAATTTCGCTAACATCGCCTATTTTTGCTTGCAATTGAGCTAGCGTTTGTCCTTGTGGTGAACGACCAGAACCATTCAAACCGTATAGCTTCTCAGTTTTGGGATCCCAGACAATGGCAAATAAATCACCGCCAATACCGTTACCCGTTGGTTCCATCAAGCCGATGGCGGCATTTGCTGCAATGGCGGCATCGACCGCATTACCGCCTTTTTTAAGAATATCAATAGCAACTTGGCTCGCTAACGGGTGTGAAGTGGCCGCCATACCATTTTGGGCGACAACGGCAGAACGACCAGCCCATGGAGCACCGGTTACCCGATCGCCACGGCCGTCTTCTCGCAATACAACGGCTTTGTCACGCTGTTTACCGACGTACACGGTTCGTGGATCTGAGAGATTATCGCTGTTTATATTGGCCATATGCGGATTGTCTTGTGTTGATTGCGCCGAAGTGGCTACTGACTTGCTTGGCACCGTACAGGCATTGAGCAATAGGCTACAAGTTAACGCACTGATCAAACCTAACGGTGAAGATGGAATCGTTTTTTTCATGGTTATACAATGTAAGTCATTAATTATAATAGTTATACAACAAGATTATTGGCTGGATGTCAAAGTGTGGTTTTAATTTGGGCGGCATCTCGTCAAAGCCAAATTTACTATCCGAAGACGATTATCTGTATTAATCATTTAATAATGCAGTAATAATCGCATTGGTTATTGAGGTTCGTACAGTTTGTTACAACGCGCTATATCAACACTTTTAAATCCCTCGACATCAGGATGCTTTTTATATTTTCTAGTACCATTTGACTGGGGGGATGCACATTAGCCAGCTCATACGTGTCTCCATATTGCTGCCACTTATAAGCACCAATGGCGTGATAGGGCAGCAATTCGACGTGCTCGACATTATCCATAGGTCGTAAAAAGTCAGCTAAAAGTTCAGCCGATTTATTGTCTGTTGTATAACCCGGGACCACCACGTAACGGACCCAAACTGGTTTTCTTATCGCGTGTAAGTGGTAAGCGAACGCTTTGGCATAGCGATTACTGACTTTGGTCAGATCAATATGAACGTCATCTCGCATCTGTTTCAAGTCGAGGAGCACCATGTCGGTAACGTTTAACAGAGCATCTATTTGCTCGTTGTGCTCTCGCACAAAGCCATTAGTGTCCAAGCAAGTATGAATACCTGCCTGCTTGCACGCATCAAACAGAGCAGTGACAAACGGTGCTTGCAATACTGGCTCGCCTCCAGATACCGTAACCCCTCCACCTGAGGATTTGAAAAAGTGTTTAAACGGCAATATTTGCTGCATTACCTCATCAACCGTCATTACCTTGCCGCGCTCCTCATCCCAGGTATCGCGGTTGTGGCAGTATTTGCAGCGCATTAAGCAGCCTTGCATAAACACCACATAACGGATGCCGGGCCCATCAAATGTGCCACATGATTCTACTGAGTGAATGCGACCCGTTATCATTTGTTAACTTCCTACCTTAGTGATTGTTGCTGCGCCGACGTATCGCCGTTGTGCCTTGGCACATATGCGTACTCTTAAGTCCGATATACGTGCGATCGTGTGCACAGGTTTATTACCTGCACACACGTTGGCGACTCGTTACATGCGACTGGTAAATGTGCGATTGATAACATCCTGTTTTTGTTCGTCTGTTAGCGAATTAAAACGCACCGCATAGCCAGATACGCGAATGGTCAATTGTGGATATTGCTCTGGATGCGCGATGGCATCGAGTAGCATTTGCCGATCGAGGACATTGACGTTAATGTGCTGTCCACCTTCGCGATTGTCGTCGTGATGAAAATAACCATCGAGCAATGCTGAGAGGTTTTGCTGTTTTAATTGGTCGGTTTTACCCAAGGCGTTTGGCACCATAGAGAAGGTATAGGAAATACCGTCCTTAGCATCTTTGAACGGCAGTTTGGCTACAGATTGCATCGACGCTAAGGCGCCTTGGGTATCTCTGCCATGCATAGGGTTGGCGCCGGGCGCGAACGGCATACCGGCTTTACGTCCATCGGGGGTTGCCCCAGTTTTCTTACCGTAAACCACGTTCGAGGTGATGGTTAATACCGACTGAGTAGGAATCGCCTGACGGTATAATGGGCGTTTTTCTATTTTCGCCATAAAATCGCTGACTAATTGGCAGGCGATGTCATCAACCCGTTGGTCGTTATTGCCAAAGGTTGGAAAGTCACCTTCAATAGCAAAGTCAATGGCAATGCCGTCGTCGTTGCGAATCGGTTTGACTTTGGCGTACTTGATTGCCGATAAGCTATCGGCGGTTACCGATAAGCCAGCAATACCGCACGCCATGGTGCGTTGTACGTCGCGGTCATGCAGCGCCATAAGCGAGGCTTCATAACTGTATTTATCGTGCATTAAATGGATACAGTTAAGTGCCATCACATAGTGTTTGACTACCCAATCGGTAACGATATCAAAGTTTTTTACAACCGTATCATAGTCGAGCACGTCGTCCTTAATCGGATCCATTTTAGGACCAATTTGGCTATTGAGCTTTTCATCAATACCCCCATTAATCGCGTAAAGTAAGGCTTTGGCTAGGTTGGCTCGTGCGCCGAAAAATTGCATTTGCTTACCAATGATCATCGGACTTACGCAGCAGGCAATGCCGTAGTCGTCGGAATTTAAGTCGGGGCGCATTAAGTCGTCGTTTTCGTATTGAATCGAACTGGTATCAATCGAAACCTTAGAGCAGTAATGCTTAAAGTTATCCGGTAAATTTTCAGACCACAAAACGGTAATATTTGGCTCTGGACTTGGCCCCATGGTATACAGGGTGTTGAGAAAACGAAAGTTGGTTTTGGTCACCAGAGTGCGACCATCGAGCCCCATGCCACCAATCGACTCAGTCGCCCAGATGGGGTCACCTGAGAACAGTTGATCGTACTCAGGGGTGCGCAGAAACCGTACCATACGCAATTTCATCACCAAGTGATCGACTAACTCTTGCGCTTGTTGCTCGTCAATTATGCCGCGTTGTAAATCGCGTTCGATGTAGATATCGAGAAAACTCGACACTCGACCAAATGACATCGCAGCACCATTTTGTGATTTTATCGCAGCGAGATAAGCAAAGTACGTCCATTGGGTTGCTTGCTTGGCATCGACGGCTGGCTTGGAAATATCACAGCCATAGCTTTGCGCCATGGTTTTGATATCATTTAAGGCGCGATGTTGGTCGCTGATTTCCTCGCGCAAACGGATGATGCGCTCAACCTCTTCACCATTATCGGCATCGTAAAGCTCGGCCTCTAATGATTTGTGCTGTGCCACTTTGTCTTGCATTAAAAAATCAATTCCGTATAAGGCAACGCGACGGTAATCGCCGATAATTCGCCCGCGACCGTAGGCATCGGGTAAACCTGTGATGATCCCTGATTTACGCGCTTTAAGGATGTCTGAGGTGTATACATCGAACACCCCTTGGTTGTGTGTTTTGCGATACGTATTGAAGATGTCGGTGATCCGTTCAGACAATTGTTTACCGTAAACCTGAGCACTGGTTTCGACCATGCGAATACCGCCATTGCAAATCAGTGCTCGCTTAAGTGGTGCATCGGTTTGCAAACCGACAATTTGTTCAAGTGACTGATCGATGTAACCAGGGCCATGCGAGGTGATAGTCGAGGCGATATCGGTGTCAAAATCGAGCGGCGCCATGGTTTGATTCTCTTTTTTGACACCTTCTGCAACCTGATCCCAAAGCTCAGTAGTGGCTTTAGTCGGACCCGCTAAAAAACTGGCATCTCCATGATATTCGGTATAATTCTTTTGAATAAAATCTCTCACATTGACGCTTTCTTGCCACTCTCCTGGAGTAAAATCACTCCAGGCGCTGTTTGGGTTGTCAGTTTGCATGTTACTCTCCGAGCTAATTTAGATAAAATTGTAAATCGCTTACCTATTGATGATGTCGAGGGCGTAGATAAATAATCCAATACGTCAGTGCCACCAATAGACCGCCACCGATAATATTTCCTATGGTGACGGGAAGTAGGTTGTTGGTTAAAAACATCGACCACGTCAGATCGCTGTAATATTGCATATCAAGACCGGTTTGTTGCCAAAAGCTGTCAGGGGCATTTTGTTTAATTAAAATGGCCATCGGGATAAGAAACATATTGGCAATACAGTGCTCGAAGCCGGCGGCGACGAACATGGCGATGGGTAAAATAATGACGACGACTTTATCAACAACCGTTCGTCCGCTAAATGTCATCCAAATAGCCAAGCAGACTAACAGGTTGCACATGATGCCAAGTGCCACTGCCTGAACAAAACTGTGATGTAATTTGTTGTTGGCAACGTACAAGTAATTGGCACCAACCATAAAGTCTGCTTGCGTGTAATGCTTGGTTAACCACATCAGAAAAACCAGCATCATTGCGCCAGCAAAATTACCCAAATAAACGATCAACCAATTTTTAAACAGTGCTTTATTGCTTACTTTTCCGCTTGCCCGTGCTACAACGGTGAGTACAGATGAGGTAAATAACTCACCACCACATATAACCACTAACACAAGCCCCAAGCTAAATGCTAAACCACCAATAAGCTTAGCGATACCGTAGGGCAACGCCGCACCACCAGTGGTGACCACAATATAGAACACGAACGCAATACCAATAAAGATACCCGCTGTCACCGCTAAAGCGAACGCTGATAGCGGATCTCGATTGGTTTTTACCACACCCATATCTTCGGCTTTTTTCGCCATATCAGCGGGTAAAATTAGATCAAATGGATTACCTTGCACAGAATCCCCAGTGGCTTTTGCTCGCTGTTGAACGGTTAATAGTAGTAATCGTGATGCGTGTGTAGTTGCGGGTCATCAATGATTTCTTCAATTGCCACTTCAATCGATTTATTGTCCATTAAATCGGTGAGGTATACGGTTTGTGTTGTGCCATCAATATGGGTAACTCGACCGCTACCTTTGTGTGAACTGCAAATCATCCCGACTTTGATGCTGTCTATGTCCATACGTCCTCCGCAGAAACGGCTATGTAACGAGTGCGAGGATGTGTATTGAATGCTATACACGTCCGATTCGACCGAGTTCATAGCTCAAGTAAACATTGGTTAGCTTGAATTATAGACAATCTGATGTGTTGTCGTGGAAATTATTGGCGTCTAGAGGCTGTTGGGCTTTGCGATATGTGTTTGCAAGTGTTTTTGCAAGGCAGTGCTTGCGATGTGTCGATTAAGGTGTAAATAAGCAACCCAATGAGGTTGAGCGACTCGCCCCAGTTACCGAGGGTAAGTTTGAAGGTATGTTGTGTAGGTATGCATGCGCAAGCCAGGCAAATACAACCGCTTCTAAGCTGTCATTATCAATGCCGTATTGGCTGCCCGTTTGTACATTGCTGTTTGGTAATAAGTCGCTTAACATTTTCATCAGTAGCGGGTTATGGGCGCCACCGCCGACAATAATCACCTCACATTTGTCGCTTAACTTGTTAACTTCATTAGCAATACTATGAGCCGTTAACGCGTGTAAGGTCGCTTGAATATCGGCTGCACTTAATAGCGGAAATGCCCTCAAAGCGCGCTCAAGCCATTCGCCGTGAAAGTACTCCCGGCCAGTACTTTTAGGGTACTGCTTGTGAAAGTACGCATCATCCAACATGCGACTCAACAACCCTACATCGACCGAGCCTGTGCACGCCCACGTGGCATCTTTATCAATGGTTTGTTCAGATTGAGGGTGGTTATGGCTGTACCACAGGTCGAGTAAGGCGTTACCGGGACCGGTATCAAAGCCAACAACCGCTGGACTTTGTTTGGGCAGGAAGGTCACATTGGCGATACCACCGATGTTAACAATACACACATCAGATGCATTATTGCGAAACATCGCGTCGTGATATGCCGGCACCAAGGGGGCCCCTTGTCCGCCCAAAGCGATATCTTTTTCGCGAAAACGGCCTATGACCGGAATTTGTGTCAGCACAGCTAGAGTTTGACTACAGCCAATCTGACAACTAAACGCAAACGGTTGCTCTGGCCGGTGGCGAATGGTTTGTCCGTGATTACCAATCGCTTTGATATCACTGGCAGATAAACCCTGTTGTGCTAAAAAAGCGAGAATAGTGTCGGCAAAGACGGTTGCCAATTGCTTGTCGAGCGCACCTAACCGGTCTAGTTCGTTGTCGCTTGGTTGATATAAGCGTTGAATAGCTTGTCGCAGGCCCGGTTCATAGGGTTGGTAATAGCTGGCGTGAAGGTGATGTCCTTGTTGGTCAAACTGCACCAGCGCAAGATCTATGCCGTCTGCGCTGGTACCGGACATCAAGCCAATATAAAGGTCGTTTGCGTTAGTCGCCAATCGCTTGTTGCTCGCTGTCCTGAGTTGCCGCAATTAACGCCTGTTTAGAGCCCTCTAACTGACCTAACATGTTGCTCGCAAGCTCAGTAAATTCTTGTTTGTATTTTTTCGCAATCGGTTGTGCATCGGGTAATTTTACCGTGCGCGGATTGCGGTGCACCCCGTTTAATAAAAATTCATAATGCAAATGCGGTGCTTGCGATAAACCTGTTGATCCAACTAAACCGATAACTTGCCCTTGCTTAACACGTTGACCCTTTTTTACTTTGCGCTTTGAAAAGTGCAGATACTTGGTAACGATGTTATTGGCGTGTTGAATAAACACGTAATGACCGTTGTATTTGTTATAGGTTGAGGCAATGACTCGACCATTACCCGCTGCTTTAACCGGCGTGCCTGTTGGCGCTTGATAGTCAACGCCATTATGAGCTTTGTAGCGCTTTAAAATCGGGTGATAACGGCGAGGCTTAAAGTTTGAACTAATATATTGAAAACTGACTGGCGCGCGCAAAAATGATTTGCGCATACTATCGCCTTTTTCATTGTAATATTCGCCATCTTTAAAGCGAATCGCTTTGAAAGTCTCACCTTGGTTGGTAAATTCAGCGGCTAAAATGTTGCCATGGCCAACGAATTCGCCATCAATATAATTGTCTTCAAACATCACTGCAAATGAGTCGCCCTCGCGAATGTCTAAGGCAAAATCGATGTCCCAACCAAATACGTTAGCTAAGTTCATGGTTTGCTGATTAGATAAGCCGGCACTTAACGCAGCACTCCAAAAGTTACTGGTAATGGTGGCCTGCGCATAATCGACGCGCGTCTCTACTTGCTTTTCCTCGACGCGGCTGACAAAGCCTTGCTCGTTAGCGTCAATGTGCAGTGTCGTTGTTACCGATGTTGGGTACTTAATTGCTACCAAGGCACCGTTGTCATCACTGGCTAATTCAAGCTCATCGCCAACGTTTAGCGCGGCCAGTTGTTTGCCGTGCTCGGTTTGGGTCAGCTGATGGGTGATTGCAGCGCTAAAGCCAAAGCGAGCCATAATTTTGGCTAAGCTATCACCACTTTTAACCGTTGCCGTTTGCCAAGAGAGGTTACTCGGTTTTTGCTCGGCCACTTGTTGCAGTTTTTCGACTGTGTGCTCAGGGATCGACAAATCGTAGGTTTTACCCACTTCAAATGACGGCTTAGTCGTACTTCTTGAGGCTGACGCCTGCTCTGACGGTAATACCAATAAAATACCGACAAAAGCGCTGCAAGAGGCGATTAATATTTGGTGCTTTTTAGGCAGCCCTTTAAATAGATTCTTTATTTTTGTCAAGGTGTTACCGATGAAAGTTGTTAAAAACGTATAGACTTAAAGGTAGACTATACCAAAAAAATTGAAAAACTCACAACCCTGGGGTTTTCAGCGGTAACGTTTTTACAGTAAAATTACCCATTCGTTAACACATTTAGTCGTATTATTGCAGGGTCGCATCCTGTTTCAGTTAAAAGGCATACTCATGACCGATATTAACCAAGCGTTTACAGAATTAAAACGCGGTGCAGAAGAAATTTTGTTGGAAGATGAATTACTCGACAAACTAAAATCTGGTAAACCATTAAAAATCAAAGCGGGCTTTGATCCAACAGCACCAGATTTGCACCTTGGTCATACGGTGTTAATCAATAAGTTGCGTCAATTTCAACAATTAGGCCATGACGTCATTTTCCTAATCGGTGACTTTACCGGCATGATCGGTGACCCAACCGGTAAAAATGTGACCCGTAAACCACTAAGTCGAGAAGATGTGCTCGCCAATGCGCAAACCTACAAAGAGCAAGTGTTTAAAATTCTTGATCCACAAAAAACTCGCGTTGAATTTAATTCAACGTGGATGGAAAAATTAGGCTCTGCGGGCATGTTAAAGCTGGCCGCGCGACAAACGGTTGCTCGAATGATGGAACGCGACGACTTTAAAAAGCGCTTTAAAGAAGGTCAGTCGATTGCCATTCACGAATTTATGTACCCGTTGGTGCAAGGTTGGGACTCGGTTGCGCTAGAAGCCGATGTCGAGCTTGGTGGTACCGATCAAAAGTTTAACTTGCTAATGGGTCGTGAGTTACAAAAATCTGAAGGTCAGCGTCCGCAAACCGTATTGATGATGCCGTTATTAGAAGGCTTAGACGGGGTGCAAAAAATGTCTAAATCATTGGGCAACTACATTGGTATCACCGATACGCCCAATGATATGTTCGGCAAGATGATGTCAATTTCAGATGACTTGATGTGGCGATACTACGACTTATTGAGTTTCAGACCGACCACTGAAATAGACGCGTTGAAACAGCAGGTGGCTGATGGACGCAACCCGCGCGATGTGAAAATTGAATTGGCGAAAGAAATTATTGCTCGCTTCCATTCAGAAGACGACGCACAGGCAGCTCACAACGAATTTATTAACCGTTTCCAAAAAGGCGCGATGCCAGACAATATTGAAGAAAAGGAGTTGGCAACCGAAGGTGGTGAGTTGGTGCTTGCTAATCTGCTTAAAGAAGCAGGTTTAGTTGCCAGTACCTCTGACGCGATGCGCATGGTAAAACAAGGCGCGGTTAAAATTGATGGTGAGAAAGTCGCTGACGCTAAACAAGTGTGCCTTGCTGGTAGCACGGCTGTTTACCAAGTGGGCAAACGCAAATTCGCCAAGGTCACCTTGGTTTAATCAGTGCGCCAATGGCGCTGTTAGTCGCAAGCGATGCTGAACAAATAATGCCAGTCACATGACTGGCATTTTTGTCTTTATTTTTTGTTGCTATTTAACGTAGAGTAGTGAGATAGCAATATAATGTGAGATAGGTGAGGACGTTGCAGATCATTAGTCGGACTTTGTGGGTAATTGGATACTGTGTTGCCATCGCTGCGTGCACGTCGTCTTCGACTACGCATGAGTTGAGTAACTACAATTTTAATCGCGTTGACAGCTATAGCTTGTTTGCGCGAGATTCTAAGTTTACTGGGCTACAAAGTTTAAGCGACTATCAGCGCAATCGCATTGAGCTGGCGATTGAGCGAAAAATGGAACGGCTCGGCTACCAATATGATAGTTTGGCGCAAGCCGATATTGTGGTCAGTTATTTTTTGGTTGGTAGTAGCTTAGCTGAATTGGAAAACTACAACCGCTTCGTGCGCGCCTGCTTGGGGTGTAGCGAGCAACAACAGCAACAGTTAAATAAAGCGATCCGTTCATCGATGCTAATTGTTGATGTGCTCGATGGTGAGCGCAAGCGCTCAGTGTATCGCGGCTATACTCATGTAGATCTCGATATTGAGCACAATAGCGATGAAAATCAGCAACAAATTATTGATGCCGTCGATCAAATTCTAGGGCAATTAGGTTTAAATACAGTACAATAGTGAGCATATAGTCACATATCACATAGCTTGAGAGATAAATGAGCTACCCAAATGATGAACACGGTCAAGTGTTGGCCGAAATGGAACAAGCCGGTATTGATTTAAGCCAGCCTATTCGAGTCGAGTACTTTCAACTGTTTGAACAAGAGGTTAATGCCAAGGCATTTGCCGAATCGGTACAACAAGGCGAGCTTGAGGCCGAGGTAAGTGTGCACCCCGATCAAACGCCTGGCGTTTGGGATGTCGATTGCACGATAACTATGATTCCAAGTTACGACAATATTGTCGCGATGGAACAAAAGTTTGAACAAATGGCGGCTAAATACGACGGTTATAACGACGGCTGGGGGGTTCATTTTGACGGCTAAATAGCTGTGGTCTGCTAGTCGACACCAAGGATGGCGATAGCCAGTACTACCGCGTTAGTCATTGGTCTCATCGTCAAACTTAAATGCGGGTAAGCTCACTTGCCAGTAAATACCCGCTAAGCGCAACACCAGTGCCGATAACATCGCCAACGATCCGGCTAAGTGTTGACTTACCCCCATGTGGATCAATACCACAAATAACACACTACCAATCAGCGCCGCCGTGGCGTAGATTTCCTGTCGCAAAATGAGTGGAATTTGATTACAAATAACATCGCGAATCATGCCGCCAGCGACACCAGTAATGGTACCCATAATGATCGCAACTAACATTGGCTGCTGATAGGCTAATGCTTTTTGCGTCCCCAATACGGCAAACAGGGCCAAGCCAAAGGCATCTGAAATGTGCATAAATCGCTTGGGCACGTGCTTGGGTTCGCGAATAAACAAGATGGTTGCCAGTGCAGTGCAGAAGATGACCACAATGTACTCGGTTTGCACGGTCCAAAATACAGGGGCGCCGAGAATAATATCGCGTATTGTACCACCACCAACGGCGGTAATGGCTGCTAAGACCATGACTCCAAATGGGTCAAGGCGATAACGTCCCGCCATTAATGCGCCCGATAGCGCAAAAACGATTACGCCGAAAATATCGGCGTAATAAATAAAAGTGGTGATGGTTTTACCTACCGCGATGTCATCCATGTGCGTACTCAGTTATTTTTCGATAGGTCGGTTGTTCTGCTGCCACAGATTCATGTCACCCTCAAGGTGAATAACATTGCTAAAACCCAATTGCTGCAACTGTTCAATGGCCAGCGCCGCTCGACGGCCAGAACGACAATAGACGATAACTTCTTTGTCTTGATATGGCTCGAGTACTGCTAAGTTATCAGCGATTTCGCTATGGGGAATATTAAATGCGCCAGGTACGTGACCTAAAATGTATTCTTGCTCGCTGCGCACATCGAGTAACAATATGGGTTGCCCGGATTGCTGACGTTCAAGCAATTGTTGCTGGCTAATACTGGTTATGCTTTGTTGTTCAGTTTGAGCTTTTTCCGCAGTCTGAAGTTGCTCATTGGCCATACTTTTTTGACCGATTAACAAGCTTAACAGCGAGGCGAGTAATACTGTATATAAAGTGCGCGTGGGCTTTAAAAGCATCTTATATCGCATATGAAACTCCTTGATTTATAAATTAAATACATATGTTTTCAATTTAATACAGTCATTATTATGCGTGTAAATTAGTCTTTAAGCCAATATAAAAAATCCCGCTTTAAGCGGGATTTTAAGATCAGTGATGAGACAATGATGTGAGCGAGGATTAGTTTAGTTGCTGACCCTTTAACGCCGCTAACATATGCATCACTAATTGAGATGAGTTAACCGAAGCCGTTTCTAAATAGGCTTCAAACGATTCAGGTGATTCTTTACCGGCAATGTCACTCATTGAACGAATCACCACAAATGGCACCTCCAGTTGATGGCAGGTTTGAGCGATAGCCGCACCTTCCATTTCTACCGCAGCCATGGTTGGAAAGTTACGGCGAGCTTTGGCAATATCCTCGTCTTTGGTCATAAACGTGTCACCAGTGGTGATCAGTCCTGTCAACGTTTGGATACCCGCCAATTGACTGATACCTTGCTGCGCCGCTTCCACTAGTGTCGGGTGGGGAACGAACGCCGCGGGCATACCGGGTAACTGACCAACTTCATAGCCAAATGCAGTGACATCCGCATCGTGATGGCGTACTTCACTACTGATGACGATATCACCAACGCGAAGTGATTGTTCGAAACCGCCAGCTGAACCGGTATTGACGATGTAATCTGGGGCAAATTTTTCAATCATCAGCACGGTGGCGATTGTTGCGGCAACTTTGCCGATACCAGATTGCACTAAGACCACTTCTTCACCGTCGATGTAACCGGTAAAAAAGGTATAGCCGTGATAGGTGTGCTCAGCAAATTGCTCTAATTTACTTTTTAAAATAGCGACTTCTGGCTCCATTGCGCCGATAATACCTGCTTTCATAGTGTGTTTCCTAACATTTCGCTTTGATGCGCCAATTATAGTGATTTCGGCCAAAAACTAAAACAAAAGTCGAGGCTTTTTCGCGGTAACTGGTGTAGCCCCTTGACCTGTATCAACTATGACAGCCGCAACCCAGCACAGATGAAAATGCTGACTATTCTTAATAGATATCAGCTGACGTTAATTAAGGAGCAAGAGAATGAGTAGCAAGCGACACGGTTTGGCAATTGGTATTGACCGAATCAACGATAAGTTTTTTGTTTCTTTGACCGCGCAAGGCAAGTTAACCCATGACGATTACCTGGTGATAACGCCGATGATCGACAATGCGTTAGCGGCAGTTGAACAGCCTCAGGTGAAAATGTTGATCGATGCAACGCAACTGGAAGGTTGGGAGTTACAAGCGGCTTGGGATGACTTTAAGCTCGGTTTAAAGCACGGCAGTGAATTTGAAAAAATCGCCATTATTGGCAACAAGCGCTGGCAACAGTGGGCAGCAAAAATCGGTAGCTGGTTTATCAGTGGTGACGTGGCGTATTTTGAAGATGAAGAAAGTGCGCTCGCGTGGCTAGATTAACGCAGCTAGAGCGAATTCACTCGTCGCATCGACATCAACCACCATAGCGTGGTTTAGCTTGATCTACTCGTGCTAACAGTCTGGGTTAGCTAGGTTGTAGAGGTTTAGGTAACAGATGACTATTTCTCAACTTTGCACATTTTTGGGTTGGTGCACGATTAGCAACATCATTGTGCGAACATTGGCGTGGCTTTTACTGACGTTTTTTAATCGACCGATAAAACGCATTCACAAGCAGTTTTTTGCGCTCAACGATAAGCAATTAAACGCCCCATTTTTTTTGGTGATTGTAAATTAGCGATATACGTGTTTAATTTCACCCCTTATATCGCCCTAAAAATTATGGCCTAAATAATTCGCGCTGTTGTTTGCCTGGTGAGATAAACGGCAACTGATTTTGACGTTGGCGTTGATGATTTATCACCAATACTATCAAGTGGTATTAACGGGTTAGTCTCAGGGTAATAGGCGGCGATATTACCTTCAGGAATATCGTACACATGGACCTTAAAACCGTCGACTTTACGTTCGACACTATCGGGCCAAATCGAGGTGATAGTGACTAAGTCACCATCGCTTAGTCCTTGCTTTTTCGCATCTCGGTGATTGATAAATACCACGTTACGACCACCGGCAACACCGCGATACCTATCGTTCATACCGTAAATCGTAGTGTTGTATTGATCGTGAGAGCGCAGCGTTTGTAAAGTAAGTACTTTATGACGCATGTTCTCATCGACTGCTGTATCGGCGATGGGTGAGACAGATATGGGGAGAGGGTGACAGGCAAAAGTCGCTTTCTTGGTCTCGGTTAGCCAGTTGTGCTCACGTGCACTGTTGCCCAAGTAAAAGCCGCCTGCGTTATCCAATCGAGATTCATAGTTGTTAAAATCTGGCAAACAGGCACTGATCATGGCGCGAATGTTTTTATAATCAGCGGCTAAACTCGACCAATCAACCAAGTCATTACCAAGCACTTTGTTGGCTATGCCAGCGATAATCGCAACTTCAGACCTTAATAAACTCGATACGGGTTCAACATTACCCATTGAGGCGTGCACCATAGAAAAAGTATCTTCGACGCTAATGTATTGTTCACCACTGGTTTGTCGATCGATTTCAGTGCGACCTAAACAAGGTAAGATGACGGCATCATCACCCATGTACAGGTGACTGCGGTTTAGTTTGGTAGCAATTTGCACGTTTAGTTGAGTATTGCCGAGCGCTTGGTAGACGCGTTCGCTGTCAGGTGCTGCTTGAGCGATATTACCACCAAGGCAAATCAGTACTTTACTGCGCTTGTCGAGTAATGCGTGCAGGGCTTGATGGACGTTATGACCAAACGCCTTATCTAACGGCTTGTCGATTATGTGACTCAGGCTATCGATAAAAGCAGCGGGCGGTTTTTCATTAATGCCGACGGTGCGGTTGCCTTGTACATTGCTGTGTCCTCGTACCGGACACAGCCCTGCACCGAGTTTACCAATGTGACCCGCAAGCAATTGCAAGTTAACCAATTCACCGATGGTTGCCACTGAGTGCTTGTGCTGGGTAATACCCATCGCCCAACAAACGATCACCTTATCACTGTCGGCCCATATTGATGCGGCTTGGCGAATTTGTTCTTCTGTTAACCCGCTTTGTTCACATATTTTTGACCACGGGGTGTTATTGACCTCACTGACATAAGCGTCTAGCCCCGAGGTGTGTTGAGAGATGAACGTTTCGTCGAGACGGTGTTCATGCTGTTCGAGGATCGCTTTCACCATACCCCGTACTGCCGCCATATCACCACCTAGTTTAGGCGTGTAATAGGCGTGACTAATTTGGGTTGCACTGGGGGTTAATAGCTCAATCGGATCTTGTGGACTGGCAAAGCGCTCTAAGGCCACTTCCTTTAGGTTGTTGAAGGTGACAATTTTGCAACCGTGACGAGCGGCCTTGCGCAGCGCATTCATCATTCTCGGGTGGTTTGAACCTGGGTTTTGGCCGAAGACGAAAATGGCATCTGCTTGGTCAAAGTCGCTTAAGGTGACCGTGCCTTTGCCAATGCCAATGGCTTCTTTTAATGCCACACCACTGGCTTCATGGCACATATTGGAACAATCGGGAAAGTTATTGGTGCCAAATATACGACCAAACAACTGATAAATAAACGCTGCTTCATTCGATGCGCGCCCCGACGTGTAAAGCTCTAATTGGTTGGCGTGGTCAAGTTGACTAAGCTGATCTGCAATGTGCTCAAAGGCGTCGTCCCAGCTAATCGGCTGGTAATGGTCGGTCTCTTTGTTGTAGCGCATTGGTTGCGCCAGACGTCCTTGATATTCAAGCCAGTAATCACTTTGCTTGCGCAGCTGGCTGACACTGTACTCGCTAAAAAACGCTTCGCCTATGGTCTTGCTCGTCGACTCCCATGCAATGGCTTTAGCGCCGTTTTCACAAAACTGTATTAAGCCTTTCTTCTCATCACCCCACGCGCAGCCTGGACAGTCAAAGCCTTTATCTTGATTGGCTTTGAGCAAGCTTTTGATATTGGTAGACGGTTGTTGTGAGTTGATAATACTTTTTAACGTCGACTGTAGCGACTTAATACCACCTGCTTTAGCTGGTTTGTCGGTAAAGCGAGGCGCTTTTTGTTGAGTATCAGCGTTGTCTTTATTTACGGTATCAACCATGAAGGGACCTTACAGTCGTCAGTTGGCTTAAAAGTTAGTGGCGTATATTTTTGGGTGATGCGTTAAAACGATGCAATCTTACCGATAATACACCAAGAACAGTCTGAGCTAATCTCAGCATTGTTCTCAGTGTATTATAGTGTAGTCGACCGTTAGGCTGGGTAGGCGTCTTTCAAACCCTGATAAACGTTGCTTTGAAAGTCATCGCTGCTGGTGTCAAGTGAGCTGATCAGTTCAGCCAATACTTCGTTATCTTCTTTGCCGTGCCACACCTTAATGTAAGTGCCAGCCTTATATCCGTGATCTTGGCGGAAAAAGTTTAATGTATTTTTACCCACGTATTGACGAAATAACTCGTCTAAATCCATGTCCATTAAACGCATGCAGGCGGCAAAGCTCACTCCGTCAAACGCTTTGTTGGTTAGGGCTGCACCGGAAAGTTGCTCAAGCGCCAATTTAAAGTCTGTGTGCTCGCTCGGTTGATTCATTTGCTCAGCTAATTGTTCGGCAATTCGTTCAATGTCGTCTTCATTCATTAAGCACAAGGCTAGGCCGAAGTGAAAAATATCAACCAACTCAAGTTGTACTTGGGCGACATCACATTGTTGATGTTTCCACCACTTCCAACCGTGGTGATCGAGCATTTCAGCACACTCAACCCAAATCGCTCGGTACCATTCGTAGTTATCTTCACGCCATGTATCGCTAATGCGGTTGTTCATGGCATCTTGCATGCCTAGCATATGTTTAATTTGCTTAATTGCGATTGCTGATTCAGACATCGACATTCCTAAAAATTGATTTTTTTTAATGGCAGATAGTTTGCCCGAAAGCAAACAGAAAATACAGTGGCAATTGCGCCGCGAACCGTTAAATTTTTTGGTTTGATAACCAGATACTCTGGTACGGTGCTAGGGTTATGGTCTGGTATAAGTCACTGAATTCATATCCGGAGATAAGGTCAACCCAGATTTGGCCTTCAATCAAATTAATATCGCTCAGGCGCAACATTTGGGGTTGGTCAGAAATGTTATTAATCGCAAAAATACTTTGCTGTCTGTTTAAGCTTTGTCGCCAAAAGGCAAAAAGTTTGGTGCCAAGATGCAAGGTGAACTGGGTAGCATTAGGGTGAAATGCCACTTGTTGTTTGCGTATTGAGATCAGATATTTTAGTCGGGATAACACCTTGTGCTGTTCGCTGAACGGCTCATCTAAGCGTTGCTTTAACGTGGGGTAATGCCATTTGTGACGGTTAATCGCCCGATTTTGACCGCTGTGCTTAACCCGTTCATAGTCATTACTCGTGGCTAAGAAACTGTGCAGATAAATGGCGGGAATGCCTTCTATCGCTAGCATAATCGCGTGGGCGCAAATAAAGCGATCAACGTGGAAATTATCAACTCCGCGACTGGTGCCTTGCAGGGCATCAAATAAGGTAATGTTAATCTCGTAGGGTTGATTTATTCCCTCTTTTAGTGCCCGCCAACTTATCTTGGCGCCAAATCGCGTCATGGTGTTAATGAGCTCATCAGTTTGGTTTTGACTAAGCAAGCCCTCAACGGGACGTAGACCTATGCCATCGTGAGAGGCTAAAAAGTTAAAGTAGGTGGTACCCTGTTGGGCAGGTGGCAACGACATAAGCCAGGTTTTTAAATGGGTACAGTCTCCGGTTATTAATGTATTGAGTAATAACGGCGGCAATGAAAAATTGTAAATGGCATGCGCTTCATTAGCATTGCCAAAATACATGAGATTTTGCCGTGAAGGCACATTGGTTTCGGTAATAATCACCGCTGTTGGACAGTAATGTTCCACCAATAATCGCAGGACTTTTATCAGCTCGTGGGTTTGCGGTAAGTTGATGCAGTTGGTGTTGCTTTGTTTCCAGACAAACGCCACGGCATCAAAGCGAAACACGGTTATGCCCTGATCGAGGTAAAACTTAATAATAGCGACAAACTCTAACAACACTTGTGGATTGCGAAAGTCAAAATCCACTTGATCGTGACTAAATGTACACCAAACGTGTTTTATCCCGTTAACCGTTTGTACTTCGCGCAATAGGGGATGTGTGCGTGGCCGCACGACGTCACTGGTGTCATCAGTTGGCTCAGCGGTAAAAAAATAGTCTTTGCCGGGGTCGATATCGCGTTTGAAATTTTCAAACCAACCACTTCGAGATGAGCAATGATTGATAACCACATCGGCCATGATCCGATACTTACCGGCTAAGTCTTGGATGTGATGCCAGTCGCCATGTGATTGATTGACTTGGTAGTAATCAATAACGGCAAAACCATCATCAGAACTATACGGGTAAAATGGCAAAATATGGACGCTGGATATGGTATCGGCTAAATAGCGGTCTAAAAAATCATCTAACGTCGCCAGTGGTGCTTGTGGCGGATCTTCAATTGAGTCGGCATAGGTGATCAGAAACACATCTTGTTGATGCCACAAATTGGTATAGGGCGCGGGTGGCAAGGTGCCACCGTTTATCGTCAGGGTTGCAACCAGTTGCTCGCTAAGTGCATTAATGTCAGCGTCTTGATACACCACAGCTAAATGAGCCGATAGGCGTTGTTTGAGTTGGCTTAATACAGTGTTGCTATCGGTTGTACTGTCCACGGCGTAACCTTGTTTAGAGCAGTTTTGAACGCGCTCGTTGCAATAGTAAATGTTGAATCTTTGACCAATAACGGCGTCGCTAAGCGGATTTAGCGAGCGAGTTACTTTGTCTAAATTGGCGATGATCTGCTTCTACGGCCTCTTTGAGTCGCTCAAAAATATCGGGAATGGCGTTAATCACTCGATTCCAGCTTGGAATAAACGGCGTTTCCATAGGGTCATCTAGAAATCTTTGGCCCGCTTTAATGATGTTTTCAGCAAATAATTCAACAGCTTGTTCTTCTTTGTGAATATCTAATTCCAATCCATTTATGATGGCATCGTTTTTGTAAGTTTCAATAAAGTCTAAGGCAATGCGGTAGTAAGTCGCTTTGATGGTGCGAAACGTGCCGGCGTCAAACACGGTGCCTTGAATGGCCAGTTTGCGGAATAAGGCTTTGGCAATGTCGATCGACATTTTTGATAAACCACACTCTTCATTTTCGCGACTTAATTGTTGGTGTTTATGGTCGTAAACATCGGCAATATCAACTTGGCATAAACGGTTAGTAGAGTAATTGCGATACATTTCAGCGAGTACGCCAATTTCTAATCCCCAGTCACTGGGAATGCGCAAATCGTTTAATACGTCGATGCGAAATGAGAATTCACCGGCAAGGGCATAGCGAAAACTATCGAGATAGTCTAAGTAGTCATCGTCTTTGACTAACTTTTTAAGCGCTCTTATTAACGGTGTTACTAACAATCTCGATACGCGGCCATTAAGCGTGCCATTGGCAATTCGCGAGTAGAAACCCTTGCAAAATTCATAGTTGAACTTGGGGTTGGCAACCGGATAAATAAGGCGCGCAAGCATGCGTCTATCGTAGGTTAAAATATCGCAATCGTGCAGTGCGATCGACTCAACTTGATTGCAAGCAAGTGTATAGCCAAAACAATACCAAACATTGCGCCCTTTACCCATTTGCTCCGGAGCTAAGCCTTTGGCTTTTAATTCGGCGTCTAGCGCTTTTAAGCGCGGACCGTCATTCCACAGCACACGGTGTTGCTGAGGAAGCTTTGAGAAAAATTGCAATGCGTGTTGGTACTCTTGTTGATTAGCTCTGTCTAAGCCAATCACGATTTGCGATAAATACGGCACTTTGGCAATTTCGTCGACAATGTGAGGTAGTGCTTCGGTTTGTAATTCGGAATACAGACTGGGCAAAACCAGTCCCATCGGACGTTGCTTGGCAAAGCTGGTAAGTTCCTGTTCTATATCTTCGGTACTGCGCTCAGACAAATCATGTAGGGTGGTGATAACGCCGTTTTGATAAAAATCGCCCATAAAATACTCCTAAAAATGTAAGAACACGTCAACGCAGAGCATATAAACTCAGCACCAACGACGGTGTGTTATTGGTACAAAAACGCTTAGCTGCGCAATAAATCCAAAACGGTCTCATTCCAGCCGACGGGCCCTTGAAAACGAGAGCGAATTAAATTTGGGTGAACATCGATAACCGGATCTTGATGTGCTGGCGACTCAATCACAACGGCAATATCAGCGCATTGCAGCATGGTTTTATCATTGGCACTATCGCCGAGTGCAATAACCGTATAGTCGGCATCGTTATTGATTTGATACATTTGTTTTAACAACTGCAGTGGTTTGGCTTTATCACTTTGACCTAAAACATGAACAAAGCGACCACCTTTGATCACATTCAAACCCAATTGCTGCAAGTGTTCAGTAAATAGGTCGAGATTCTCGGCACTGTCTTGCCATAGTAGAGGTTCGGAAAACTGACGTTCTTTTGCTTCTGCTGCTTTGTCTAAGGGCAAACCAGTGCAACGACATAACTCGCGTGTCGTCATGGTTGAAAAACCGCGATAGTTAAATTTCTTTGCCTGCGCTGACGCGGCTAAGCGCGACAAAATTTCACTGCGATTGAGACCAAATTTATATAGCCAGTACTCGCCAGCATCAAAGCACGCAACGTCGGTTTCGATAGACTTGCTAAAGTAATCTTTAGGCAAATAAAGAGCAGAGCCATTTTCTATGATAAATGGATGAATGTTATCAAGCACTTTGCACAAGTGTGCTGTTTCACTGAAGGTTTTACTGGTATTAAATACGATGGGAACCCTGTGTTGTTGGCAATACTCCAGTGCCGGTACCGCTTTGTGAAACTTGTAAGTCGAGTGATCAAGTAAGGTGCCGTCGAGATCGGTGGAAATTAGATAGTGCTTACTCACAGTATATCCTCGCTAGTTAACTTGGGTTTAACCTAAGGGGTAATAAGTTAACAACTGCAAGTTGCATACCATGATGAAAAAGCAATGAGGTGCCTAACTTGGGCGCAATCTATCGATGACTTACAGCAACATGGTTAATAATGGGGCAAAAGGCAAACTGATAAAGCCCGTGTTGCACGATATTGGTGCATTGGTGGTTGAGTAGCTGTGTGGCTGGCTTGCTTTTTAATATAGCTGGTAGGGGAGTTATCATCTCTTTGCTAAAGTTTTGTACTAGGCTTTCCCTTCCCAAGGCCTTACTGAACGGGCGTATGGACAGCTTGCGCTTAGAAGCGAATGTTCACACTTCATTCTGATAGACTCTAAGACATAAGCTCTATGATTAATTAAGCCCGTGCTAGTTTACATAACTTGCCGGCAGGCGTATGGCCTGACCGAGTAGGCGTTGATTTTGAGAAATAAAAAAGGATCTACGCAATATAGATCCTTAATTTCATATCAGCCCAACTTGTTAGTTGGGCTTTTGTTTTTTGCCGCTGGCAAAAAAGCGTTATCGAATACGACGACGTAATGTGGTCATTATCAACAATGCCATTAAGGCAAAGATTGACTGACTACCACCGCTGCTATCCGAGTCGGGAGATTTACCACTGATCTCGGTTGCTGGGTATTCACAACTACCATCATCGGTATTGGCGTTTTCATCAAAGTTAGTTGCACTACTGTCAGTACAACCCAACTCAATGCCATCTGACTCGACATAGAGCATAAAGCTGCCACTTGCAAAGTCGCTTGGATTAACGCTGTCATAGACTTTTACCACAACTTCAGTCGCCCCATAATAACCCGTGTCAGGCGTTAAGATCACTTGACTGCCAGAGTCATTACCGTCGACAACCGCGCTGATGTTGTCAGCAGTCACTTCAATGACATTATTAGTGGTGTTCTCGTCGGCATACAGTACTTTAAAGCTCGCTTGCTCACCTTCGGTGATGGTGATGTCGCCAAGGTCAGCCAACTGGATGTTACCTGTGACGTCTAGCGTCAGCGATAACTGCTCGTTCTCAGAGCCGACCAGACCATTGTTGACCACCAGTGTATGGCTTTGACCGGCAGCGGCCTCTGAAACATAGGCTTGGAAACTCACATTAAATTGCGACTCCTCTGGACCGGTATAGTCCATACAAACCACTAACTCATCAGTTACCACTTCATCGAGATTGTTGTAGGCAACGGAGTCACCGATGTTGATTGCCATCGGCATATCGCCATCGATCAACATCATGCCATCAGATGCTTTGAAACCGATAGAGCCTTGACCGTCAGCCAATTGTACGTTGTCGTAAGCAAATAGCATTTCGTACTCTCCGGGCTCAAAGTTGATGTTCATCCGCATGAACATTTCAAAGTCGACCATCTGACCAGATTTGTAGGCGCGTTCAACGTTGTCCCACTCAAGTACCAACCATTCGCGGTCATAGGTGTAAGTAGGGGTAACACCGGCGTTGAGGTGATGATTTGGATAGGTCGAATTATAACGCTCAGCAATGGTGTTATCGCCAACCCAAAACGGTGCGATCATATACGGCGGCGGTGGTGGGTAAGATGCCGCCCGTGGAAACTCAACGTGGAACGGCGTTGTGCGCCCTTGAGAGCCAAAGGTAACCAGACCGGCTGGGTTAATTTTCAACGAACTAAAGTGGTACTTGTTGAAGAATGGGAAGGATATTTCTTGATCCCAGTTCATCAGGTCTTTTAGCGCGTACTCGTATTCGTTGTAATAACGGCCTTGGACATTTTCAAGTGTACGCCAACCTAACTCACGCAAGTCAAGATAACCAGGGTATGGCGATCTTGCTGCCTGCAAGCTACACATTTCATCCGTTGCGTTAGTTGTGATCTTGTAATTGCGCACCACATCGCGCGTACTTTCCTGAATACCACTCAATGCGAGAGTGTTATTGCTAAACTCAGGCGCTGCAGGGGTTGCCTTAGAGGCATGAACGCTATCAGGAATGATTTGGATGCTATCAGGAAAGACGGTTTGCAAGGTAAAGTCGCGCGCTTGCGCTTCGGTGTTGGCAATCACTTTGATATTAAAGTCAACCATCTCGCCAGGCTTCGTTGCGTGCTTGTTGGCTGTAAATGTTACATCTTCGTCAACTTGACTGATTGTAACTGGTACAAAACCGATATTACCGGCGTTATTGCCATCAGAGCCAATGTCAAAGCCGCCAAAGTACACATCGCCAATTTCCATCTCCGGCAGTTGGTACGCTAACTCGACCATGTATTCGTCATAGCCTGGAATTTGTTTAGGCGCTGACACGGTTAAGTTTTGCTGGTCGGCATCGACAACTGCGGTGGTGACAGAAACCTCTCGGCCCATGTCTTCTTCGTTCCACCCCGGGCGATCTGTATTCATCACTAGAGTCCAGTAAGTACCTGGATTCGGATCAATGACAGAACAGAAGTTAGCGTCGTCGTAATTGGTCGACATACAGAGCATTTCATCGTAACTTGCCAAACCATCGTTATTGAGATCTTGTCCCATAAATAACAAGGCATTGGTAACGTTGTCGCCAACCACGCGTGACGATAACATTTTGCTACCTTCAATAACCTGTGTCATCACCACGTGATTGACGTTCTCAAGTTGCTCTGAACCCGGCTCTACTGGGGTTAGGTCAAATGGGTCACCGCTGGTCTGATCGTAGTATAGGTGGGCGCTTTGAGTTTGCCCCTTCACTAAACCAAAACTGCGGGCGGTAAAGTCATTGACCTCACGCGTATTAAATGGTCCGATTGCCGTTGTGGCCGAAGTTCGGTGTGCTTTAATCATAACGTGCTCAGGCAAGCCTGAGTCGCCATCGTAAGTCCACACGGGTAATTCCAGTACCGGCGAGTCGGGATCTCGTGGTGTTAAGATCACTTGCCCTTGATTACCTGTCATATCGATATAGTTATTGGCACCTGCAGAGTGACGCTGTTTGGCGGTAACAACGATATTTTGTGTTTCACCGGCTTTAATATCGAAAGCCAGAGGCTCGACTTCAATATCGAATTCGCCGAAGAAAATTTCACTGCTAACAGTGTAACTACCGTCTTTGGTTGCCTTGAATGAGCGCACAAACGAGCACTCGTCAACACATTCTGTATCGACCATGTACGCCGTATTTAAGCGCTTTTCATGACCGCCGAGGTTGGGATTTGCAGCTTGCATATTGGCAATCGACTCGTCCATAACCAAACCGGCTTTATCGGCAAGATCAACATTCATACGGCCTGCGCCCATGTCTTGTAGTGCCGAATTCCAGCCCGAATCCGAGTAGTTATTTAAAATGGTGGCATTTTTTAAGGTGTTACTGGCGGTCAACAACAAAGCCGATTGCACTTCCATTGGCGACCAGTCAGGGTGTGATTGGCGCAATAGTGCGGCAGCACCTGCAACATGAGGACTAGCCATCGACGTACCAGACATAGTTTGCCAGTTTGAGGTGCGCGGGTTGTTGGTAAACGGTTGATCGTCCGAGCTAGGTGCGTAAATATCGACACCAGGTGCCGCGATGTCGACAAACAAAGTGTCTAAGCCAAAATACGATGGTCCACGACCGGAAAATCCGGCGATAAACTCATCTTCCACGTCTTGCTCATAGGCTTGTGTGGCGGTAATGGTACCCATATGACCAGCACCAGAAGCTAACCAGTCAACGACCTTTTTGCCGTCGGCATTGGTGATGTGAATGGTCGGCAGAGGGTGAGCAACGGCAGGAATTGGCGATCTGTCTTGCCAACTCGAGTAGTTGTAAATAATCAAGCCCTCAGCACCACCAGCTCCAACATTGGAAGCCTTGAAGTAGAGTGGATTGGAGCTGCGCTTACAAACGACAATAACGTCTTGTTGGCTTTCATCGATATCGAGCGTTGCTGGATCGTCTTCGAGATCGAACGTGCCTTCTGGATAAGGCTTGTCACAGTTGGCCATATTCCACGAATAGTTTTCATTCGGGTTAGGGTAGTCTGCAGCATTGACAATTAAGCCGGTAATTTCATCGAAGGTCACTGATACACCGTTGATTTCAACCGGCGCTGGCGTGTCACCACCCGATAAATTGGTCAGGGTTTTATCGGTAAACTCAACCGTTTTAGCCGGTGTGTGTGCAGCAACCGTGGTTAACCAAGGCGATGAGTGATCGGCCGTAGATAACCGATCACCACTGTTACCAGCGGCGGCAGCGATAAACACGCCACTTTGTGCGGTATTGGCAAACGCTTGTTCAATGGGGTCTTCCCATGGATTTTGCTCTAGGCCACCAATAGAGAAGTTAATGACGTCAACGTTATCGATTGCTGCTTGCTCAATAGCGGCTAACAGTGCGGTTGACGGACAGCCCGCATACGGGTCACCACGACCGCCAGGCCAACACACTTGATACGATACGATGTTCGCATGAGGTGCCATACCCGATACTTGCGGAAAGATTAAATTGGTGTCTTTACCACTGCCTTGTGGCGTACCTTCAATCAACTTGAAGGGCACATCGTAAAGTACGTTACCAGCGGCTGTTCCCGCCACGTGAGAGCCATGGCTGTTATAATCTTCACCAATGGCCGGACGAGATTCTTCAAACACAGGATCTGAATACGCTGCGGTAATTTCAGGGTACGAGTAGACCCCAATAAGCTTGTCATTACACAGGCTGGGTGAATCGACACAATCACCTAAAAAGTTGCCTTCACCAAGAGGATTGGTGTGTGCGTAACCGTCACCACCGATGGCAGCAAACGATGGGTGGTCGGTGTTGATACCCGTATCTATGATACCGACAACGATGCCTTCACCCATGTTTTCGCCGCGGACGGGGTCTTGCCACACGGCATGGGCGCCAGTTTGCTCTATGGTATTGCTGGTTTGCAGGTCATACACTTTTGAGCGGGTAATGCGTTTTACCCCCGGCACTTTAGCCAAACGCATGGCTTGTTGTTGCGTTAAATCGGTGGTAAAGGCATTGAGGGTAACAGAGAACGTTTGTTTTGCCTGAATATGTACGCCTTGTAGCTGACTTGCTTGGTTCATCACTTGCTGGCGCTTATTGGTTAAGTATTGACGATAGCTAGCAATCTCGGGTTGTGCCAAATCAAGCGGTTGATGCTGGTTTTGACGAGCGCGACTAATATGCGAGACGGTCGCAGGCATGCCGTCGATACCACCGTGATAAGTGGCCACAGGCTCGTCAGTTAACTGGACGATGTACGTGTGTACGCCAGAGATATTTTCTTCAGGGGTAAACACCTTGTGTTGGGTTTTTATTTGCTGGTTGGCAATACCTGGATAATCGGCACGCTCAATTGGCTGTGGCGCTTTATAATCGGCAGGCGCTTGATGCCAACCTGATTGAGGCGCATCGGCAGCTATAGCCCCAACAGCGCCTGCGTACAGGGCTGAGGCAATAACCACAGATACTTTTGTTAAGTTGAACATAACATCCCTTTTAACTTTATTGTTTTTTATTAGTTGTATATTTATCATCGCATTAAAAATGCGCTGAAATTGCTTATTTAGCGACCATAGATTCAAGTGCTTGGACGATATAGTCAATGAAATTAATGTAGGTATTTGTAGCAAAATCCGGCGAAATAAGTGGGGTGCTATGAAATTTAGGATCGAGTATTATTTATTCATTAAATACAGTGTATTAAGTGTCTGAGAAAATCATAATATCGTTGGGGGGGGGAAGTGTTAAGCTTTTATATACAATAGCTTGTGTTAGCGACTGATGAGATTTCGATGCGTTTAAGATTTTCCGCTAGTAGTTTTTGCTTTTGGTCATAGACACCTCTCGACTTCAATTTTAGTGTCCATTACATGATAACGATGCAGCAACTTGAAAAACACCCAATAAGAGCGAAGATATCAAACTTTGCTATCTATAGATATCTAACGACAAATGCCATTGCTAACCCGTTTAGTTTTGCAAAGGAAGCACCTTGCTTGAGTAACTGCTATTACAGGTATAAAGCGTTTTTTTACCTGAGTAACCGTGATAAAGGTTTTCGTGAGCTGAACGCGAGAAGCAGTCTTGTCGGTTATTGTAGCGACTGATCCAGTTGATCAACATCTCAAGGTTTGCGTCTTGTGCTTTTTTTGAGACGTATTTACTCGGTTCCCAAGGGCGGTTTTTGGCGTTGTTAATACACTGCTCGATAGGTAAATCAAGGTAAATAATCTCCGTCGCATAGCTGACGGTAAGTTCGAGTAAGTCGGCATAGCATCCTTCGATTACCCAATTTTGATTTTTTGCCATAAATTGCTTTATCTCGTTGGCCGATTCAACTAGCGGTTTGCGCTCAGGTGGTGTGCTAGGCAACCAAGCTAAACTATCTAAATCGAGATGCGACAAAGCGTGTGCTTCTGCTAATTGTGTCGATAGTGTTGTTTTACCTGAACCCGAGTTACCAAATACCAGAATTTTCATGAATACCTCCGTTGTTAAAAGTCAGTCCTGTGTGGTGTTATTAATGTGTGTCGTTAAATGCAGTAAATAAACGTGGGTCGTTTAACATGCGCTAATGTCGTTGTAGGACATAATGTAAAAATCACAAACCAGCCAGTGACCATTACCGCGACAAATAATAGATAGCACATACTTAAGAGTACGTACGGTAAACCGATAACAGTGGAATTAGATACAATGACTAAGTGTTTTTATTAATGTATTCAATATATTAATAGCGAATGTATATTTTTGCCACTTAGTGCTCACAATAAAAACTTCACCTGCTTTCTTGCCGATTTAGTAGTGTTAGCTGTTAACCGCCTTCGAAGCTATCGCCTGCTAATCTTGTTGAACTACCGACTGAATATGCACTAAAGCTTCATCCATAACGTAGTCAAGGATGCCCAACGCCGCCTTGCGCCCTTCATCTATTGCCGTAACCACTAAATCTGAACCGCGCACCATATCACCACCGGCAAAAATATTTTGTTGACTGGTTTGCATGGCAAAGGCTGAGTGCTCACTCGCTATAACGCGACCGCGTTCATCGATATTTACACCAGCATCTTGTAACCACGTTGGTGGGCTGGGTAAAAAGCCAAAGGCGATAACCACCGCATCTGCCGGCATGACAAACTCACTATCGGCTATTGGTTGTGGGCTTCTGCGTCCTTGCTGGTCCGGTTCGCCGAGTTCGGTGCGCACAAACTTGACTCCACAGGCTTTGCCATTTGCGTCTACGGTGATATCCAGAGGCTGCACATTAAACTCAAATTTGACCCCTTCTTCTTTGGCGTTTTGCACTTCCTTTGGTGAACCTGGCATGTTGTCTTGATCTCGTCGGTAAGCACAGGTTACGTGACTCGCCCCTTGGCGAATCGCCGTGCGCACGCAATCCATCGCCGTATCACCACCACCAAGCACAATAACGCGCTTGATTTTAAATGAGGTGTAAGGTTTGACATTGTCGGTTAAGCCCATGGTTTTTTGGGTGTTGGCAATCAAGTAATCCAAGGCATTGTATACGCCGGGGGCATTTTCATGGGCAAAGTCACCAGTCATATCCTTGTAGGTCCCAAGGGCTAAAAATACCGCATCATATTGTTGACTGATATCGGAAAAACTGATGTCTTCACCAACGTTGGTATTCAGAGCAAAGGTAATTCCCATGCCCTCAAAAATTTTGCGCCGACGGATCACCACATCTTTTTCAAGTTTGAATGACGGGATACCAAAGGTGAGCAATCCGCCAATTTCGGCTTGTTTGTCGTAAACGGTCACCTTTACGCCATGGCGCGTTAATACATCGGCACACGCCAAACCCGCGGGGCCAGCACCAATTACTGCCACCGTTTTGCCGGTATCTTGGACGTGACTCAAATCAGGCGTCCAACCTAGCTCAAACGCCGTATCAGTGATGTATTTTTCGATATTACCGATGGTCACCGCACCAAAATCATCGTTTAGCGTACACGCTGATTCACACAGTCTGTCTTGCGGACAAACTCGGCCACACATTTCAGGTAAAGAGTTGGTTTGATGACACAATTCGGCTGCTTCGATAATTTTTCCATCGGTGACTAATTCAAGCCATTGCGGAATATAGTTGTGTACAGGGCATTTCCATTCACAATAAGGGTTGCCACAGTCTAGGCATCGATCGGCTTGGCCGACACTTTGCTCTTTGCTCAGCGGTTGGTAGATCTCAACAAAATTTGTTTTGCGCACATCAATTGGCTTTTTCGGCGGGTCGATACGCTTTACGTCAATAAATTGGTATACGTTGTTACTCATAACTCACTCCTAGCCTCTTACTGTGCTTGCACACGCAATTCAGCGCTACTGCGACTGCGATGACCAAGTAAGGTTTTAACATCGGTTGCTATTGGTTTGATCAACTTGAAGTTGGCAATAAATTGATGGAAGTTTTCCAAAATAAATGCCGCTCTAGCACTTCCCGTATGCTCTAAGTGATGATTGATCATACCGCGCAGGTGTTCTTGATGAATGGTCAGTTGTGTCAGTTCTAGTGCTTCTATGGATTCGGTGTTAAGGCGTTGTGTAAGATCTTGATGTTCATCGACTACATAGGCAAAACCACCGGTCATACCCGCACCAAAATTCAGTCCTACGCCTCCTAAAAAGGTGACGATCCCTCCAGTCATATATTCACATGCGTGATCGCCGGCGCCTTCAATAACAGCGTGGCAGCCGGAGTTTCTCACGGCGAATCGCTCTCCAGCGCGGCCTGCGGCATATAAATTACCGCCAGTCGCGCCGTATAGGCAGGTATTGCCCATAATTGGCGTTAAATGAGTTTGGTAGGTTACGCCCTTGGGCGGGGCAATAACCACGCGTCCACCGGCCATGCCCTTGCCGACATAATCGTTGGCATCGCCGGTTAGAGTGATATTTAAACCACCGGCATTAAAACAGGCAAACGATTGACCAACGGTGCCGGTAAGATTCAATTGAATTGGCGTTGCAGCCATACCTTGATCGCCGTGATGTCGAGCAATAAATCCAGATAACATGGCGCCGATAGAGCGATCGGTATTGCGCACGTTAAAGTACAGTTCGGTCGACTTTTTCTCCAACACATTCTCTGTGGCTTGTTCTAATATGGCATTGTTTAACACCGCTTTATCAAATGGTTGATTGTCACTTGTTTGATACTGTGTGGTGTGTTTACTAGGTTTTACTGGCGCCAAAATAGCCGTTAAGTCGAGTTTTTGCTGTTTGCTGGTAAGGCCGTTTACTTGCTCAAGCAGATCGGTTCGTCCAATTAACTCTCGCAGCGAGTCGACACCGAGTTGGGCCAAAATTTCACGCACCTCGGTAGCGATAAACTTAAAGTAATTCATTACCTGTTCGGGTAAGCCTTTGAAGTATTCGTCTCTGAGTTGTTGATCCTGCGTCGCTACACCGGTTGCGCAGTTGTTGAGGTGACAAATACGCAAAAACTTACAGCCCAGTGCAACCATAGGTGCGGTACCAAAACCAAAACTCTCAGCACCCAAAATAGCCGCTTTAACTATATCTAGACCGGTCTTTAAACCGCCATCGACTTGCAGACGCACTTTGTGACGCAATTCGTTGGCGACTAACGATTGATGGGCTTCTGCTAAGCCAAGCTCCCATGGGCTGCCGGCGTATTTCACACTAGTCAGCGGACTGGCACCAGTGCCACCATCATAGCCCGATATAGTAATAAAATCAGCGTACGCTTTAGCAACGCCAGAAGCGATTGTGCCAACCCCAGGCTCGGATACTAACTTCACCGAGACAATACAACTCGGGTTGACTTGTTTTAGGTCGAAAATAAGTTGCGCTAAGTCTTCAATCGAATAAATGTCGTGATGCGGCGGCGGCGATATTAAGGTCACCCCGGGTACCGAAAAGCGCAATTTGGCGATCAGTGGCGTTACTTTATCACCGGGTAGTTGCCCACCTTCACCTGGCTTGGCACCTTGGGCTATTTTAATTTGTAGCACGTCAGCATTAACCAAGTAGTGCGGGGTTACACCAAAGCGCCCTGAGGCTATTTGTTTGATCCTTGAATTGCGCACAGTGCCAAAGCGGTTGGCATCCTCACCACCTTCACCCGAGTTGGAATAACCACCAAGGCGGTTCATGGCGATAGCCAACGCTTCATGTGCCTCAGGGCTCAATGCGCCAATACTCATGGCGGCACTATCAAAGCACTTAAATAAGGCCTCTGCTGGTTCAACTTGTTCGACGCCAATACTCGCAGTGTCCTGCTTAAGTGTTAATAGATCGCGCAAGGTAGCGACCGGACGATTATTCACCGCATCGGCAAATACCTTGTAGGCTTGGTAGTCACCACTGCGCACTGCGTGTTGTAAACTCGATACCACATCGGGGTTAAAGCAATGGTATTCTTCACCGTGGACGTATTTGAGTAAGCCTCCGTGCTGAACGGTGCGATGTGGCAACCAGGCCCGCTTAGCAAGGGCTATAATGTCTTGTTCAAAATCTTCAAAGCCACAACCTTGAATGCGACTGGCGATACCGTCGAAGCACAGAGACATTACCTCGTCGTTTACACCGATGACTTCAAACAGACCCGAACAGCGATAGCTGGCGATACTGGAAATCCCCATTTTCGATAATATTTTCAGCAGACCTTTGTTGATCGCATGGCGATAATTTTGTAGGGCCTGGCGTGCAGGTAGCTCTATCTGACCTTTTTCAACCATCGTTTCTATCGTTTCGTAGGCTAAAAATGGGTAAATGGCCGTTGCGCCAAGACCGAGTAGCACGGCAAAGTGGTGTGGATCACGTGCTGAGGCCGTTTCAACGACGATATTTGAATCACAGCGCAAGTTTTCATCAACGAGGCGCTTTTGCACGGCGCCAACGGCCATCGCTGCAGGTATGGGGAGTTGCTCTTTACTGATGTCGCGGTCGCTTAATATGATGATAACAGCCCGTTGATCGCGCACTAATTTAACCGCGTCATTAGCCACTCGGCAAATGGCATTTTGCAATCCTTCTGCAGGTGAGTAGTTCAGTGAAATAGTCTCGCAACGATAGTGCTTATCATCGTATTCACGCAGTTGTTTGATACCGGTATACATCATAATCGGAGTGTCAAACAGCACGCGATCAGCAAGCCCCGTAGTTTCGTTAAACACGTTGTGCTCACGACCAATACACGTTGCAAGACTCATCACATAACGCTCGCGCAGTGGGTCGATAGGTGGATTGGTCACTTGTGCAAATTGTTGACGGAAATAGTCATAGAGGTTACGGGACTTAGTTGATAATACTGCCATTGGCGTGTCATCACCCATCGAGCCCGTTGCTTCTTGGGCATTCTCGGCCATGACTTTAATGACTTGATTAATTTCCTCATAAGAATAATTAAACAACTTGTGATACTGCTGCATGCGTTGGTCGTCAAATGCGCGTTTACCAATCAATTCGGCTTCAAGCTGTTCAAAGGGGATGAGACGACGCGTGTTTTTATCGAGCCATTTCCGATATGGATGGCGCGACTTTAAGTCATTGTCGATATCAGTTGAGTTAAATAGTTTCCCTGTGTAGGTATCAATACTCAACATTTCACCTGGCCCGACGCGGCCTTTTTCGATGACTTCATCCTCGCCATAATCCCAAATACCAACTTCCGAAGCTAGGGTGATAAACCCGTTGCGAGTACGTACAAAACGAGCAGGGCGCAAACCATTGCGATCTAGGTTACAGGCTACGTGTCGGCCGTTGGTCATTACGATGCCCGCCGGGCCATCCCAAGGCTCCATGTGCATCGAGTTAAATTCATAAAATGCCCTTAAATCATCGTCCATCGCGGTATTGTTTTGCCATGCCGGCGGAATTAACAAGCGCATGCTGCGAAACAAATCCATACCGCCCGCTAAAAACAATTCAAGCATATTGTCCAACGACGACGAATCCGAACCGGTTTCATTGACAAACGGTGCGGCGTCTTTTAAATCGGGGATCAGCGGAGTTTTAAACTTATAGGTACGGGCTTTAGCCCACTGGCGGTTGCCGCGAATGGTATTGATCTCACCATTGTGAGCTAAGTAACGAAATGGCTGTGCTAGATGCCATTGTGGCGAAGTGTTGGTAGAAAAGCGTTGATGAAATACACAAATCGCCGATTGCATGCGAATATCAGCGAGGTCTAAGTAAAAATTTGGCAAGTCGATAGGCATCACCAAACCTTTGTATACGGTCACTTTGCACGATAAGCTGGCAACGTAAAACGCGTGGTCTTTAACGCGTTTTTCTGCTCGTCGACGAGCCATAAATAAACGTCGCTCAAAATCATGGCTGCGCCAACCCGACGGACAGTTGACAAAAACTTGCTCAATGCCAGGTAAATTACCTTTGGCGATAGGGCCTAGTACATTGGTGTCGATAGGGACCTTACGCCAGCCCACTACTTCAAGCGTTTCATTGGTTAACTCTTCTTCTAACAGTTGCTTGCTAATCGCTGCTTCATCTGGCCGAGTGTTTAAAAATACTAAACCGACCGCATATTTGGCGCTTAAATGCCAACCGTTGTCTTGCGCAATATGACGAAAAAAACTGTCGGGCTTTTGCATAAGCAAACCGCAGCCATCACCGGTTTTTCCATCTGCGGCTATGCCACCGCGGTGCTGCATCCGATCGAGTGCCGCAATAGCTGTTTTGATGAGTTTGTGACTGGGCTCGCCCTGTTGATGGGCTATAAGTCCAAATCCACAATTGTCTTTTTGCAACTGGTGATCATATAACTGCATGCCTTGCTCTCCTGTTAATGGCCCACCGACGACAAGGCTAACCGAGAATAAATGAGGTGAAAATGTGAATAAGTATTGCGATATTCCTGTCGTGGAACATTTTAAGATATAAGGATGTTAATAAAAGGTCAATAAAAAATAGAGTTATTACTCTTTGCGCTATGCGGCCTTTTTGCCGGTTATATCATCGTTTTGTCTTTTTGGTGTTCGTTTAAGCACGGTTTTTTTGGAGAGGTACTGATATTAGCTTGGCAGATGTTGATGCAAGTAAAGTACTGTAAAGTCATTGCATATGACAGGTGATTGAATAAGTATGCTGTTTTTTCGCTTACATCTTACAGCTTATGTCTTACAGCTTACAGCTTACAGCTTACAGCTTACAGCTTACAGCTTACAGCTTATGTCTTACAGCTTATGTCTTACATCATACAGCTTATGTCTTACAGCTTACAGCTTATGTCTTACAGCTTACAGCTTATGTCTTACAGCTTACAGCTTGCTGCACGGGTAAAAGGCAATAGACGGATACCTCTTTGCAAGGGAGATACGCTAAATAGCCAGGTGGTTACTAACCAGCTGCAACAAAAAAGCCGACGCGAGGTCGGCTTTGATTGACTAGGAGTTGTCGAGGTCAATTACGGCTGATAGCCGTTTTTGATGCCTTTGGTGGTTATTGCTACCGCATCGTGGGCGTGCAGTGACTCTAGGTGATTTATCTTCACCCAAAAATCATCGTAGCCGTCAATTAAGTTAAGCGCGTGTTGAACGCGGCGCGCTGCATCTTCACAAAACATTAAGTTTTGCCCATTTAAACGAGCAAACTCTTGCTCGTCCTCGCGTTTAACCGCCGCTTGAACAGGAGTTTGTAGCGCGGCTTCAACGGTATCGACAATGTCAGTGATCGGGAAACTGTCCACTAATGAATTAAGCTTCACTTTCACTTCAGCAATAGAGCGTTGGCTGTGTGGTGTGGCAACAATACCCTCGGTTGTGCCAAGCCACTGATGTACGTCGGCGTGGTTGACAGAATCTTGACCGGCAAACTTTTCGGTAAACGATTTTTGAATTAACTGGCGAGCCAAAGCCGCAGAGCAAGGACACGTTGATGAGTACGCGATATCGACATTGAGTTCAATATCAAACTCACCCTTTTCTAATTTACCGGTAATAGCAACAGGGTATATACGCCAACCTTTTTTACCACTGATTAGCGCTTCGCGACGCATCGGGTAGTCGAAACTGAATTTAACGTAGGCAGTATCACTGAGGTCTTGATGCGACTCGATAAAGCCGTTTAACAATTCCACCAATGCGCTATAGGTTAATACGCTATTGCTCGCTAAATCGTCTAGTGCTAAGTACAGGCGTGACATGTGAATGCCTTTCGCCTTTGGCTGCATCAAATTTACAAAAGCATCGATATGAGCCGATACCATGCGATCTGCTTCATCTTTTGCCGAAACCATGATCGGCATTTCGATATTTCCCATACCGACTCGGTCGAGCGTTCCTTCCGTTTGGGCCGCGGTCTGGTTAGCGATATCTGGCATTGATGTTGGCATTGTCTATTCGTTTCCTGTTACAACTGGACTGCAAGTTATGCCTTAAACACGACAAATGACGATATGATTAAAGGCAATTAAGGGCGCATATTCTAGCGAAATTTTGCGCATTTTTTTACTGTTTTTTTATTAAAAATTCGCGTCAGCTCATCATTTTTAACAAAACCCTAGTAAAATGGTCGGCTATTCTGCAGTAAAAGCCGGCGAAAATCAATTTTCCCAATAAAATATTGGGAAAATTTTGATGCATAACAAACAACGTTGCTTTAAGGGCTAGGACAAGTGCACATTGTTTGCTAGTCTTACTGTGATTTTTTCCGTATTTGATGTTGTTATCAATGACATTAAATCAATAGGATGTAAGTGATGAATATGGATAATTTAAATACCCAGTTAATAAACGAGTACGTGCAGGCATTGGGACAGGATGTGTTTATACAAACGGTTGAGTTGTATGAGCAGCAGGCACAAGCGTACTTGCATCAACTTGGCGAAGTGGCAAAAATAGCCGATCACGTGCAATGGCAACTGCAATGTCACGCGATGAAATCAGCGGCGGGTAATATGGGGTTACAACAGTTACACGCCATGCTCAGTTCTCTTGAACACAGCCAAGAGACAGCGCTTCAGTTGACGCAGCGGGTTGAGCAATTAACGCAGCTCAATCAGCAATCGCTGCAACAGCTAAAACAGTGGCTAGCACAAGGCTAGCCACTGCGACTGCGATACTAAGTATGCGGTTGGTAACTCGCTGTTAGCGACCAATGTTACCAACGAAGCGATACCCTTCACCGTGAATGGTATTAATGAATTCAGGTGCGCTCTCGTCTGATTCAAAGTGCTTGCGCAAACGGCGAATGGTCACGTCGACGGTGCGGTCATTTTCACGTAAGTCGCGGCCAGTCATTTCTTGAATTAGCGCTTGGCGGGTGACGATTTTACCGCGGTTAGCCATCAGTAAGCGCAAGGCGCGATATTCACCACGAGGGATCGGAAACGTAGCCCCATTTGGTGATTTAATTTGACGCGAGTTTGGATCGAGCTGCCAGTTGTCAAAGTAAATGGTTTCGGTATCTTTGATTGGCTCAGCTTTTTTAACCTGGCTAACGCGCTTTAACAAGTTGCGCACGCGAATAGTTAATTCACGAGGGTTAAACGGCTTGGTTATGTAATCGTCAGCACCGATTTCTAAACCGAGAACGCGGTCTACTTCACTGTCGCGACCACTAATAAAAATCAATCCTTTGTCGTCTTGCTCGACGATTTCGCGCGCAAGTAACAATCCGTTTTTACCAGGCAAGTTAATATCCATTAATACAAGATCAACGCTATTGGTTTGCAGTTGTTGTTCCATTTGTTCGCCATCAACAGCGATAAATGTTTGATAGCCTTCAGCTTCAAGTAGGTTCTGCAAGTTTAAACGAGTGATTTCTTCATCTTCAACAATAAGAATTTTAGCTTGTGCTTGGTTGTTCATATTGGCCTCAGTAAGTATACCCGGTGCGCTAAGCGAGCAACGAATTTACGGGGTTATTAGCTCCTGTTAGCAACAGAGAACTTAGAGATTTTTATCAAGGTGCATATGATAGTGAATATTGACCGTTACACAATGGTGAAATTGTTGTAAAAATGTAAGCGTTACAAGCTAAAAAAACAACAGTGAATCTTGTTAAGTGTTTGATAAATATTGTTTTGCTTTATTTTTGTGCAGTCTGGTTAGGGAAAGTAAATATGCAACAATTTGTAATTTGTACGCAGTTGTAGGTAAGTCACCGATTAATTTTGCTACAAAATCATTGCAATTTGGTAAATGCAGTGTGTGCTAAGTTGCTACGTTGACCAAATATTGATGGGCTGTTGACATATGCAGGGATAATGTTAACAGCCATTAGTTAAGTTGGTGCGTTTAAGCGGTTTGCCGTTAGCGTTTATTGACCTGATAAATGGTAAACCCATGGCGATTAGCGCATTTTTGTACGTTGCCAAATTGCTGCTCTAAAATTGGCGCGTATTTTAAAAAGCTATTGGCGACAATGGTTAATACCCCGTTCGAGGTCATTTTTTGGTTGACCGACTGTAAAAATAATTCGGTGGTTTGGTAGTGGGTTTTTATCCCTTGGTGAAACGGTGGATTTGAGACAACCGCTTGATAACCAGTACCCACATCCGATAGACCGTCTGATGGGTAAACCGTTGCGGTTAAATCATTAACCTCAAGCGTGCGTTTAGCACTGGCAATGGCAAGTGCGTTGACATCGATCATCTCGACATCGGCGTTTGGATACAATAATTTAATGTAGCTGCCAATAACACCTGCACCGCAACCAAAATCAAGAACTTTGCCATCAATTGATGATGGTAAGTGCTCGAGTAATAACTGCGTACCTCGGTCGAGTTCTGCTTGTGAAAATACGCCTGGCAGTGCGCAAACAGTCAGGGTTTTATCGTCCAGTACTATCTCGTATTGCTGGTACCAGCTGGCAAGGTCAAATGGTTCACGTTGATTGTTATATACCATCTCAAATAGCAAGCAATGCCTAGCTGAGTCGACTTTGTCACAGCGCAGAGCATAGGGTTTGGTAAGTTTGGGGGCTGATTTGACTCCGCCTTTATTCTCTCCGACAAACAGTACTATGGCATGCTCAGCTAAGCATTGAGATAGCATTGCCATTTGCATGACAAGCTCTTGTTTTGATTTGGGAAAATAAAATATCACCAAGTCGTGTTGTTGGCTTGTTTGGTATTGTTCGGCGAACACAGATTTAACCGTGGCACAGCGCTTTTCAATGGTTAAGTGCTGCGCGTAATTGACTTGGTAACTGGTTATAGTGGCTTGTGGGTAAGTTTGCGTAAACTCAATGACAAATTCGGCGTCTGGGCAGCCTATCAATAACGGTGATTTGCTGTCTAATAAATCCATGTTGCGAAGTAACAGTTGCGAAGGGTTGCTGAGTGCCATAATTATACCAAGTGAGCAAACGAGTTAAAAAAATCCGCGCTATTTTCTCATGTAATCAACGAATAACAAAGTCTCTTTTGAGCTCCTTATGTTTAGGTTAACAATGCCAGTTACGCAAGATTTAACCAAAATACGCGCTATTAGTTGATGCCCATTGTCGCTGAAAAAGGTTGCTCATTAATCACTATCGCCATTTGAATGGCTGAGTAACTAAGCCGATGCACAGGTTTGCATTGGCAAGGGGAAAGTGATTAAATACGCGAGCAATGCCACACCCTTTTTGTGTCGCGTGTAACTTTCGCAAGCTCATTAGCGTTTTTTGACGAGCTTACTGAGCTCAATAAATCCTATTCTTTATCACGGTATTACGCTCGCTTGGTTATACCCCGATTATCGGCACTAAAGTTGGCATATCATGATAATCACAATCGATAAACGAGATACAGATGACCACTTTTCAACTTGATGATTACCCCTTGTGGACCGCTCTAATTACGCCATTTAACCAAGCGGGGGAGATTGATTACGACAGCCTTGCAAAGATAGCTAATGCGCAGGCGGAATCAGGTAATGGTATTTTGCTTTGCGGCAGTACCGGTGAAGGTCTTGCTATTGAGTTTGAGCAACAATTACAGATTGTTGAGTTTGTCTGTCAGCAACAATTACCCGTACCGTTAATGGTGGCTGTTGGTGGCTTAAATCTACCTCAACAGCTGGCCTGGATAGAGCGCTGTAACAGTTTGCCTATTCACAGTTACTTACTCACTTCGCCGTTGTATACAAAACCGGGTGTTGTCGGTCAAACCCAATGGTTTGAACGCTTACTCGATACCGCAGCACATCCGTGTATGTTATACAACGTGCCATCGCGCACCGGCGCTAATATTCCTGCGCAAACGGTTGCTAATTTGGCTAATCATCAAAACTTTTGGGCGATGAAAGAAGCCAGTGGCGACATTAATCAATTTTTGCGTTATGTCGAGGCAGCACCTCAGGTAAAAATGTACAGCGGTGAAGATGGGCTCTTGCCTTATTTAGTCAGCGCAGGTGCTGTGGGATTGGTTTCGGTATGTGCTAATGCGTGGCCAAAAGCGAGTCACTTATATGTGCGACAGTCAGTTGCAGGCAAAGGACAAGCGCTTTTTCCAACCTGGTATAAGGCAGTTGAGTCTTTGTTTGAGGTGGCTAATCCTATTCCGGTCAAATTACTTATGCATCATCAGGGCGTGATATCAAGCCCGGTATTGCGCCCGCCGCTAACCCATCTTGAATTAGCAAACGTTGATAACCTGGTTGCAGCTGACGCAGCGATAACTCAATGGTTAGCACAGCAAAAGTCAGCGTAACGTTATGCGTTTAAAGTGGCAAGGGTATTGCCAGTAGAGTAAAAGGATCGTTGTCAGCGATCCTTTTTTTACCACTGACAGTAATAACTTGATGGAAATTCTGTTTATTATCAGTGGTTTATTGGTTTTAGCTGTGCCGTTAGTTAGCTGTTGTTTGAATGGTCTTGATTATGGCGTAGGCACCGAGTAGTTAAACAATTTTACGAGCTTTGATCGAGTACAACAACGGAACTTGGTTACCTTTGTGTAGCATTTGATAGCCTTTGCCGTTAACTTCGGCTAAATTGTCAAAGCAATTATACGGGCTATAGGGATACTCAACAAAAGACTCTATAACTAAGCCCGCAGCTATCAAGGCGCTGATAACTTCGCTAATAGGATTGTTCCAAGTGACCACCGTAGATTTTGTACCATCACTGTTTTCTGTGTAGGTAGCCTCTTCTTCGATATCGGGCTCATCGTTGGGGAAATATGAGTAACCTGATAAAAGATCATTAATCGGGTGAAATTCAACTAGGTGGAACTCGCCTCCTGTGACTAGCGATGTGGCAATGGTCTGCGCCCATTCATCTAAACTAGCCAGCCAACACAAAACGCCGTACGAAGTAAAAACAATATCGAATTGTCGTTTGTTCACACGCCCAAATTGGAGAACATCACTTTCAATAAATTCAGCCTCTAAATTCAGAGTGCGCTTTAAAAGGTTAGCCTGTTCGATTGCCTTGGGTGATAGATCAACACCGGTAACCCTTGCTCCTAATCGAGCCAAGGACAAGCTATCTTGACCAAAATGACATTGCAGGTGCAACAGTGACTTGCCTTTTATATCGCCGAGCTGTTCCAATTCAATTGGGTTTAGGGAGCTCTTACCGGCTTTAAACGAATTGAGATCGTAAAACTCTGACTCGATATGAGTTTGAACTCTTTTGTCCCAAGTCTGTTTATTAAGCTGTAAATAATCCATATTTTTTTTACTCTTGTTGAAACGGTCGCTGCTTAGCGAGCTTCGCTCACCACCACGTGTTGCGCTTTTGATAGTCTTTTGAAGTAATTGTATTCGTCGCTTTGGCTCGTTGTTTGGCCACCGCAATTCGTTGGTTTTTACCAAAGAGTATGGCGATTTGATAGCACGTTTCCAACCACAGCCAACGTCCATTACCGCGTTGCCAACACGTGTTGTAAAGGCGTTTACTGGCGGCAACGGTATCAGGGGAGCGCTGACAAATTTGTTGTGCCAGTTGCATGGCGGCCTCAACTGGGGTATCGCTTTCTTGACTGATAAGCCCGTGTTGCAAAGCCGTTGATGCATTAATTATCTCTGCGGTCATAACTAACTTTAGCGCGTGATCTTTGTTCATTAACTCAGCTAAAGCCATGTTACCTCCCATATCAGGGATAAGCCCCCATTTAGATTCCATAATGGAGAAACTGGCATCGGGATGAGCAATGCGAAAATCAGCACCAAGGGCAATTTGCAGTCCACCGCCCCAGCACCGACCAGAAATTGCGGCAATAACCGGGACCGGTATCTGTCGCCAGCCAACGCTGACGTATTGTGCCAAGTTAGCGCGCCACGGTAACCACTTGAATAACAGAGCCAGAATATCAGCTCTATTTTTAGTAACCGAGCTGATATCTAATCCGCTGCAAAAGTTTTCGCCTTGAGCAGTGATGACGATTGCGCGCACCTGATGATCTTTTTTAAGCGTTTTGATCGCCTGTTTAAGTTGCTTAAACATCGCCAAGTTGAGCGCATTCATCTTTTCAGGCCGAGCTAAGGTGACAATCGCGATATTATTGGCAATATCGATAGTGATCATGGCTATAACCCCTAAACTATGATTACCAATAGAGTAAATCAACAGGCACATGAGAACAAGCCAGTTAGGCTTTGATAACTCGAACCATACACTACTGTTGCTAACATATCGCTGTGGTGATTTATTGGCTTTATCAGCGTATCGCTCGTTAATGCCGGCTGCACTAACGCTGTTAGCGAGCTTGCCGGCGAAAGCGACATTGAGGGTCTTTGCTTGTGAGCTTCAATCAACAGTGTTGACTAAGCGGTTGACTAGGCGGTTTTCTCAGAGCTCTAACGCAGCAACGTGAACCTGGCAAGCCGTAAGACCTAGTCAAGGTCGGTATTACTTTTTGCTTGCGCGATTGTTGTTCAACGCGCCCTTGTCAGCGCTATCTGAGCCACCAGTTTGGCGCTGAGATTGAGGGCTTCGCGAGCGCTTTTTAGCAGCTGTCGCTTTGGCTTTTTTGTTTGCTTTGGCGTGTTCGTCTAGCAAGCGCACGCCATCTCCTTCAATGCGCACTTGGCCGTTTTTGAGGAAGGTGCCAATGGTGCTCTTCAACGTTTTCTTGCTCACTCCAAAGGTTTGCTGAATCAGTTCGGGACTGCTTTTATCGTGAATTGATGAAAAGCCGTCATTGGCTTTTAAATAGGCTAAGAACTGAGGTTGGAAATCGTTAATCTTTCCCATACCCGAGCGCGTTAAGGTTAAATCGATACGACCGTCTTGACGGATGTTTTTTATATAGCCGTCTACCGTCATTCCAGGACGCAACGATTGAAAAATATCACTGCTGAAAATCAACCCCCAGTGACGTTGATTAATAATCGCTTTTACCCCCAAGTCGGTTCGATTAGCAATAATCAGAGATACTTTTTCTCCGAGTTGATAATTTGCTGGCCAAACGTCGAGGTATTTATCGATTTTAGCGGTAGCAGCGATGCGGTCAGTATAGTGGTCTCGGTAAATTCGCACCAAGTAGTATTTACCAACCTGCATTTTCGGCTTTTGCTGATTGTACGGAACGAGCAGATCTTTACTTAAACCCCAGTCTAAGAAAGCGCCCATTTTGTTTACTTGAATACATTTTAAGCTGACAAAATCATCAACTTCACCTTTTGGGGTTTCGGTGGTCGCAACTAACCTGTCATTCGAATCAAAGTATATAAACACTTTGACTGGGTCGGTTTCTGCTATGCCTTCAGGAACGTAGCGTTTGGGGAGTAATACTTCCCCCAGCTCCGAGGCGTCTAAATAGGCACCAAAATCCGTAAGCTTGACCACATTTAGGGTATTGTATTTTCCGATCTCTGCCATGGGGCTCCACTGTCAACTGTTATAACCAAACACGTGCGCTATTGTAACGCAGTTCACGATTCAATACCTTGCTGATTTTGTACCTTGAGCTTACATTCGATAAACTCACCGTGGCGAAGGTGCAATAAATCAGCAATTCTTCTGATCACGTGCTCTTCAATTACATCCAGTTGCCCATCGCTATAGGCGAGGTGCCACAGTGATTCAACGATTTGGATCCGTTGGCTCAAGCTAAACTGACTATTGATTAACGATGTATACTTGTACAAATCATGAGCATGAGCGACTTCATCTTCCGCTAATGCCAATACTTCCAGTACTTCTTGCTTGTCTAAACTAAATGTTTGTTGTAGCAAAGCGACTACTTTAGCTTGTTCTTTGTCGCAAATGGTTTGGTCAGCACGCATTACCTCAAATAACAACACCGCGGTTGCTATTTCGAGAGATAGTGTGTTTCCCACCATAGAATCTGTTTGTAAAGCTTTAAAAAACACTCGAATTCTGTTGATCATAGGTTAATTTCTTATCAAATTTTTATTGCGTTTGTTAACTTGGGGTTGTTTAATACGGTGCGCTCAATGTTGCTGCTCATAACAGAGTATAGAATAAATATTACTAGGGTCTGTTGCCGATCAGCAGACTGCGCAGATTCATTGAGCCCAACACACTATTGGTAACACGGATGTGAACTGTTTATAGTTCAACCGCGTAAAGTATTGCAGCCTGAAATAAATCGTAACATATTGACACACCAAGATTGTAAATCGTCTGTTAATCTACATCGTATAAGAATTTCCTGGGGGAAGCCACGTGGCAACTAAAAAACAAATCTTAATTCCTATCATCATTTTGGCAGCAGGTATTGCCGGCTATGGTGCATTGAGCGCAATGAAAAAACCACCAGCAGAGAAAAAACAGGCGGACGTGACACCTCTTGTTGCGGTGCAACCGGTTGAATTACAAACGCTCAGCCTTGATGTTCATTCATACGGCTTGGTTGAACCTAAGTACGAAACCGAACTGGTGGCGCAAGTAACAGGGCAAATCGTCAACTTGTCTGAAACTTTTGTTCGTGGTGGCTTTGTCAAAGAAGGCCAGTTACTGGCGCAAATCGATCCAAGTGACTACGAAGCAGCGTTGCTTGAAGCTCAAGCAAACTTAGCATCAGCGATTGCCTCGTTAGAGTTAGAAAAAGCACAGGCGAAAGTGGCTGAACGCGAATGGCAACGCATTGAAAACTCTAAGCCTACTGAATTGAGTTTGAGAAAACCGCAACTGGCGCAAGAAACGGCTCGAGTTGACGCGGCAAAAGCCGCGGTTAAGCGCGCAGAGCGAAATCTACAACGAACTAAAATTACCGCCCCGTATGATGCGATGGTCAATGCAAGAGACATCGGTTTAGGCTCTGTGGTCAACATGGGCACGCGTTTAGGCCACTTGTTAGCGACTGATGTTGCTGAAGTACGCCTTCCTGTTGCGGATAATCAATTGCAATTTTTACAACGCGGTGGTGTTGATGCCGAGGTGGTGTTAACCACCGAATTTGCCGGTAAAACCATGCGCTGGCAGGCTCGCATTGCTCGCACTGAAGGGGTCGTAGATAACGTCTCTCGAATGAACTATTTAGTGGCTGAAGTGAAAGATCCTTATGCGCTTAATGTCGATCAGGCGGCGATTCGTTTTGGCACATATGTCAATGCCAACATCAAAGGCATTGAAGTGAACAACGCCGCGTTGATACCACGCCATTTAGTCATTGATGAGCAGGTTGCCGTCATTAGCGACGACAATACCCTGCGTTATCGCAACATCGACGTGTTGCGTCAACAGGGTGATAAAGTGGTGGTAACCGCTGGACTGAATCAGGGTGAGCAACTGATCACCTCAGCGCTTGACTTTGCCCTTGAAGGCATGTCGCTATCGGTACTTGATCAAGAAAGCGAGCAACCAAAGCGCGATGAGCAGACTGACGATACGCAAGTTGCGCTTAAGGAAGGTGAGTAATGATTGATACCAACAAAGGCATTATAGCGTGGTTTGCTCGCAACCCCGTTGCTGCCAACCTATTGATGGCGGTCATTATTATTGGCGGCTTATTAACCATGGGCACGATACGCAAGCAATTCTTTCCGCAAGTAGAAATTAACTGGATTGAATATCGGGCGATTTACCCGGGCGCAGCCCCACAAGAGGTCGAAGAAGGCATCACCATTAAAGTCGAAGAAGCACTGGAATCGGTGCAAGGCTTAGAGAGAGTGATCACTTACTCTGCGCGTAATTCGTCCTACGGTTGGTTGCGCGTTGACGATGCCTATGACGCACAAGTCGTACTGGAAGAAATCAAATCGCAAATCGACTCCATCTCATCGTTTCCTGCCGGTATGGAAAGACCAACGGTAGAGCGCATTAAAATGCGTCAAGAGGTGATGTACATCAGCCTTTATGGCGATATGGACCAAAAGAAATTAAAAGAATTTGGCCGCAGTATTCACGATGAAATTCAGCAGTTACCTCTGGTTAATGTATCGGAGTATTACAGTGGCTTAAACTACGAAATTTCGATAGAGGTCAGCAAAGACAAATTACGCGAGTACAATTTATCATTTACCGATGTAGCCAATGCTGTACGCAGTTGGTCACGCAATATGTCGGCTGGACAAATCCGCGCAGAAAATGGCTACATCAGCTTGCGCGTTGAAAACCAAGCCTATATTGGCGATGAGTTCGCGAATCTGCCGCTAATTAATCGCGCTGATGGCTCAAAGGTACTTCTCGGGGATGTGGCGACCATTAACGATGGTTTCGAAGAGGGCATTCAGTACTCTAAATTCAACGGTCAAAACTCGGTTACCTTTTTTGTCGGCGCTGCTAACGATCAGTCAATTACCGACGTTGCAGAAGTAATCAAAAAGTACGTGGAGAAGAAACAAGCGTCACTACCTGACGGGGTAAAGTTAGAAACTTGGGTTGATATGACAGGGTACTTGCAAGAGCGCCTTGATATGATGCTGTCAAACTTGCTCAGTGGGGCAATATTAGTGTTTCTCATGTTAGCCACATTTTTGCGTGTACGCTTGGCGTTTTGGGTAATGATGGGCTTGCCCGTGTGTTTCTTGGGTACCCTATTGCTGATGCCGGCAAGCATGATTGATGTGACCATTAATATCACCTCTTTATTTGCCTTTATTTTGGTTCTCGGTATTGTCGTTGATGATGCCATTGTAATGGGTGAGAGCGCCTACACAGAAATAGAAAAGAAAGGTCACAGCGTCGATAACGTCATTCGCGGGGTAAAACGCGTTGCGATGCCGGCAACGTTTGGTGTATTAACTACCATCGCCGCGTTTATGCCGTTGGTTATCAGCGATGGACCAGCATCGGCATGGAACCAGTCGATTGGCTTTGTGGTTATTCTTTGTTTGCTGTTTTCCCTGGTTGAATCGAAACTGATTCTGCCTGCGCATTTGGCAAAAATGAAGGTGACAAAGCCAAATCCGAATAACCCCTTTGCGCGTTTTCGCATGGCCATTGATGGCGGCTTAAAGCGCTTTGTTGAAAACACCTATCGACCGATGTTGAAAAAAGCGGTTGTCTATCGCTATGGGGTAACGTGTTTATTTGTTGCCTTGGTATTGATTTGTGTCGGCTTGTTTGAAAGCGGTGTGGTGCGTTTTATCGGCCAACCTAAAGTACCTCACGACTTCCCTAGAATCAGTTTAGAAATGAACTTAGACAGCTCAGAGCGCGCTACTTTAGATGCCGCACGAGCCATTGAACGCTCGTTGTTTGACGTTGACGATACGATAGAGCAACAACACGGTGTGCGGATGATCTCTGATATTCAGGTAGACTTGCGCAGCCGCACTGAAGCGCAAATAATGGTCAAGTTAATTGATCCTGTTCTTCGTCCGATGAACACGTTTGAATTGGCTGATTTATGGCGTGACAATATGCCTCAAATTGCCGGTGTAAAACGCCTTGATACCCAAGATAATTTATTTGGTAATGACCGCGATGATGGCGATATCAGCTTCCGTCTCGAAGGTACTGATGAGCAGCAACTGTTAGCCGCCGCCCGTGAATTGAAAGACAAACTGAGCACCTTGGTCGGTGTAAGTGATGTCACAGACTCTCGTATGAACAGTGCCCGAGAAGTACAGTTTGAGCTTAAACCTTTGGCCTATACGTTAGGTTTGACCTTGGCCGATGTGGCGTCGCAAGTTGGTTATAGCTTTTATGGATTAGAAGCACAGCGCATTTTGCGCAATGGCGAAGAAATCAAAGTCATGGTGCGTTACCCGCTATCGGATCGTCGCTCACTTGGTAATGTTGATGATGTAATGGTGCAACTGCCTAATGGTGGTGAAGTACCGTTATCAGAAATTGCAACGATCACTGAAACCGATGGGGTAAGCCAAATCCGTCGTGAAAATGGCAATCGCACCATTAACGTCTGGGCTAAAGTGGATGCGATGCAGGCCGAACCATTTAAAATTGCCGCCGATATCCGCGATAACTACATGCCTGGCTTGTTACAAAAATATCCATTAGTGAAAAGTCAGTTATCAGGTCGCATCCAAGAAGAGATGGACAGTGCTAATACACAAATGCGCGATTTCATTATTTCGATGTTGATTATCTTCAGCTTACTTGCGATTCCATTGAAATCGTATTCACAGCCGTTGATCATTATGTCGGTTATCCCATTTGGTATTATCGGTGCGGTTGCTGGACATATGATGCTTGGTATGGATTTGTCGGTACTGTCGATGTTTGGCTTAATCGCAGCAGCAGGGGTTGTTGTTAATGATTCATTGGTGATGATCGATTACATTAACCGAGCTCGAGAAGCTGGTGTGCGAGTCAAAGATGCGGTAGTTGAGGCCGGGTGTTATCGCTTCAGAGCCATTTTATTAACCTCGCTAACTACCTTTATTGGTCTTGCGCCGATTATGTTCTTCGAAACCAGTATGCAAGCCAAGCTCGTAGTACCAATGGCGGTATCACTTGGTTTTGGCGTATTGTTCGCCACGGTAGTGACCTTAGTCCTGATTCCGTGTTTGTATGTGTTTGTCGAAGACATTAAAGGTCTGTTCAGTGGTTGGTTTGGCGCTAATCGCAAGCGTCAGAGCATCGACGATGAGCGCGTAGTTGGCGCTGGCGAAAGTCGCTAGTCGTTGACCATAAGTAAGTAAAACAAAAGGGCTCGCGATTAACCGCGGGCCCTTTTTCTATGTGTTAGTTTGACCTTGTTGGTAGCGTTGTGTTTGTCGTCAGCACGCGGCCAACGAACGCGCTATTATTTAGCGGGTTGGCGCTCGTACACCTTAAAGCTATAGGGATGAGGATTTTCGTTGTCGGGGGCGTGAGTTACGCTACTGATACAGTGAAATTCATTGTTGGCGTTATAATCAGGAAAAAACGTATCGCCATCGGTATCTAAGTCGATCTCAGTAATGTACAAGCGATCGGCTTTTGCCAAACAGTGTTGATATATACTACCACCACCAATAACCATGATTTCTTCAACACCACTGACTAATGCCAACGCGTCGTCAATATTGACAACGGTTTCTATACCATCGGCTTGATAGTTTGCGTCTCTGCTGATAACAATATTTCGGCGACCAGGTAAGGCAAACCCGATCGACTCGTAGGTTTTTCTACCCATGATCACCGGCTTTTTTAAGGTTGTTTGCTTAAAGTATTTTAAGTCGGCAGGCATGTGCCAGGGCATATCATTATCTTTGCCGATGACGCGATTATTCGCGTGCGCGACAATCATAGACAACACAGTCATATTGTTCTCTTTATTATCTAAAATGTCAGGGGGTAATCGCTAACGTCAATGTTATTTACACCAGCGACTACGTTGTATTTTGCCAATTCTAAAGAGCTTTTAATTGTTTTGCTAGCAAAGTTATAGCTCGAGGTAAACAATCGCCTCAACCGGCGGATAAGGCGGTTTGATGACAGTTAACGCGGCTTAATAAAGACAAGCTATTATTGTTCAATTACTCGGCGTCGGTAAGAATGTGGTTAACGGTCTGATTGCACACCGCTAACACAGGGAGGTAACCGCCGTTGTAGAGTGTTGACAACAAAATAGCTCGGTAATCTACGTCGATTAACCGAGCTTTTTTTCGAGTTTATTGACGGTATTCAACTTCTACATCGTAGTCATCATCGTCCCAATCTTCGTCGTCGAGATCGTCATCGTAATCATAATTTTCAATGGCGTCTTTGTGGTAGTCGTCCCACTTGAACTCAACCGACTCATCTTCTTGCTCTTCAACTTCGACTTCGTCTGGAAGGGATTCGATAAAACTCATAATGTCTTGAGTTAATTCTTTTGTACCTTCGTGGTTAAAAGCCGAAATGGTGCGCACTTCACCTTGCCAATCAAGCGCCTCAGTCACCCGGTCCATAACTTCTTGCGCTTCGTCTTCGAGCAATAAATCAAGCTTGTTAAACACTAACCAACGCGGCTTATTAGCAAGCTTTTCAGAGTATTGTTCGAGCTCTTTGACGATGGTCACAGCGTTTTCAGCGGGATCGCTTTGATCTGCAGGCAACACGTCGACCAAATGCAAGAGAATGCGACAACGCTCTAAGTGCTTTAAGAAGCGAATGCCCAAACCAGTTCCTTCAGAGGCACCTTCAATTAAACCAGGAATGTCGGCAATAACAAAGCTGCGCTGCTGATTTAGTCGAACGACACCTAAGTTTGGCACTAGGGTGGTAAACGGGTAGTCGGCAACTTTTGGTTTAGCCGCGGAAACGCTGCGAATTAGAGTCGATTTACCCGCGTTAGGTAAGCCGAGCAAACCGACATCAGCAAGCAACATCAATTCAAGCTGCAAGTTGCGAATTTCACCTGGAGTGCCTAAGGTTTTTTGTCTCGGTGCGCGGTTAGTTGAGCTTTTAAATCGGGTGTTACCCAAGCCGTGCCAACCACCTTTAGCGACCATTAATTTTTGTTGGTGCTTGGTGAGGTCGCCAATTTGTTCACCGGTATCGACATCGATAACGCGAGTACCAACGGGAACTTTTAAGGTGCAATCTTTGCCGCGCTTACCGGTCATGTTGCGGCCTTTACCATTCTCACCGCGCTGCGCACTGTGGAAGCGCTCAAATCGGTAATCAATTAGGGTATTAAGGTTTTCGTCGGCAACAAGGTATACATCGCCACCGTCGCCACCATCGCCGCCATCTGGGCCACCGTACTCAACGTATTTTTCTCTGCGAAAGCTTACGCAGCCACTGCCGCCATCGCCTGCTTCGACGCGAATTTCTACTTCATCAACAAATTTCATTAGCTTAAATCAAGCTCCAATTTTGGAAACGCTGTATGTGCAATAAGGATCTAATTATAAACGCAAACTCAATGATTACATAAATGTTTGCGAGTCAATTAAAGGGACGAGATAATGCTAAACGCCACCCTTATTTTATTAGCAAAAAAAAACCTCGCTTAAAGCGAGGCTTTTCGAACTGTGTCGTTTATCGCGATTACTCAGCGATAATTGATACAAACTTGCGGTTTTGAGGACCTTTTACTTCAAACTGAACTTTACCGTCAGTTAAAGCAAATAGAGTGTGGTCTTTACCAATACCCATGTTTGTACCAGCGTGGAATTTAGTACCACGTTGACGAACGATGATGTTACCCGCTAAAACAGACTCACCACCGAAACGCTTAACACCTAAGCGTTTTGATTCTGAATCACGACCGTTACGAGTACTACCTGCTGCCTTCTTATGTGCCATCGTTAATTACTCCTATTAACCGTTGATGCCAGTAATTTTCACTTCAGTGTACCACTGACGGTGGCCTTGCTGCTTGCGTGAATGCTTACGACGTTTAAACTTAACGATTTTAACTTTGTCACCACGACCTTGAGCTACAACTTCAGCTGTAACTTTACCACCATCAACGTAAGGCGCGCCTACTTTGATGTCGTCGCCATCAGCAACCATTAAAACATTTTCAAATTCTACAGAAGAGCCGATTTCTTGCTCTAATTTTTCTAAGCGAACAACTTGACCTTCGCTTACACGGTGTTGCTTACCACCGCTTTGGAATACCGCGTACATTTGCTACTCCGAACGCGTCATCATCACGTGACGCACAAATTAAAATAATAGGTCGCGGATTCTACGCTAAGATGATTTTATTGGCAAGTCTTTAGCACGATTTTACTGTAATTTTTTTTAATGGTGCTACATCGCCTGAACTTAATCAGAATTTAGCCGTTAAATTGTGATTAAGGTGGTTACTAATCAGGAACTAAATTAGATCGCTGTCGCCGCTGCGATTATAGCACCGAGGTAACGCGGAGTTAAAAAGTCTGCTTTTAGATCCGTGGGCGACAAGCTAATACACAGAGGAAAACTTACAGAATTTTGCGCAAATGCCGTTTAGTGGCTTTGCTCTGCTGTAAAATAGTGTAAAATCAATGACAAATATTCAGCAATAAGCCTACCCCAAGCACAGGCTTGAACAAGGATCAAAAGCGATCCTATTGATATACATATGAACATTACTGAGATCCAAGCGCTGGCCGACAAGGACATGGCCGATGTTAACCGCTATATATATAAGCAATTAGAGTCTGATGTTGTACTCATTAACCAATTGGGCATGTACATTGTCAATGCCGGTGGTAAGCGCATTAGACCGTTGATTACTGTACTTGCAGCGCGCGCGTTAGGTTATGATGGCGACAAGCACACTTGCTTGGCTGCCATTATTGAGTTTATTCACACGGCAACATTATTACACGATGACGTGGTCGATGAATCAACAATGCGCCGTGGCAGAGAAACTGCAAATGCAATGTTTGGCAATAGCGCGAGCGTTTTGGTTGGCGACTTCTTATACACGCGCTCGTTTCAAATGATGGTGACTCTTGACGATATGACGGTTATGAAAGTATTGTCAGATGCCACCAACGTTATTGCCGAGGGCGAAGTATTGCAGTTAATGAATTGTAATGACCCTGACACGAGTGTAGATAGCTACATGCAGGTTATTTATTCCAAAACGGCGAAGTTGTTTGAAGCGGCAACGCGTTTAGCTGCAGTTGTTGCGGGACAAAGCGAGCAGCGCATCGCCGCGATGCAGGCATATGGCATGCATTTGGGAACCGCCTTTCAATTAATTGACGATCTGATGGATTACACTGCTAATGCGGATGAAATGGGCAAAAACGTAGGGGACGACCTAGCCGAAGGCAAGCCGACCTTACCGTTATTACACGCCATGCACCATGGCAGTGAACAGCAAGCACAACTCATTCGTCAAGCGATCGAGAACGGACAAGGGATCGAACATTTAGATGCGGTTTTAACGGCGATGGAACAAACCGGCGCATTACAATTTACCCAACAAATGGCGGAGTTAGAGGCTGAAAAGGCAATTGACGCACTGGCGGTACTGCCAGACAGTGAATATAAACAAGCATTGATTAGCCTTGCTAATATTGCCGCTAACCGCTCGGTATAATCTACCGCGGGATCGAGACTCACCATCGATCCCTACTAACGCCAATAATAATCCATTATCTAATTCACCGAGGGGCTGTTTTGATTGACATCAACTAGTTCAGTAGGTGCTTTAGCAACAAAGAGAATGACATCATGTCGAATCTAGACTGTGTGGTTATTGAGCCACAAAACAAAGCAAATGCGAGCGTTATTTGGTTGCACGGCCTTGGTGCTAACGGCCATGATTTTGAACCCGTTGTCCCGATGATGTCATTTGCCGATGATACGCAAGTGCGCTTTGTGTTTCCTCACGCACCGCAACAACCGGTAACCATAAATGGAGCAATGGTTATGCCGGCGTGGTATGACATTCTCGATATGAGTGTCGAGCGCAAAGTCGATGTGACACAACTTCGCCAATCGGCAGATGCCATTGAAGCGTTAATCGAAGCAGAACTCGACAAGGGCGTTGACAGTTCGAGAATTATTCTTGCCGGTTTTTCTCAAGGCGGTGCTGTTGCTTATGAAACGGCATTGCGCTTTGACAAACCTCTTGGCGGCTTGATCGCAATGTCAACTTACTTCGCCACACATGATTCGATCGCGTTGTCGGATGCCAATCGAGGGTTAGACATATTGGTTATGCACGGCAGTCAAGATCCGGTAGTAGTGCCTGAGCTGGGCGATAAGGCCTGTCAGTACCTCAAAGCGTTTGGCTTTTCTCCAACCTTCAAATCTTATCCCATGCCGCATGCCGTTTGCGCCGAGCAAATCGCTGATATAAATGCTTGGTTAGTGGCGCGTTTGCGTACTGTAGGAGAGTAAATTATGGCTCGCTATGTGGAATACACGTATCAGGGAAAAACCAAGAAAATACCTTTCTCTTATTCAAAACACCGCGATATCTACGAAGCGGCAGCCGCCGCAGAAGGGGTTGATATTACGTCGGTGTTGGCCATGGAGCAGCAGTTGGAGTTGGTTAGCCGTGGTCAGGGAATCATGAAAAACTTCCGCCAAAAGGAGTTTGCTCGTCTTGGTTTTAGCAAAGTTTGGATGATTAAAGACGAGTAATGCCAGTTCACCGCAAACTGCTGGCGTTGTTAGGTGGGGTTAGGTAAGTACTAATTCACTAAGCCAGATAACTCCCTGAGGATGAGCGCCTCAGCATACTTTGCTTGTGATCATTGCCCCTTATTGGAATATTATCTCAACGTCGCGATAATCGACGTTGTCAACGCGTTGATCGTGTCGTGCGAATAAATCACCAAACAAGCTCCCCACCGGTGGTGTTAGATTAAGTATTGGCAAGTACTGCATCGAATCATGTCTATGCGCTTGATAGGCGCTGAAGAAGAACGTAATCTACACCTGTTAAAGTCAACATTGTTTGCCGCCAGTGCAAATGGGTTAAAGCATAGTTTGATTACTAATAAAACAATAAAACAATAAAACAATAAAACGAGAACAATGATGTTACGGAACATAGTCACCCTTCTACTCACGACAGCGTTAATCGCTTGTAGCTCTACTCAAATTCAATCGACTCGTATTGCCACCAATAAACCGTTAGAACCTGGTACAGGGGTGGTGGCAGTCCAAGTGATCAACAATGCCGAGCGACTCGCTCAATGGCATAAAGGCTGGACCGAGGTGATTGTTTTTCGAACAGATAATATGGAGCAGTTAAAGCAGGCAGCAATTGATAAAGCAAAAGCGAAGCACAAAGGCAGTAAACCTTTTGATCCTGAGAAAGTAGATTGGAACCCTGAGGTTTATACGTTAACCCCTCACGATCAAGGCGTTTTAGATAGTCAAATATTCGTCGGCACCATTCCCCAAGGCGAGTATATGATTTCTAGTTTATATGCTTATTATAATGGTGGAGACTTCTCGTCTTGGCTAAGCATGCCGGTGATGTTTTCGGCGGGTAAATTTAAAGTTGAAGAAAAGAAACTAACCAGCCTAGGCAGTGTTGTGTTCCAGCCATTACTAAATATTAAAGAAAAAGGCTTTTGGAGTAATACATCTTCTCAAAAAGCCTATGTTACCCGTGTTGAAAAACAACAAGACCTCAAAAGCTTTATCTTAAGACATTACCCTAATCTCGCTGACCAGCTGCAACTAGAGCAAACCTTAGATTGGAGTAGTGATGAGTTAGATGAATTTAGAGGTAAGTTAAGCGATTTATCTCGTAACAATGCATATGGTAACCAAACCATGACGCTATCAAAACTTGGTAAAAATGTTATTGCATCAAAATTTGGTCTATTAAAATGGCAAGATACGCAAGGCAAGTGGCAAAAGACCAATCTAGACACCAATTCGCAGTTGGCTGCGGCAATAGAAATAGGCAATAAAGTGGTTGTTGGTGGTGAATTAGGTCAAGTGTTTATCAGTGACAATCTAAGTGCTAACTGGCAACGCTATCAACCTGTAAGTCCCAAAGAAGCGATTAGCTGGTTTGGTCAAAGTAACGACACGTATTATGCGTTGACGCAATCAGCAAGAGAATTTGTTGTTTATCAGATTGAAGATATCGAAACTAGATGGGAAAAACTGGTGTCTTTTGAGCGAAAACCAAAAGGGATTTGGGTGCAAAATGGCGGCTTGTTTCCATTTATCAATGGTGAAAACCAAATCAGTATCATCAACGATAATAAACTTTATACCTATAGTAACAGCACTAAAAAGTGGGTTGAGACGAAGACGACTAGCCTAGTAGATATGACTCAACTGGCAAATGGCATGTTAGTTGGTGTTGAAGTGAGTCAGTGGGACGGCGTTGGTGACCAAGTTGTAAGCTTAGATTACGGCAAAACCTGGCTCGATGTAAATCGCCACTTAAACCTTTGGGGCGATTTTAAACTAGATAGAAGCTTACCTATTGTGCTAAACGACAACACCGTTGTTTCTATAGGTCGTAAAAAGACGGCAAAAAATGGTAACAGTAAAACCACATTAAAGATTATCTCAACCGATGCGAAACAGGTATCTGATAAAAAATCGTGGAGCTTTCATTACGCCCCAAAAGATAATTGTCATACAATGCTACCCAATATTTCGCAGCAATCAACGATCTACATGCTGTGCGACCAAGGTCAAATAGTGGCGTCTGACAACTTTGGTGAAACTTGGCAAGAAGTGGTGTCTATTGACGTTAAAACAATGCAACAAACGTACGACGATATGATTGAGCAACTGAGAAAACAGAATCAAGAAAAGGAAGAGCAAGAGCAAAAACAGCAAGCGGAGAAAAAGGATAAAACGGTCAAACAAGAGTCCGCATCGGCGAGCTAAATCAGTCGAGTAATCGTGCTGAGTTAAAAAAGAACAGGGTTGTTAGTTAATTTCAGGCTGACAATCCTCTGACCTTATGTTTTTCATACTGCGAAAAACGCGATTGGATCATGCACTGCAACGGCGCAGTTGTTACTCATCAACCACGAGAAACACAGTGCCCCATCCTCAACGGTGCAACAAGTTAGTTCTGCAGCGCTATCAACCTAGAGCAAAGATTATTAACCAATAATACTGATAAAGACTTGCAATATTAACAGGTTAACGATATCGATGAAGAAGGCGCCAACAATCGGAACCACCATGAAGGCCTGTGGCGACGGGCCGTTGCGCGATACCAAAGCGCCCATATTCATTACCGCTGTGGGCGTGGCACCGAGACCAAAACCACAGTGTCCGCCAGCGATCACCGCAGCATCGTAGTTTTTGCCCATGACTCGAAACGTCACCAGATAAGCAAATACCGCTAGAGTAATTGTTTGGCACAGTAAAATGGCCAACAAAGGCAGTGCTAAATCAAAAATCTGCCATAGCTTTAAACTCATTAACGCCATTGATAAAAACAGCGCCAAAGACACGGTACCGAGGATATCCACGGTTTCGGTATTGAGTTTGTAGCGCTTGGATAATTCACACAGGTTGGTAATGATCACGCCGATAAACAGGGCGTAAACAAAGTCGGGGATCTGCAAATAGCTGATCTGAAATCCGTCGACCCAGGCTTTGCTATATTTAGCTCCAGCCACACAAATCAATAAAACAAACAGGGTCTCGCAGACTTTTTTGGCGGTAACACGCTCCTCTTCAAGCTGGTTATAGGTGACGATGTCATCGGCTTGATGATGGTGAATACCAGCGCCATAAGTTGATTTTAACTGGTGCTTATTGATCAGCCGTTGTGCCACAGGGCCACCGATAATCCCGCCCATAACTAAGCCAAAGGTGGCCGCCGCCATCGCCAATTCCAGGGTTTCAATATCGTAAACTTGGGAAAACGTATTCGCCCATGCAGCTCCAGTACCATGGCCTCCACTAAGGGTTATGGAACCGGCAACTAAGCCGAGTAATGGTTCTAACCCTAACAAGGTCGCCAAGCTGACACCGAGCATATTTTGTACCACCACATACAGTGCGGCAATTGCCAAAAACAAAAATACCTTGCTGCCACCTTTGAGTAACAATTTAAAGCTCGCGGATAAGCCGACGGTCGAGAAAAACAGCAACATAAAAGTACTCTGCAATGGCAGGTTAAACTCAATATGAATACCTTGGTTGTGTAAGATGGTGATGCCAATGGCCACCACTAAGCCACCTAAGATCGGTTCGGGTAAGTTGAACGTTTGCAAGGGGACGATGAGATGATTTATCAAACGGCCGATAAACAACACCAAGATGGCGATGATAAGTGATTCAATTGCCCCTATTTCGATAGGATTAGTTGTCATCGCCAGCGAGCCTTAGGTGTTATTTATGCATATTATCGATACGTGTGTAATAACTATAGAGTACTAAGCGACACCTTGCTGAGGCTAAAATCGTTTTACTCTGCGTTAACACTGATGAATGTAGATGACTAAACAACATAATGTTTGCCTTGATTAAAACGATTTTATCGCTCAGGAGAATTAGTAAACAAAGATAAGCACGCCCCAGCAAGGAGTTTAAACTGAAGGTTTTGATCAAAATTGCGTTAGCGCGTTAATTTAAAGGTGTATTTGTGGTTAAATTGCTCTATAATTCGCGCCAAAATTTTTACATAACAATTTATTGAGGGCTTATCATGGCTATCGAACGTACTTTCTCTATCGTTAAACCAGATGCCGTTGCTAAAAACGTAATTGGTGCAATCTACAATCGTTTTGAATCAGCAGGTCTAAAAATCATCGCGGCAAAAATGGTTCACTTATCACGTGAGCAAGCTGAAGGCTTTTACGCAGAACACAAAGAGCGCCCTTTCTTCGGTGCATTGGTTGACTTTATGACTTCTGGCCCAGTTATGGTTCAGGTTCTTGAAGGCGAAAATGCGGTACTTAAAAACCGTGAAATCATGGGTGCTACTAACCCAGCAGAAGCGTTAGCCGGTACTCTTCGTAGCGATTACGCTGCGTCAATCGATGAGAACGCAGTTCACGGTTCTGACGCTCTTGAATCAGCGGCTCGTGAAATTGCATACTTCTTCTCTGACGAAGAAATCTGCCCGCGCACTCGCTAATATCGTTGTGTAGGCTAGGTGTTTAGGCACCGCAAATACAAAAAGGATTTTGCTGCTGTCAGTAAAATCCTTTTTTGCATAATTCCGCCTTCAATTCGGTTGCCTATTTGTTAGCAAATCGAGGCAATATAGCAATGCCCCAGTCTGTTAACAAATAAACAACAATATATGATTTGTCTGTGTTGTGCGAAAAATGTACAATTCGCGCCATTAGATTCATCTCCCCTGTAATTTTAAGTGAGCCACATTAATGACAGATAACGACGTAAAAAAGGTCAATTTACTGGACTTTGATCATCAAATGATGCGTGACTATTTTGCCTCGATAGGCGAAAAGCCATTTCGCGCCGATCAAGTAATGAAGTGGATTTACCATTTTGGTTATGACGATTTTGAAAAAATGACCAATCTCAATAAGGCGTTGCGTCAAAAGTTAGCTCGTTTATGTGAAGTGAAAGCACCAGAAATATCAGCCAAGCAAGTCTCAGCTGATGGTACGATAAAATACGCGATTAAACTCGCCGGAGGGCAAGAGGTTGAAACCGTATGGATTCCAGAGAACAATCGCGCCACGTTGTGCGTGTCATCACAGGTCGGCTGTGCACTAGAGTGTACCTTTTGTTCAACCGCCCAACAGGGGTTTAACCGAAATTTAGCGGTCTCAGAAATTATCGGTCAGGTATGGCGTGTGGCCAATGATATTGGCGCTACCCGCATTGCTGGCACTCGCCCGATCACTAACATAGTGATGATGGGCATGGGTGAGCCGTTATTGAACATGAAAAACTTGATCCCTGCACTAAAAACCTTTTTAGATGACTTGGGCTACGGTTTGTCAAAGCGTCGAGTTACGGTATCAACATCTGGCGTTGTACCGGCATTAGACATGCTCAAAAAAGAAGTCGATTGTGCGCTAGCGATTTCTGTACACGCACCAAACAATGCGTTGCGCGATGAACTGGTGCCGATTAATAAAAAGTACCCACTTGAAGAGTTCTTAGCCGCGAGTCGTCGCTATATCGACGGTTCGAAGGCAAACAAGCAAGTGACCATAGAATACGTCATGTTGGATCACATAAATGACTCAACCGACCATGCACATGAGCTTGCTAAAGCGTTACAAGAAACACCGAGTAAAATAAACCTGATCCCATTTAATCCGTATCCGGGATCACCGTACGGTCGTTCGAGCAATTCGCGCATCGATCGCTTTGACAAAGTGTTGCAAAGTTATGGTTTTACCGTAATAACGCGCCGTACCCGTGGTGACGATATTGACGCTGCGTGTGGTCAATTGGCCGGTGATATTAAAGATAGAACTAAGCGGGCAATTAAAAAGCAGCTGAAAGATAGCGAAGAAATTTCAGTTAAAGTGATGTAATTTGTTGCTGAGCAAGGTAATCTAACGGTTAGATTACCTTTTGGCAATAACAACAAATCATTGAGCTGAGAATATGAAAAAACGCCTGCATTCGGTTGGAACATTGGCCCTTACCGTGATATCGCTATCCATAGTTGGTGGGCTAAGCGGTTGTGTCACCCAGAACTACGCTGACAACGCACCGGTTGTTGATCAAGACTTTAGTGATGAGCAACTCGCGAAAACGCGTATTTCACTCGCCCTCGGTTATCTCGACAAAGGTAATACCACACAGGCCAAATACAACTTAGAAAAGGCGCGCCAATTCGCTCCTGATTTGGTTGATGTACACACCGCGTTTGCACATTATTACGAATCGGTCGGCGAATATGAGCAAGCGGAAACGTCTTACATCGACGCCTTAGAAATCAACGATGAAGATGCAGATACGCTGAATAACTTTGGGGTCTTTCTGTGTCGACAAGACCGGATCGAAGAAGCCGAAAAGTACTTTAATAAAGCGATAAAAGTCCCTTCGTATATTCGCATATCAGAAACCTATGAAAACATAGCTCTGTGTTATTTAAAACGCCCTGACTTTGAGAAAACAGAGGCAGCACTGTCACGCAGTATTCGTCACAGCCCCAATAGAGCCTCTAGTTTAATGCAAATGGCGCAGTTGCAATACGCGAAAGGTTCTTACGATCAGGCAGCCAATTTCCTCAGCCGCTTTGAATTGGCAACCAGACGTTTTACTGCGCAAGCAATCGCTTTGAGTTACAAGGTGCAAAAGAAACTAGGCAACGATGAAGTGGCCGATAATTACGCGGCCATGCTGTTGAATATGTTTCCCGAATCCGCAGTGGCAAAAGAGTATATTGATAATGGTTTAGCGTACATAGGTGCGGATGAGTTGGCTGCCCAATACAAACAATATCGCTTGCGCCAAATGGGGGTTAGGGTTGATAACAAGCCGCTATTGTCGTCGGCTAGCAGCGCCAAAAAATCGATTAACGTTAGCCGCAATGAGAATTCTCGTGTGCGAGTGAAGAAAAAGGTTACTGACAACGACCGCGCTAAGCCGGTGCAAACGGCGCAATCGGCTAGTGATAAGCGAACTACCGATGTGCGTAATACCAATACGAGCGAGCCAGTAAAACCAACTAAAACTGAGACTGCGGCAACGTCTAGCGCTAACGCGACGGCGGTCAACGCTCCTATCGCGCCGGATACCGCGACCGAGCAAGGTGGTCAGCAAAATACTGCGGTTCAACCAGCGCAAATGAAAAAAGTTGTTAACGGCGATAGGCAAAATCGCGTACATGTGGTAAAAAAAGGGGAAAATTTATATCGAATTTCGATCAGGTATAATATAACCATTGCCACCCTGCGCCGTTGGAACAATTTACCGAGTAATGAAATTAGCGTAGGGCAAGTGCTTAGACTAACCAAGCCAAAGTAACATTATGAGTGAACAACCAGATAACGCTAGCGAACAAATAGTACCGTTAAGTCCGGGTACCATCTTGCGTCAAGCCAGAGAGCTGATGCAATTATCGCAGCAGGAAGTGGCTGACAAATTAAACCTGAGACTGTCGTTGATCGAAGAGATTGAGGCCGACGACTTCTCCGGTAAAACGCCGAAAACCTTTGTCCGCGGCTATTTGCGCAATTACGCTAAGTTAGTCAATGTTGATCAGCAAAGCTTACTAGAAGCCTTTGAACAATACGCCACTAACGCATCGACTAGCGCATCCATGACCAGTTTTTCGCAAGGTACGCAAAAGCAGGCAGAACACAATCGTTTAATGATCGTCATTTACATCTTGATCATAGCCTTGATCGCCTCAACGATTATTTGGTGGTCGCAACAGGCGAGCAATGTCAGTACTCAGCCGATTGATAACCAGTTATCACCAGCAGATAATCTTGACAGTCAACCGTCAGCACCACCCGTGACCGTTGAAGAGTCGTCTGTGGACAGCACATCGCTAACAGACACCGAGGATACGCAAGACACTACAGTTGCTAATGACCTCGACTCTGGAGCGATGGACGATCCGGTTCCACAAGATGAGGTGTTTGAGCAGCACATGCAACAAACGGCAGCAGCGGCACTTGCCAATGAACGAGACAACGCAGTCAACGCAACCGGTCAAGTGGTGGTTAACGAGGGCAGCGACAGCGCTGTAGCCGAGCAAGATACATTGCAATTTCGCTTTGCTGGAGACTGTTGGGTAAATATTTTCGATGCTTCGGGTGAGCGTTTGGCTTGGGGTATTAAGAAAGCTGGTTATGTCATGACATTGTCTGGCCAAGCGCCATTTCAAATAACCTTGGGTAAGCCAGACTTGGTCGCGTTAACGTATAATAACGAGACTATCGATCTCAGTGGCTACCAACCGGGGCAAATTGCCAAGTTTCGTTGGCCGGTGGCACCCGAGGTACAACAATAGGCTAAAACGCCTCTATCGGAATAAATCAAAGCTGGCGTGCACCATTGAGCCGGCTTTTCAATTAATGCTGGATTAAGCAAGAAATAATTATGTTTAGCGAATCTCCTATAAAACGACGTAAATCGAAGCAAATTATGGTGGGTAATGTTGCCGTAGGCGGTGATGCGCCGATCTCGGTGCAATCCATGACCAACACCAAAACTACTGACGTTGAGGCGACTGTTGCCCAAATTCGCGCACTTGAAAATGTCGGTGCGGATATCGTTCGCGTGAGTGTACCAACGATGGACGCAGCACACGCTTTCAAACAGATCAAACAACAGGTCAAGGTGCCACTAGTCGCCGATATCCACTTTGATTACCGCATTGCTTTACAAGTTGCAGAATACGGCGTTGATTGTTTGCGAATCAACCCAGGCAATATCGGTCGAGAAGATCGCATTCGCCAAGTAGTCGAAGCGGCCCGCTATCACAATATTCCTATTCGCATTGGGGTCAATGGCGGCTCGTTAGAGCGCGATATCCAAGAAAAATACACCGAGCCAACACCTGAGGCCTTGGTTGAATCAGCGATGCGTCACGTAGACATCTTAGACAAGCTCAATTTTGATCAATTTAAGGTGAGTGTGAAAGCCTCCGATGTGTTTTTAGCGGTAGGCGCGTATCGCTTATTAGCGAAACAAATTGATAATCCACTGCACTTGGGGATTACTGAAGCTGGCGGTTTTCGCTCGGGAGCGGTCAAGTCGTCTGTTGGCTTAGGCATGCTGCTCGCCGAGGGCATCGGCGATACCTTACGCGTATCGCTAGCGGCCGACCCGGTTGAAGAGATCAAAGTTGGCTTTGATATTTTAAAATCTCTGCGCTTGCGCAGTCGCGGTATCAACTTTATTGCCTGTCCGAGTTGCTCGCGCCAAGAGTTTGACGTGATTTCAACCGTCAATGCATTAGAAGAGCGATTAGAAGATGTGCTAACACCGATGGATGTCTCGATTATAGGCTGTGTAGTCAATGGCCCAGGAGAGGCGACTATTTCGGATTTAGGACTGACCGGCGGCGCGAAAAAGTCGGGTTTTTACGAAGACGGCACGCGTCAGCGCGAGCGCATTGACAACGCTGATATTGTCGATCAATTAGAGCGCAAAATTCGCGCCAAAGCGCAAATGATGGATGAGCGCAATCGAATTGAGATCAAACAATCCTAATCCCGTGTTTAAAGGGGATTTTGTTGTAAGATGAGGCAAAAATCCCCTATAATGCCAAGCCCTAATTCAGATACATTGAAGAGACTATTTTTGTGAGCAAAGCGATCCAAGCAATTCGTGGCATGAATGATTGTTTGCCGGGTGATACCAATAAATGGCAAATGGTTGAAGATGTGTTGCGTCGAGTAGCAGCAAACTATGGCTACGCAGAAATTCGTATGCCAGTGGTAGAGTCTACCAACCTATTTAAACGCGGCATCGGCGAAGTCACGGATATCGTTGAAAAGGAAATGTATACGTTTGACGATCGCAATGGTGACAGCCTGACCCTCCGTCCAGAAGGAACCGCAAGCTGTGTACGTGCCGGTAATCAACACGGTTTGCTTTACAACCAAGAGCAACGCTTGTGGTACATGGGACCGATGTTTCGTCACGAACGTCCACAAAAAGGCCGCTATCGTCAATTTCACCAGTTTGGTATTGAAAGCTTTGGCATTGCCTCGCCAGATATTGATGCGGAAGTTATTTTACTGAGTGCGCGGTTGTGGCGGGAACTCGGTATCAGCGAACATGTCACACTAGAGTTGAACTCATTGGGCTCTAACCAAGCGCGCGCTGAATATCGCGACGCGCTGGTCGCATTTTTAGAGCAGCACCAAGAGCAACTAGACGAAGACAGTAAGCGTCGCATGTATTCAAATCCGTTGCGCGTACTGGATTCAAAAAACGCGCAAGTACAAGCGTTACTTGCCAATGCGCCGCGCCTGTCTGAGCACCTAGACGCCGACTCAGCGCGACACTTTGAGCAACTGTGCCAACGCCTCGATGCGGCTGGAGTTCAATATCGAGTCAACGAGCGTTTGGTGCGCGGTTTGGATTATTACAATCGCACTGTGTTTGAATGGGTCACCGATAGCTTAGGCGCTCAGGGTACAGTCTGTGCCGGTGGTCGTTACGACGGTTTAGTGGAACAGTTAGGTGGTAAAGCCACCCCGGCCGTGGGGTTTGCACTGGGCATTGAGCGTTTGGTATTGATGCTTACAGAACTTGACCGACTGAACAATATCAGAGCCACTGTTGATGCGTACATAGTGATGTCGGGCGAACAAGCAGAAATTACCGGTGTTGCGCTAGCCGAGCAATGGCGCGATAAAGTCAAAGATATTCGCATTCAGTGTCATTGTGGTGGTGGAAAATTTAATAAACAGTTAAAGCGCGCCGATAAATCGGGCGCCCGTGTCGCGATTATATTAGGTGACAATGAAGTTGAACAACAGCAAGTCACGATCAAATACTTACGCGAAAACAAAGAACAGCAGACCGTCGCATTTAACGATGTTGCGGCGTTATTAGAAGAATTAGTATAAAAAAGGGTATAGAAGTGGAAGCATATCAAACTGAAGAACAGCAAGTTGAAGCGATTAAGTCGTTTTGGCGCGAAAATGGAAACTCGTTAATTGCCGGTTTAGTCATTGGCTTAGGTGGTTTTGTCGGTTGGAATTATTACCAAGACAACCAATTACAGGAGCAATATCAAGCGGCTTATGACTATCAGCAAACCATGGACGCGTTCGCTTCGAAACAACAAGATTTTCGAACACAGACCCAGGCGTTTATCGATAACAACTCTGACAAGGTCTACGCAACGTTCGCGGCATTTGCACTAGCACAAGATGCAGTTGAGCACCAAGACTACGCTGAAGCGGCCAAGCAATTGCAAGTGGCAATTAACGCCACAGAAAGTGACAATTTAAAAGCCATTGGCAATCTTCGTTTAGCCAGAGTACAAGTTCAACAAGGTGAATACCAAGCGGCGTTGACGACGCTAAATGCGATTACCTTGGCGTCGTTTGTCGCCAGTGTCGAAGAAGTCAAAGGTGACGCGTATTTACTGCAAGGCGATAAGGCGCAAGCACGAGCGGCCTATCAAGCGGCAGCAGACGCTGGTGGCCTGCAGGCAAGCCCTGCGTTGCAAATGAAGTTAGACGATTTAGCGGTTAGCGTTGCTCAATAATTGGAGCCCTTGTGATATTTATTAAAAAACACCTATTAAGTGTCGTTTTGTTGTCAGGCGCTCTAACAGCCTGTTCATCGAACGACCAAGAAGAACAAGACAAGGTGGCAGAGCTTGTTGACATAAACGCGCAATTTACCCCACAAGTGGTTTGGGATAAACGCGTAGGCGATGGCGTTGAGCATTATTTTTCTCGCTTAAGCCCCGCGGTCGCATATGACAAAGTGTTTGTTGCTAGCCGCTTTGGTGAAGCCTACGCACTTGACCAGGCGACAGGAGAAACAATCTGGTCGACCGCTTTGTATAACCTAGATGGCGAATTGGGCTTTTGGGACAACAAACCATCAGCGCGTATCGCCGGTGGCGCGGCCGTAGGCTACGACAAAGTGGTTTGGGGCAGTGAAAATGGCGATGTATTTGCTCTAGATGCGAACTCAGGTGAGTTGGTGTGGCGCACTCAGGTTGCTGGCGAAGTTATTTCAAAGCCACTGTTTAGTGCCAACAAGCTATTTATTAACACCTCATCTGGGGTGTTGGTGGCGCTGGATGCCAACACCGGTGAGCAGCTGTGGCAAGCACAACAACCTGTGCCGCCACTTACCTTACGTGGTGTCAGCGGTTTGTCGGCGAGTTCAGGTGGCATATTTTTGGGCTCGGCATCAGGTGAAGTAGCGGTTTACATAGAAGAGTCGGGACAACAAGGTTGGACAGCTCAAATTGGTGAACCAAGTGGTGCAACTGAGCTACAGCGCATGGTTGATGTTGATGTCACCCCTGTGGTGGTTACCGATAAAATTTACGCGATTTCGAGCAATGGTCATCTTGCCGCTTTAGATATTCGCGGTGGCCGCGAAGTGTGGAAGCGCAGCTATTCATCATATCGAGAGTTGTTAGTCAGTGGTAATCAAATATTTGCCACCGATGTTCAAGGTCATATTTACGCTGTCGATCGCCATTCTGGTATGGAGCAATGGAGCAATTTGAGTTTGACCAATCGCGGTACCACGGGCGCCGTCGATGTTGGTGATTACATTGTAGTAGGCGACGTTGAAGGCTACCTGCATTGGCTAGATAAGGCGGAAGGTCGTGTTGTCGCTCGTCACCGTGTTGATTCGAGCGCCATCTATGTAACGCCAGTGGTTGTTGATCAGCTGCTCTATGTCATGAGCCGCGACGGCGATTTACAAGTTGTTAAAACGCCCGATATCGATAACGCAAATTAAGGCGTTGTGAAACTCGGCAAAATCTTGTCTGAGTTGCTAAAGTTATTAACGGTCCCACTGTGTTTTGGGGCCGTTATTTATTTCATTTTCCTCGTTTTTTAACGATGTTTACTTAGAGGTGGCCATGCTTCCTGTTGTTGCCCTGGTCGGGCGCCCTAATGTGGGTAAATCAACATTATTTAACCGATTAACACGCACCCGAGATGCGCTTGTTGCCGACTTTCCTGGATTAACTCGTGATCGACAATACGGTCAGGCCGAGGTTGATGGCGAGAATTTTATCGTTATTGATACCGGCGGTATCGAGGGCAATGAACAGGGGATTGATGCCAAAATGGCGGAACAATCGCTAATGGCCATCGAAGAAGCTGATGCGGTGTTGTTCTTGGTTGATGCGCGTGCGGGGTTGACGTCTGCCGATGAAGCAATTGCCGCGCATTTGCGCAAGCAAAGTAAAAAGGTATTTTTGGTCGCCAATAAAATTGATGGTATTGATGCTGATTCGGCGATTGGTGAGTTTTACTCGTTAGGCCTTGGCGAAACGGTGCATCAAATTGCCGCCGCACATAACCGTGGCGTGACGCAGTTAATGTATGTGGCACTTGCGCCTCACATTGAAGCATTTGCTCGTAATCAAGACGAGATCGAGGCGGATGACTCGCTGTATGAACACGATGATGACATTGCTGATTTAGCCGAAGGCGAGGAGTTTGACGACTCTGAAGAAATAGCCCAAGACGACAATATCAAGTTAGCTATCATTGGCAAACCCAATGTCGGTAAGTCAACGCTAACTAACCGCATATTGGGTGAAGAACGCGTTGTAGTATACGACATGCCAGGGACAACGCGGGACAGTGTGTATATTCCCATGGAGCGCAATGATCGCAATTACACCCTAATTGACACTGCGGGAATTCGCCGTCGCAAAAATATGCACGAAGCCGTTGAAAAGTTTTCGGTGATCAAGACGTTAAAAGCAATTGAAGATTCGAACGTCGTGTTGCTGGTGATGGACGCCCGCGAGGGAATCACCGATCAGGACTTGAGCTTGCTCGGCTTTGTCTTGAACTCAGGGCGCTCATTGGTATTAGTGGTCAATAAGTGGGATGGCTTAGACAACGAAGTTAAAGAGCGTATTAAATCTGAAATAGATCGCCGCCTCGGTTTTATTGATTTTGCTCGCTTACACTTTATTTCCGCCCTGCACGGAACTGGTGTTGGCCACTTGTTCGAGTCGGTTGACGAAGCCTTTGACTCAGCGACCAAGCGAACATCAACGGCGATGTTAACAAAAATTTTGGATATGGCAGTATTTGATCATCAGCCACCGCTTGTTAACGGTCGACGAATAAAATTGAAGTACGCTCACGCGGGTGGCTACAACCCACCACTTATTGTTATTCACGGCAATCAGGTGAACCAATTACCGGATTCTTATAAGCGTTATTTAATTAACTACTTTAGAAAATCGTTAAAGGTAATGGGGACGCCAATAAAGGTTGAGTTCAGAGGGACGCTAAACCCGTTCGCCAACAAGCGCAAGCTCAGTTATACCGAGCAGAAAAAGCGCGCGCGTGCCACTCAAGGTTGGAATATCAATAAAGATAAATAACATCGCAGCTTGGCTAACAGCGACATTTGCATCGCATTACCGTATTGATGTTTTTAGAAAGAGAAAAGGCGACCAGAGGTCGCCTTTTTGTTACTTTAAGCGGTTAACCACATTAGCCGCCAACGCTGGTTAAGCCTTGGTTAATGGCGATGATGTCGCTTTCAGAGACTGTGCCTGCCGCTTCTTTTAAACGCAGCATATTGACGATGTACGAATATCGCGTGGTTGATAATAAGCGTTTGGCATTGTACAAATTGCGGGTGCTTTGCAATACATCGACAATAGTACGCGTACCAACTTCAAAGCCCGCTTCTGTCGCTTTTAATGCACTTTCAGCCGAAACAACGGACTGTTCGAGTGCTTTGACTCCCGAAATTGTTGCATTAATGGTGTTAAATGCATTGCGCGATTCGCGAATGATCGACCGATAAACCAATTCCATGTCTTGACTTGCGGCAACGTAATTTTGTTGTGCTTCACGTACTTGCGAACTGGTGTTACCACCAGAGTAGATTGGCACATTTAATTGGACACCGATTGATTGACTGTCTTCTTCACGCCCGCTAAAGCCAAGTACATCATCGTCGATATCGGCGGTTGAAAGACTGCCAAATAGGCTCAAGGTCGGTAAGTGCCCAGCTTTGGCAAGATCGATACTTTGCTTAGCGATATCCAATTCGACTTTTTGTCCCAATAATCTAAGGTTTTTCGCTTCGGCGATCTGTTGCCATTCGTTGGCATTGGTCGGCGTTGGCAAGTAAGGGCTAAAGCGCTCGGTATTTAACACACTCAGATCTTGCGGGTAGACACCAGTAATTTCGCGCAACAGTTCCTCTGCGGTGTAGACTTGATTTTCAGCGGCAATTTCATCGGCAACAGCGGTATCGTATTGCGCTTGTGCTTCATGCACATCGGTGATCGCGGTAAGACCGACAGAGAAGCGTTGCTTGGTTTGTTCTAATTGGCGTTCGATAGCTGCTTTTTCCGCTTTGGCAAACTCAAGGCCATCGTACGCGGCTAAGACATTGAAGTAAGCTTCAGTAACGCGAGTGATCAGTTGTTGCTTCACAAACTGATAATTGATATCAAAGCGGTGGGCGTTTTTTTCGGCAATGCCCAAATTGACCCAACTGTTGTGGTGGTATAGTTGCATATTTAGCGCCAGCGCCAGTTCGGTACTTTGCGGCTCGCTAAATGGCTGGCCGTTAATTTCGCGCTCGGAATCAGAGATTGTCGCCGTTCCGTTTAACTGCGGCAACAGCACAGAGCGAGCTTGCTTAATCGATTCTTGTGACGACTTAAATTGGGCTTCAGCACGCAATACGGTTGGATCATTATCTAATGCTAATTGATAAACTTGTTGTAAATCTTGTGCATGGGCAATAGCACTGACACCTGCTAACACCAAACCGGCAACCACAGAGTTTAATTTTTGTATCATAGTTTCGTTTTCCCTAAAAGTATCGATGCTGATATTGTATTAAGTGTATCGATTTTTGTTGCTATGCTGAATAAAATAACTTTATGTTTACTTCGAAAAGTGTAACAAAAGATTTATAACATACTGTATTTATATAAAAAGAACGCCTCATTATGACCGATTTTAAAAAAATTAAACAGTTTGGATTAAATGATTTTAACGTCCACCAACGGCAACTGAAATATCAAGGCTTCTTTCGCATCGAAGAGTACGCGTTTAGCCATCGTTTATTTCGAGGTGGAAACTCCTCTGTGGTCAAGCGCGAGATCTTTGAGCGGGGCGATGCGGTGGCGCTGATGATCGTCGATAAACAACAACAACAGCTATTGATGATCGAACAGTTTCGCGCGGGTGCTTTGCGCAGTAACGAAAATCCGTGGTGTGTTGAGTTTGTCGCAGGCATGTTTGACGACGATGAATCTGCAATAGATGTCGCTGTTCGTGAAGCCAAGGAAGAGGCCAATATAGATATTGAACAGGCTGCTTGTCACCCTGTGTATCAGTTTTTACCAAGCCCAGGAGGCTGTTCCGAAAAGATTCACCTTTACGTGGCCTATGTTGATTTGTCGTCCTATCAGACCGGACAACACGCAGGTTTAGCCACTGAGAATGAAGATATAATGGTACACAAATTGAGTATAGCGGATGCGGTTAGCTTAATGGAGCAAGGAAAAGTAAATAACGCGACAACCATAATTGGGTTACAATGGTTAGCGTTACAGTTTCTTCCCAAACCCTAATCGCGTTGTTGATTGCTAAAATATAGGTTGTTTATGGCTCGCTATCGCCCAAGATTAAAAAATCTACTAAACCTGGCTGAAAGCAGCTATATGATGCTGACGCGGTTGTTAGCTGGGGTGGATCAAGCAAACAACAAACTTGAGTTTCACATTAGTGACCGCTTGTCGTATCGACTCAGTATTTTGGAGCAAACCGCCTACACCCAATTGGTGAAATTTGAACAATTGGTTAATGAACAAGAGTCACTGGCGAGCAAGGTCTACGTTCACAAACCATCGATGGTGATTCGGCTTTACGATGATGCTCGCATTGTCGAAGTGATTGAAAGCCAGTATATACGTCAAATAAAGCCGCGTTACGACTACCCAAATCAGCAAATGCACTTGCCTGATGAAAAACGTCAAACCCTGACGTTTTTAGCCGAATGGCTACAATTGTGTTTGCGACAAGGGCGTGCCAACGCCTACATAACTACCAACAATTAACAAATCAAATTGTATTGGATACCTCAATGAGCCTGCTAAATATTGTCCAATTCTCTGATTGTCATTTATACGCCGATCAACAAGCGCAACACTTTGGCGCCAACGTATACCGCAATTTAGAGCGCATCTTGCAACGCATTCGCCAGCTGGGTGACTTAGATGCGGTTATTTTTACTGGCGATCTCAGTCAAGATCACAGTGCGTTGTCTTATCAGCTGTTTGATCAATTGGTTGGTGAGGCTGCGCTACCTTGTCCCGTCTACGTCGTTGCTGGCAACCACGATGATCCAAGGTTACTCAAGCAGATGTTGAGCAGTGAAAGCATCAATCACGACAAGGTGATTAACTTGAACTCCTGGCAAATTCGCTTAATCGACAGCAAAAGTGAAACCCCCAGCGGATTGGTAAGTGAGCGCGGTTTAACAGCCATTGCCAGTCGTCCGGATAAGGGCAGTCACAGCTTGTTATTTATGCATCATCATCCACTTGATGTGGGCTATTTTATCGATCGCCACGGCCTTATTAACAAGCACGCTTTTTGGTCAGCAGTGCAACAGAATAGCAGCATCAGAGGCATCGCATGTGGCCATGTTCATCGCGGACAGACCTATTACTCAGCCGCGGGGCTTCCGATATTTGCCTGCCCAGCGACATCGATTCAATTTGACCCTCACTTTGACGGTGTTAAAGCGCTTAATATCGGTCCCGGGTTTCGTCAGTTCTATCTACACCCAACAGGTAAAATAGATAGCCAGTTATATTACTTAAGGCAATAGAAAGGCTTGCGAATAATGATCAACGTATTAATCATTCACGGCTTTAATAGCTCGCCAAAATCGTTGAAGGCACAGTTAACTAAGCGTTATATCGAGCAAAACTTTTGCGATATTCGAGTGTACGCCCCGCAGCTTGCCAACGAACCAGAGCAAGCAATACAACAGTTACGCGAGATCATCGACAGCGAGCCAAAGGCAACGTGGTGGGTTACGGGCTCATCCTTGGGTGGCTATTTCGCTACCTATTTGAGTGAAACCTACGATTTACCCGCAGTACTGATAAACCCCGCAGTGCGTCCTTTTGAGTTGTTAGAGCAAGTCATCGGCCGACAAACCAATCCATATACTGGGCAAAGCTATCAGGTGACCAAGGAACATATGCAACAACTCGCCGCCTTGTACCAGCCACTGGTTCGCCCGGAAAATTACTTAGTGTTAGTGCAAACCGGTGATGAAGTATTGGACTATCGTCAAGCAGTTGAGAAGTACCAAAACTGTCAAATGATTGTACAGCAAGGGGGAGATCACAGTTTTATCGATTTTGAAAAAATGTTACCTGATGTTGTCAAATTCTTTCAATTAGCGAATAATGAAGCTAATTCGAGTGTGTAGCAAACGCTTGTTACAGGAAACGGTAATTGGCCGTTGTCGAGCAATAACAATAATAATTTAACTTCGTTAACCAAAAGACGTTTATGACTGATCAATATAATTCTGAAGCCATTGAAGTATTAAGTGGTCTCGATCCCGTTCGCCGCAGACCGGGCATGTACACTGACACCAACCGCCCTAACCACTTGGGACAAGAGGTTATTGATAACTCGGTTGATGAAGCGCTTGCGGGGTTTGCAAGCAATATCCAGGTAATCTTACACGAAGATCAGTCCTTAGAAGTTATCGACGATGGTCGTGGCATGCCAACCGACGTCCACCCTGAAGAAGGAGTACCTGGTGTTGAACTGATCTTTTGTCGTTTGCACGCCGGTGGTAAGTTCTCAAATAAGAACTATCAATTCTCTGGTGGTCTACACGGGGTTGGTATTTCGGTGGTTAATGCCTTATCAAGCCGAGTCGAAGTTACCGTGCGCCGCAATCAACAAGTCTTTGAAATGGCGTTCGAACACGGCGAAAAAGTATCGGATTTAACGGTGACCGGAACCGTAGGTAAGCGCAACACGGGCTCTCGTGTGCGTTTTTGGCCTGATGCAAGTTACTTCGACTCTGCCAAGTTTTCCGTATCAAAGCTCGTTCATATTTTAAAAGCCAAAGCGGTCTTGTGTCCCGGTCTATCGATTAAGTTTAACAATAAGGTCGCCGGCGAAAAGCACCATTGGTGTTATGAAAATGGCTTACAAGATTATCTAAAAGAAGCAGTAAACAAGTGGCCGAATCTTCCCGAAGAGCCATTTGTCGGCAGCTTCTCTTCACAACACGAAGCGGTTGATTGGGCCCTAACCTGGTTACCTGAAGGCGGTGATAGCATCGGTGAAAGTTACGTTAACTTGATTCCCACCATTCAAGGGGGAACGCACGTTAACGGCCTGCGCCAAGGGTTACTTGATTCGATGCGCGAATTTTGCGAGTTTCGCAACCTTATTCCACGCGGTTTAAAGCTAACACCGGACGACGTGTGGGATAAATGTTCATTTATTTTATCCGTTAAAATTCAAGACCCGCAATTTGCAGGGCAAACCAAAGAGCGCTTATCATCGCGCCAATGTTCAGCATTTGTCTCCGGAGTGGTCAAGGATGCGTTTAGCTTGTGGCTAAATGAGCACACTGAAATAGCAGAAGCGCTGGCTGAATTTTGCATTTCTAATGCGCAACGTCGCTTGCGAGCCAGCAAAAAAGTTGTGCGCAAGAAAGTGACTCAAGGGCCAGCGTTACCGGGAAAACTAACCGATTGCGGCTCGCAAGAGCCAGAGCGAACCGAATTGTTTTTGGTGGAAGGGGACTCAGCTGGTGGCAGTGCCAAACAAGCTCGTGATAGAGATTTTCAGGCGATTATGCCCTTGCGCGGTAAGATTCTTAATTCTTGGGAAGTTGATTCTGGTCAGATTCTCGCATCACAAGAAATACACGATATATCTGTTGCGCTCGGCATTGACCCTGACTCGGAAGATCTGTCGGGATTGCGCTATGGCAAAATTTGTATCCTCGCCGATGCCGACTCTGATGGATTACATATAGCTACCTTATTGTGTGCGCTGTTTACTCAACACTTTCTCGCTCTGGTACAAGCGGGGCACGTCTATGTCGCCATGCCACCGTTATACCGAATTGATGTCGGTAAGGAAGTCTTTTACGCACTTGATGAGCAGGAAAAAGAGGGCATTTTAGATCGTATTGAAGCCGAGAAAATGCGTGGTAAAGTCAATGTTCAGCGCTTTAAAGGGCTGGGGGAAATGAATCCATTGCAGTTGCGCGAAACAACCATGGACCCCAATACGCGTCGTTTGGTTCAACTCACTGTCGATGAATACGACACCACCATGGAGTTGATGGACATGTTGTTGTCGAAAAAACGCGCGGGAGATCGCAAAGATTGGTTGCAGAAAAAAGGTAACTTGGTTACCTTAAACTAATATCCTCAAACGGTCTATTTTATCTAAGCACGCATTTAGCGTGCTTTTTTATTTTCAAAAAGATCAATGTGTTAAGGTTTTTAGCAAATATTTTCTAATAATCTATAATTGAGAGGAGTTTGTTATTAACACAGAGAAGAAATGTCCTATGAAAAAATTACTGTTTACCCTGTTTGCAATAACATTAGCGGCGTGTTCTGCCCAAGGCGATACGCCAGCTGATCAACGTGCGGCTATTGATAAAATGAATAATGAGATCTTAGCCAAAATCGACAAAGAAAGCCCAGGTGCACGAGCTATGGCATTGGGCGCAAATGGCGGCTATGCCACATTTACCAATGGTCAAGTCAATATCATCTTTGTGGCTGCCGGCAATGGCTACGGTGTGGCGACCAGTAAATCAGGCAGAAAAACATACATGGATATGTATGAAGCCGGTGTCGGTTTAGGTATGGGCGCAAAAGACTACGATGTGTTATTTGTCTTCCACACCGCAGAAGCGTTTAATGACTTTGTCAACAAAGGTTGGGTATTTGGCGCTGAGGCAGATGCTGCGGCGAAAACCGGCGATAAGGGCCTTGGTGTGAGCGGCGGCATGACCATTGGTGATATTACCGTATTCCAGCTAACCGAATCAGGTTTAGCTCTGCAAGCGACCTTGAAAGGCACTAAGTACGTCAAAAACGACCGCTTGAACTAATTAATTGAATCGCTTAATCACAACTTATTCGTAGAGCAAATACCAAAAGCGCCTTTGTTAATAACAAAGGCGTTTATTTTTTTGGGAACGTTGCTACCGAGGTGATCGATAGTTATGCTTTGTACAACGCATCCTCGTCGCCATAACCATACTAATTTGATGGTCATGGCCATCCACATTGTTTTGTTGAGGGCAATGTGTCGACAGGCGTTTGACTAGCTCACTTTGTATTATTTATAGATTATCTTTGTTATGAACATCAGTGAACAACAACAAAAAGCAAAAACTCTATGTCACATCTCGCTCGGTACGAACCAACTTCAGCGTGCCAGTAAGTTTTATGATGTGGTATTGGCTACCCTAGATATTTACCGCGTTACTGAGCATGAGCAGTCGGTGGCGTACGGCAAAGGCTACCCGACATTCTGGTTACAAATTCCCTATGATCAAGGGCCTGCAACGGTCGGCAATGGCTCTCATATTGGCTTTATGGCAACCAGTAAAGAACAAGTCAATGAGTTTTATCGCGTAGCGATTGACGCTGGGGCTCAGTGCAATGGCCGGCCAGGCCCGCGCCCCGAGTATGGCGACGCGTATTACGGCTGTTTTGTCATCGACTTAGACGGTCATCGCATAGAAGCCAGCTTTTGGGACGTCAACTATTCCAAATAATAACTAATATACTGTAAATTGGGAAAAAACAGTTTTTTACTGAACTGTTTTTCGCTATTCTAAACAACATAATAATAATGATATTTTTACAGATTATTTGACCTTTCAACGTCAAAATTTGGGACCCCGTTTATTATGTCTGATGCAATTGAAATGAGCTTAGATGGTGTTGAACAGTTACCTCTAAGGCGTTTTACCGAAGATGCTTACCTAAATTACTCGATGTACGTGATCATGGATCGCGCACTGCCTCACATTGGCGATGGCTTAAAGCCGGTGCAAAGACGCATCGTCTATGCGATGAGCGAGTTGGGCTTAAATGCCGCTGCCAAATATAAAAAATCCGCACGTACGGTCGGTGATGTATTGGGTAAGTTCCACCCGCATGGCGATTCGGCGTGTTACGAAGCGATGGTGTTGATGGCACAACCGTTCTCCTATCGTTATCCACTGGTCGACGGGCAGGGTAACTGGGGTGCCCCTGACGATCCCAAATCTTTTGCGGCGATGCGTTATACCGAAGCAAAATTATCAAAATTTGCTGAAGTTCTGCTGTCAGAGCTAGGCCAAGGAACCGTTGATTGGTTACCCAACTTTGACGGCACGATGAAAGAGCCGAAAACCTTACCGGCTAGGTTGCCACATATTCTGTTAAATGGCATCACCGGTATTGCGGTTGGTATGGCAACTGATATTCCTCCGCATAACGTGCGTGAGTTGGCAAACGCTTGCGTTCATTTAATAGAACAGCCCAAAGCTGACGTTGATGACCTGCTCGAGCATGTGCAAGCCCCAGACTACCCCACCGATGCTGAGATTATTACCCCGCGTGAAGATATCGCCAAAATTTATCGCACCGGACGCGGCAGCATTAAAATGCGTGCAGTGTATGATATGGAGCAAGGTGACATCGTTATCACTGCGTTACCACATCAAGCGTCTGGCGCAAAAATTTTAGAGCAAATAGCACAGCAGATGCAGGCTAAAAAGCTGCCTATGGTGGTTGATTTACGCGATGAGTCAGATCACGAAAATCCAACTCGCTTAGTGGTGGTGCCGCGTTCTAATCGCGTTGATGTAGAACAATTGATGCAGCATTTGTTTGCTACGACGGACCTTGAGAAAAACTATCGCGTTAACTTAAACATGCTTGGTTTAGACAACCGTCCGGCGGTTAAGAACCTGCAACAAATTCTAACCGAATGGCTTGAGTTTAGACGTGAGACAATCCGTCGTCGCTTGCAATATCGCTTAGACAAAGTGTTAGCGCGATTACACATCCTTGAAGGCTTATTAATCGCCTATCTCAATATTGATGAAGTGATTGCCATTATTCGAGAATACGATGATGCCAAAGGCGAGTTAATGAGTCGTTTTGGTTTGAGTAAAACTCAAGCTGAAGCGATTCTAGAAATTAAACTACGTCAACTAGCCAAACTCGAAGAAATTAAAATTCGCGCAGAGCAAGATGAGTTATCAAAAGAACGCGATCACATTGAGAAGATCCTAGGTTCGAAAGCGCGCCTTAATACGCTGATGAAAAAAGAGATTTTAAAGGCAGCTGAAGATTATGGTGATGATCGTCGCTGTCAGCTTGTCGAGCGTCACGAAGCTAAAGCACTCGATGAAAAAGACTTGATGCCGTCTGAACCGGTTACTGTTGTCGTGTCGGAAAAAGGCTGGGCTAGAGCGGCGAAAGGCCATGATATCGATGCGTCCGGCTTGAGCTACAAGGCCGGTGATAGCTATTTGTGTAGTGCCAAGGGACGAAGTAATAACCCAGCCGTGTTTATCGACTCATCGGGGCGCGCTTTCGCGACGGATGCGCACTCGTTGCCGTCAGCTCGCTCGCAAGGTGAGCCATTAACAGGGCGTTTCAACTTGGCATCTGGTGCCAATTTCTGTCAGGTTGTTATGGGTAACGAAGGTCAAAAGTACTTACTTGCCTCAGATAGCGGTTATGGCTTTATCGGTACGTTTGACGATATGGTGTCACGCAATAAAAACGGTAAAGCGTTATTGACGGTTCCCCAAGGGGCACAGGTACTCAGCCCAGTTGAAATCGACTCAGTTGAACAACAATTGTGTTTATCGATTAGCACCGAAGGGCGGATGCTTTTATTTCCATTGAAAGATTTACCGCAATTGAGTAAAGGTAAAGGTAATAAAATTATCAACATCCCGTCAGCGAGAGCGAAAGCAAGAGAAGAGTTTGTTACTGTATTAACTGTCGTTGGTACTGAGCAACCGGTTACCCTTTATGCGGGTAAACGCAAGCTGACTTTGAAGCCGAGCGATTTAGAACACTATCGCGGCGAGCGCGGCCGACGAGGTAACAAATTGCCACGAGGTTTACAGCGAGTTGACCGCATCGAAGTGGGTGAATAATACTCAGATCACAGGCCGTCAGTGACTTGTTAACACCGGGCAGCAAAGCTGCCCTTTTTTTTTGCTTATTTTACCCTCTGTAAACATAGCATTTCGCAACGTGGATTATTTATGTGTATAATTCGCGTCCTAAAATTGAGTTTTTGAGGTTTATTTTGTGCTAGCAGTACTGCGCGTTTTATTAATATGTATCGCCTTAGTGGTAATTTTCACCTTTTCTATGCTGTTGTGTATCGTCAGGCCGTTTCACCGAAATAACGTTCGCGATACCGCATCGCTGGTGGGCAAGATGGCGTTTATTCTCGGCGTTAAGGTAGAAATACGTGGGCCTAAGCACGATCCCAGCATTGGTCCCGTTGTCTATGTGGCGAATCACCAAAACTCATATGATATCTTTACCGTGAGTGCATCACTGCCCCAAGAAACGGTTAGTGTTGGCAAAAAAAGCTTAAAGTGGATCCCGTTGTTTGGCCAGATGTACTGGTTTACTGGAAACATATTAATTGATCGCGCCAATCGCGCTAAAGCACATGGCACCATTGCCTCTGCAGCTGAAAAAATTAAGCAGCGCAATATATCGGTGTGGTTGTTTCCAGAAGGTACTCGCAGTTACGGCCGAGGTTTACTACCCTTTAAGACAGGTGCCTTTCATACTGCGGCAATGGCTGGTGTACCGATTGTCCCTGTGTGCGTGAGCAACTCCCATAACTTGGTGAACTTAAATCGTTGGAATAACGGAAAAATGATCATTGAGTTTTTAGAACCTATTGCGGTTGAAAACAGCCAGCGCGATTACATTCGCCATTTTGCCAACGATACTCATGCGCTGATGTTGGAAAAAATTATCGAACTGAGTGAAGAAGTAAACAATCCCTTTGAAACAATCCATACTAGCGAGCAAAAAGCAGGATAAGTTAATGAGTACAAAAACGATTGAGTTGAGCGCCGATCAGCAAGCCGAATTACAAGAGTGGTTTGCTCATACAGATGCGCTTGTCAATGAGTTATTAGAAGATGGCTCAAACGATGAAGCGCTACACACCATTGAGCATCACTTTTCATGCAGTAACTTTGAGGTACTAGAAGCCGCCGCTATTGCCGCATTTAAGCAAGGTCTAGAGGTTGAAGAGCCTGAAGAAGCAGAGTTGGAAAACGGTGCCCGCGTATTTGCTTTTGATATTGTCACTGAGCAATACCTTGAGGAAGATGTGATTAAGCAAGAAGCACAGCAAATGTTTGAATTCGCCCTTGCTAATAATATTGACTATGACGGTTGGGGCACTTACTTCGAAGAGTGATCGGGTAATAGCTAAAAATCATATTAAAAACGGCTGTCTAAATGATGGCCTTTTTTATATCTGCTCTTCGTCTGTTTTTGTACAGGCAATGCTCACTCGTGCTAGATGAGCCTCTTTGGCACGATATACATAACCAACCGCTGGCTTGTGCGAGGCCGTCTATAGCGGTTAAAAATCGTAGCTCAAAGCGACGATAAATAACATGTCAGTGCGTTCAGGTGTTATACCTTGTTCGTTATCAATTGGCTCTGCAACGTGATCGACAATCGCTTTCAGGTCTATATCAAGATCACTGATTAAGTCGATTGCTAGCCCAGTTTCTAAGTGATGTATGGTTTTTCCTGATGATGACGAGACCAATTTAACGTCATAAGTTAAATGAAATTCAATATCATCACTCAGATCACGCTCGTAAATGGTACCCAGTAATAAGGCTGGAGAAGTGTTACTTTGCTGATTAGATGAGTCCACTCGCTCAAACTTGGTATATTGCAAACTGGGGCCGACATAAACGTCCCACCTAAAGTCTGGCTGGTCAAACACCGTGTAACCGGCGGCAACACCGCCAGTTACACGCATGGCGATATTTTTAAACTTATCGGTATAGTATTCAAATGATGGAAGGCGAAAAAACAGTTGGCGTGAATAGTACCAATCATATGAGCCATTAAAGCGGTGGTTTTCTTCCGTTTTTACTGATTGCAAGGTGTTGGGATCTTGTACTTGTGAAAATAATCCGGTGTAGCTGAGTAGTGTCCTCGTTTCTGAGGTCAACCGCCTCGCATTGAATTGGGCAGTATAGTCAAATCGCTCTGAATTACCTTTGCGAAAATTTAAACCGATACCTAAATGGCCGTCCCATAAACTGTCTCCGCTATTTTCTGAAGGCGCAATAGAGAGTAAGCTAGAGCGTTCAACACAAAACTCGGATTGCTCACGCAACAGTAATCTGTGTCTACTGACAAATAGTTGACCGTGATATATTTGCCCATTATCAAGGCGAAAACTCATGACGCTATTGGTTTGTAGTTTGGCAATGTTTTTCATTTTGATGGTAAATGTGCCCACCTCATCACTGTTAAAATCGACTTTGTCGTGATACATGGAAATCAATTCACCAGCAAAAAGTTCGCCTTCTTTGGTGAGCAACCAATCTTTACTTGTGTCGTTGTTAATTAATTCGAGGGAGCAGGAATTGACTTCGTCAACAGGCTGAGTATGCAGTTGCGCACTACGGCTAACGGGTGTGTCGTGCGAGCTCGGTACCGTTTGCCCACTTTGGGCAGCAAACGACATTAGCCAATACAGAAAACTTGCCATGAGACATTGAAGTATGAAGTGCATAAATTATTCGCGAGTTATTAATTGTTATTACTTCTTTTACTGTAGCAATGATTGGCCTAAAAAAAAGCCAGTAACAAAGTTACTGGCTTTTTTTTATTTTATTACAATGTGTATTACATTGCGGCAATAGCCTGTTTTTGCTCTTCAAGTTTTGCTAACGTCGCTTCGGCATCGGCCAGTTTGCTGCGCTCTTTATCAATAACGGCAGCAGGTGCTTTGCTGACAAAGTTATCGTTGCTCAACTTGCCTCGAGTGCGCTGTACGTCTTTCTCAATTTTTTCAATCGCTTTATTAAGGCGAGCGAGTTCCGCTTCGACATCAATCAGACCGGCCATAGGGATCAGTAAGCTCATGTCGCCAATAACCGCAGTTGCTGATGCTGGACCTTGTTCTGAGTCAGCGAGAACATCAATACTCTCTAACTTGGCTAAGGCGCTTAAAAATTGACTGTTTTGATCAATGCGACGCTGATTTTCAGCATTCACATTTTTCAACAGTACCGGCAACGGCTTACTTGGCGGAATATCCATTTCACCGCGGATGTTACGGATACCAATGATCACTTGTTTCAACCATTCAACATCACTGATCGCCTGCTCGTCGACGCGCTCTGGGTGATATTGTGGATACGACTGAACCATAATACTACCTTCCTTAAAGTCAGGCTGGGTAAGAGGCACAACGCGCTGCCAGATGGTTTCAGTGATGTACGGCATAATCGGGTGCATCAAACGCAACAAAGCTTCAAGCACATTAATCATGGTATGACGGGTACCGCGTTGCTGAGCTTCGCTGCCTTTAAAGATCACCGGTTTGGTTAACTCCAAGTACCAGTCACAGAATTGGTTCCATGTAAATTCATAGAGTGCCTGCGCTGCAAGGTCAAAGCGGAACGTATCAAATGCTTGATGAACCGTCTGCACCGTTTTTTCAAATTGACCAATAATCCAACGATCAGCAAGTGACAACTCGATATCACCGTTACCAATACCACAATCGTGCTCTTCAGTATTCATCAGCACATAGCGGCTGGCATTCCACAACTTGTTAGTAAAGTTGCGATAGCCTTCCAAGCGCTTCATATCCCAGTTGATATCACGACCCGTAGACGCAACGGCGGCAAGGGTAAAGCGCAGCGCATCGGTACCGTGCGCTTCAATACCATCGGGGAATTCCTTCTTGGTCAGCTTAGTAATTTTCTCTTTAAGCTGAGGTTGCATCATATTGCCAGTGCGCTTTTCCAGTAGATCGTCAAGGCTGATCCCGTCGATCATATCGAGTGGGTCGATAACATTACCTTTTGATTTACTCATTTTGTCGCCGTTCTCGTCGCGTATAAGACCGGTAACATAAACCTTTTTAAATGGCACTTGCGGTTTGCCATCTTCGTCTTTTACGAAGTGCATGGTCATCATGATCATGCGCGCAACCCAGAAGAAGATAATATCAAAACCGGTAACGAGGACATCGGTCGAGTGGAATTGCTTCAATGCATCCGTATTATCTGGCCAACCTAAGGTAGAGAAGGTCCAAAGTGCTGATGAGAACCAAGTATCCAATACGTCATCGTCTTGGCTTAGGGTAACGTCATCGGCTAAGTTATATTGGCTGCGAACGTCTTCTTCGCTGCGGCCGACGTAGACTTTACCTTGCGCGTCATACCACGCAGGGATGCGGTGACCCCACCAAAGCTGGCGTGAAATACACCAATCTTGAATGTCGCGCATCCAAGCAAAGTACATATTTTCATATTGCTTAGGTACAAATTCAATGTCGCCGTTTTCAACCGCTTCAATAGCTGGTTTGGCTAAAACGTCTGTGCGCACGTACCACTGATCAGTTAAGAATGGCTCGATAACGACACCACTTCGATCGCCGTAAGGCACAGTCAAGTCATGGTCTTTTACTGCATCGAGTAAACCGAGGTTGTCAAAGTCGGCAACAATTTGCTTTCTCGCGGCAAAGCGCTCTAAACCAGCGTATTGTTCAGGTAGGGCGCAATCGTAAACATCCGACTCTTCGCCATTGACATCAAATACTTCGGCTACTGCTAGAATATTGGCATCGACATCAAAAATATTGATCATCGGTAAGTTGTGACGCTTACCAACTTCGTTATCGTTAAAGTCGTGTGCCGGCGTGATTTTGACACAGCCGGTACCCTTTTCCATATCGGCGTGTTCATCGCCAACAATTGGAATAAGACGATTAACTATAGGCAATAAGATGTGCTTACCGATAAGATCTTTATAGCGCTCATCTTCTGGGTTTACTGCCACACCAGTATCACCGAGCATGGTTTCAGGACGTGTCGTTGCTACCACAATGTAGTCTTTACCATCGGCTGTTTTCACGCCATCGGCAAGTGGGTAGCGGAAGTGCCACATGTGGCCTTTTTTGTCTTTATTCTCAACTTCTAGATCGGAAATTGCCGTGTGCAATTTCGGATCCCAGTTAACCAAGCGCTTACCACGATAGATCAAATCTTCTTGATATAGACGAACAAATACTTCTTGTACCGCATTGCTCATCCCCTCATCCATGGTGAAGCGTTCACGCGACCAGTCAATCGAGTTGCCCAGACGGCGCATTTGTTGGCCAATGGTACCACCTGAATGTGCTTTCCAGTCCCAAATCTTTTCAATGAATGCGTCTCGACCGTAATCGTGACGAGTTTTGTTTTCTTCGCCAGCAATCTTACGCTCTACAACCATTTGCGTGGCAATACCCGCGTGATCGGTACCTGATTGCCATAAGGTGTTTTTACCTTGCATGCGCTGATAACGGATCAAGCTATCCATGATCGTTTGTTGAAAGGCGTGACCCATGTGTAGGCTACCGGTGACGTTGGGGGGCGGAATGGCTATGCAGTAGCCGTCGCCTTTACCTGATGGTGCGAAATAACCTTTCTCTTCCCAAGCGTTGTATAGCGCCTGTTCTATAGCCGATGGATTAAATGTTTTTTCCATGATTTTCTACAATGATTTATTTGTTACGCTGACTCGGTTACTAATTGGCAACCGCCGTGTTGATAACTGCGATAGCGCAGGCGAGCTTGCTGCTTCAATTCTTCGTCAGCAGGGACAAAGTCTAAAATATGAGTGAACTGGGCCGCAAAAGCCGGAACTTCTTTGGCTAAGTTCACCAGTACGTGTCTTTGATTTGTTGGCGCTTGCCAGCTGATTTCAACTGGCGAACCCGTCTCATAACCCTCGCCGAGGAGGTTGTGAGGGATAAAACTTTCGCTATCAAAAGACCATAACAGCTCGTCAATTTTGTGTGCATCACTCTGCGAATCGCAAAATACGAATACTCGTTTGTTTTGTCGATACAGGTTGGCGACCTTGTCGCACGCAAGGCGCAGGTGATCTTGGGCGCCGTCTTTGATTACGCTAAAGATTACCTGGGTGCTCATATTATTCGCCTTGCTCTTGTCCGCTGCGGTTTAATAAAAACTGAGTTAACATGCTAACCGGTCGACCAGTTGAACCTTTTTTCGGGCCACTGCGCCACGCTGTACCTGCAATATCAAGGTGCGCCCAGTGATATTTTTTGGTAAATCTCGCGAGGAAACAAGCCGCTGTAATGGTACCTGCCGCTCGACCACCTAAGTTGGTGAAATCGGCAAATGGGCTGTCGAGCTGGTCCTGATACTCATCCCACAATGGTAAACGCCATGCGCGATCACCACTTTGGTCCGACGCATTGAGCAACTCGTGCGCCAGTGGGTTATGCGAGCTCAATAAACCGGTAGCGTGTGCGCCTAAGGCAATAACACAAGCACCAGTTAAGGTAGCAACATCAATAACCGTTTCAGGTTCGAAGCGCTCAACGTAAGTTAAGGCGTCACACAACACCAAGCGACCTTCAGCATCGGTATTTAACACTTCTACGGTTTGCCCTGACATCGTAGTCAAGATATCCCCTGGACGGTACGCATTGCTGCTTGGCATATTTTCACAACCAGCCAACACACCGATGACATTTAGAGGTAAGTTAAGTTCAGCAAGCGCGTGCATGGTGCCTAACACACCAGCGGCGCCACCCATATCGTATTTCATTTCATCCATTGCTTCGCCTGGCTTGATTGAAATACCACCTGAGTCAAAGGTTAACCCCTTGCCTACCAGTACAATTGGTTTACTGTCGTCACCGGCACCGCGATAGTGAATAAGCGTCATTAAGGATTCGTTGGCGCTACCGCGTCCTACTGCTAAGTAAGAGCCCATACCTAGTTCTTCCATTTGCTTTTCATCAACCACGTCAATACTGATATTGTCGTTATTGGTAGCCAATTGCTTGGCTTGCTCGGCTAGATAGGCTGGATTACAGATATTTGGTGTCATATTAGCGACGTCTTTACAGGCTTTCATACCTGAAGCGATTGCTAGACCATGCGCAACTGCACGCTCGCCAATCGGCAGTTCACGACGCGTTGGTACATTAAAGACGATTTTGCGCAATGGGCGACGAGCTTCTTCCTTTCGCGTTTTTAATTGATTGAAGCTGTAAAGACAATCTTGAGTTGCTTCTACCGCCTGGCGCACTTTCCAATAGGTATCGCGTCCCTTTACGTGTAGCTCAGATAAGAAACACACCGCTTCCATCGACCCTGTTTCGTTAAGGGTATTGATGGTTTTACTGATAATTTGACGGTACTGGCGTTCATCGAGTTCGCGCTCTTTGCCACAACCGACTAGCAATACGCGTTCAGACAGAACGTTGGGAACTTGGTGTAATAACAGCATTTGCCCTGGCTTGCCTTCGAGGTCGCCTCGGCGTAATAAGTTAGAAATATAGCCACCGCTGATTTCATCTAGCTGTTCGGCGACAGCGCTAAGGCGGCGTGGTTCGTATACGCCAACGACAATACAAGCACTGCGTTGCTTTTCTGGGCTGCCACTTTTGACACTGAACTCCATGAACACTCCTATTTTCTACGAAATTTGTTAACTTTTGAGCTGTTTTTTATTTATCAACTTGCTAAAAACAGTGCGATAACGATAGACTAATTAGCATCGTACCGCATATTTAAAGCTATCCTTTAGCTAAGTAATTATAGCTAGCTATTTCGCTATTTTACGAATTTTAGATAACAGCCAAAAGTAAATGATTTATGAAAATACGTAGTTTACTTAAAAATTGTGTGGTTGTCAGAAAAAAACAAAGTTTTTTAGGTTAATTTTGTGATTATTTTTCGCTATTTATTAAATGAAGTTGGTCGCACTCAGTTAGGGGTGTTTTTCGTCTTGATGACCATATTTATCAGTCAAAAATTTGTGCGGATATTAGGCGATGCGTCTGACGGTGATTTCCCAGCCCAAATGGTTATCACGTTTATGGGATTAACGATTCCACACTTGATGGGTGTCATGTTGCCACTGAGCTTATTCTTAGCCATTTTAATTGCTTACGGACGTATCTATGCTGAAAATGAAATGACAGTATTGCACGCGTGTGGGGTGAGTGAGTGGTACGTGGTTCGGGTTACCTTGTTACTCGCTATTGTGGTCAGTTTGATTACCGGCTTGTTTACTCTTTATTTATCACCGCTGGCGCAAGAAAAAGAATATCAAGTCAAAGAACAGCTGGCAAAGGACATTGGTTTGACCGCACTTGTTGCTGGGCGATTTCAAAAAACCAGTAATGAGGAAGCGGTGGTGTTTATTCAAAATATCGGCGACAACAAAGAGTTACAGGATATCTTTGTCGCTCAACTACCGAAAGATGAGACGGGTAAACAAGACATCGTCAACGTAATTTACGCTAAAAGCGGCAAGGTTATCGAAGCAGAAAGTGGCGAGCAAACGCTGATCATGAACGATGGGAACCGTTACCAAAAAAACAATGTAACCACCGAATTTGAAACCATGGAATTCGCAGGTTATCAAATGAAAATACAAGATAAAAAAGTTGAAGAGCGGTTGCGAAAACTAAGTGCAATACCGACCAAAGATTTACTTACCCGCAATGACAGCTCTGCTCGCACTGAACTTCAATGGCGGTTGTCATTTCCCATTAGCGTGTTAATTTTGACCTTAATTGCGGTACCGTTAAGCGTGGTCAATCCGCGCCAAGGTAAGTTTGCAAAAATGTTTCCAGCGTTGTTATTGTTCCTGGTTTACTATCTGTTGCTGACCAGTGCTCGTTCGGCCATGGATGACGGTGTTATCGCTCCTTCGGTTGGCCTGTGGCCTATTCACATTACTGCATTATTCGTTGGCTGGATGCTGTTATTGCGCAGTAGAAGCAGTGGCAAAAAATTAAAAGCGCGCTTGAAAAGAGGAAATAGCTAATGCGTATTCTCGACTTGTATATCGGTCGTGTTATCGCCATGACTACGTTTTTGACGCTGTCGGTGCTGGTGAGCATTAGTGGTATTATTAAATTTGTTGAACAAATGAGAGCCGTTGGGCGTGGTAACTATGACCTGCTGGACGCTGCTCTCTTTGCGTTTTATTCGATTCCTCGAGATATCGAAATATTTTTTCCAATGGCTGCCTTAGTTGGCGGACTTATCGGTCTTGGTATGATGGCCAGTAACTCTGAATTGGTCGTTATGCAGGCTGCGGGGTTGTCTAAGTTAGATATCATAAAATCAGTAATGAAAACCGCTGTTGTTCTTATTCTACTCAGTATGGCAATAGGTGAGTTTTTAGCCCCCAAAGGCGAAGCAACAGCGCGAGAGCTTCGCGCTCAAGAAATATCTGAAGGCAGTCTGATATCGGCTAAAAATGGCGTTTGGGCAAAAGACAGTGAGCTGATAGTGCACATCAGCGAAGTGGCGGATGTTAGCACGCTAAAGGGTATTAGCTTATATACATTTGGCGATGACCACAAAATGCAACGTTGGTTAAGCGCCGAGTCTGCGACCTGGCAAGGTGACAACTGGTTGCTGCTCGATGTTGAAATATCACAGTTATCTGAACAAGCTATTAGCACCAATCGCATTGACTCCTACGCGTGGCAGTCGAGTTTAACGCCAGATAAACTTGGCGTGGTAACCGTTAAGCCTGAAGCATTATCTCTGCAAGGGTTACTCAGTTATCTCGATTACTTAGAAGAAAACAAGCAAGACACTAGTCGCTATATGTTGGCGTTTTGGCGAAAACTGATGCAACCCTTTACCGTCGCCGTTATGCTACTGGTCGCCTTGTCATACATATTTGGTCCATTGCGTAGTGTATCCATGGGGGCTCGGATCATGATGGGCATCGGTACCGGGATTGCCTATGATTTTATTAATCGTATGTTTGGTTCAATCAGTCAAACTTTTCAGATGCCGCCATTACTTGGCGCGGTGTTGCCGAGCCTTTTATTTGTCATCATTGCCGTGTATTTCTTAAGACGTAAGGTGTAGGGGCAAAGTTTAAGGTCTAATCGTTGTTTGCTGCGATAGCTGCAAAGCTATCGCTTGTAACTAAGGGCCTTGCTTTGTAAGAGGGGGACTCTTGTCGTAAAAGCACAAGGCCATCTTTGCTCATCTTATCATCACCTGCTGTTGCACATGGTTGTTGCAATACTTAGCTTGTTTTAACTTAGTTAACTGGGAAATTGATATCCACCAATCAAGCTTTAAATATACGGTTAGTGTTAAACAGCTTCGTCAGCGAAAATTGTTAAAATAGGCGATGATTGTTTCATAAATGTGACGCTTTCGTTGTGAATTTGAATAAAACGCTTATTTATCGAATTTTTGCAAAAAAAACAGTTGACCCCATCACAAAAATCCCTAAAATGCGCATCCACTTCAACGGCACAGACCAATGAGGTGTTTTGTTAAGTTAAGTCAGAGAATATCGGGCTTAGCGGTCACCGAAAGATTTGAAAATGTTTTTCAAAAAACTTTCAAAAAGCGGTTGACATCAAAACTCAGATGCGTAAAATGCGCATCTCGCTTCGGGCAAGACCTGCAGCGAAACGAAGAAGATTAGCGAGTGCGTCTAATCTCGCATCGAAACAAAACGTTCATCCATGAACCGTTTCGATGTCGGTACATCCTTGTACTGATCTTTAACAAATAGTTATCATGCAATTTGTGTGAGCATTCATAAGATGTGTAGTTTTACCACTATTCAAAATCTTAATGAGGTTCATGCAAACGACATATGTCAAATGCAACAGAATTCATTGAGTAGATTAAATTTTTAATTGAAGAGTTTGATCATGGCTCAGATTGAACGCTGGCGGCAGGCTTAACACATGCAAGTCGAGCGGAAACGATTCTAGTTTACTAGAAGGCGTCGAGCGGCGGACGGGTGAGTAATGCTTGGGAATATGCCTTAAGGTGGGGGACAACAGTTGGAAACGACTGCTAATACCGCATAATGTCTACGGACCAAAGGAGGGGCTCTTCGGACCTTTCGCCTTTAGATTAGCCCAAGTGAGATTAGCTAGATGGTGGGGTAATGGCCTACCATGGCGACGATCTCTAGCTGGTTTGAGAGGATGATCAGCCACACTGGGACTGAGACACGGCCCAGACTCCTACGGGAGGCAGCAGTGGGGAATATTGCACAATGGGGGAAACCCTGATGCAGCCATGCCGCGTGTGTGAAGAAGGCCTTCGGGTTGTAAAGCACTTTCAGCGAGGAGGAAAGGTTAGTAGTTAATACCTGCTAGCTGTGACGTTACTCGCAGAAGAAGCACCGGCTAACTCCGTGCCAGCAGCCGCGGTAATACGGAGGGTGCGAGCGTTAATCGGAATTACTGGGCGTAAAGCGTGTGTAGGCGGATTGTTAAGCGAGATGTGAAAGCCCAGGGCTCAACCTTGGAACTGCATTTCGAACTGGCTGTCTAGAGTATTGTAGAGGGTGGTGGAATTTCCAGTGTAGCGGTGAAATGCGTAGAGATTGGAAGGAACATCAGTGGCGAAGGCGGCCACCTGGACAAATACTGACGCTGAGACACGAAAGCGTGGGGAGCAAACAGGATTAGATACCCTGGTAGTCCACGCCGTAAACGATGTCAACTAGCTGTCTGTGAATTTGATTCGTGGGTAGCGTAGCTAACGCGCTAAGTTGACCGCCTGGGGAGTACGGCCGCAAGGTTAAAACTCAAATGAATTGACGGGGGCCCGCACAAGCGGTGGAGCATGTGGTTTAATTCGATGCAACGCGAAGAACCTTACCATCCCTTGACATCCAGAGAACTTACTAGAGATAGTTTGGTGCCTTCGGGAACTCTGAGACAGGTGCTGCATGGCTGTCGTCAGCTCGTGTTGTGAAATGTTGGGTTAAGTCCCGCAACGAGCGCAACCCCTATCCTTATTTGCCAGCGCTTTGGGCGGGAACTCTAAGGAGACTGCCGGTGATAAACCGGAGGAAGGTGGGGACGACGTCAAGTCATCATGGCCCTTACGGGATGGGCTACACACGTGCTACAATGGCGGATACAAAGGGCAGCGAGACCGCGAGGTGGAGCGAATCCCATAAAGTCCGTCGTAGTCCGGATTGGAGTCTGCAACTCGACTCCATGAAGTCGGAATCGCTAGTAATCGTGGATCAGAATGCCGCGGTGAATACGTTCCCGGGCCTTGTACACACCGCCCGTCACACCATGGGAGTGGGTTGCAAAAGAAGTAGCTAGTTTAACCTTCGGGAGGACGGTTACCACTTTGTGATTCATGACTGGGGTGAAGTCGTAACAAGGTAACCCTAGGGGAACCTGGGGTTGGATCACCTCCTTACCTTAAGTAAAACACTGTCTTTTGAGTGTTCACACAAATTGCATCGATAACCAATAAAGTGATGCGTCGATGCATCCCGTTATGTTTTAAAACGGGATCTGCTGATGGTATCTGAGAGTTCAAAACTAAATAACAGTATTTAGTTTTGAGTTTTCAACTCACTGCTCTTTAACAATTTGGAAAGCTGATATTAAACCCGGTGTTTATATTGGCAACAACGTGTCGCACGGTGTTGCATAAGATATAAATACCAACGAAGAAGAAATTCTTCATGATTTTTAAAAAATCAATACTCAAGGGTCGAATTAAGTACATCCGTGTACAATTCGACATCCAAACATCCTTGTTTGGAACATTCTTAATGAATGCGTGAAAATGTCAGACATATATTTGAACCCAGTTTTGTCACTGGGTTATCCAAATACGCGATTTCGCGTAGGGATTTGAGGTTTAGACAACGCCGTCGAGTTTATTGTGCCGGGAGTTACCTTTTGGTAATGACCAAACAATTAACGAAGACAAGGCAGTATGAACACCAAAGACCAAGCGAAACTTTTTGGGGTTGTATGGTTAAGTGACTAAGCGTATGTGGTGGATGCCTTGGCAGTTAGAGGCGATGAAGGACGTGTTAATCTGCGATAAGCTGTGTTGAGCCGATAAAAGGCGTTATAGGCACAGATTTCCGAATGGGGAAACCCACCTGTCATAAGGCAGGTATCGTTAAGTGAATACATAGCTTAACGAGGCGAACCGGGAGAACTGAAACATCTAAGTACCCCGAGGAAAAGAAATCAACCGAGATTTCCTTAGTAGCGGCGAGCGAACGGGAATTAGCCCTTAAGCGGTTTGTGAATTAGTGGAATAAGCTGGAAAGCTTGACGATACAGGGTGATAGTCCCGTACACGAAAATGACCTTACCGTGAAATCGAGTAGGACGGAACACGTGAAATTCTGTCTGAATATGGGGGGACCATCCTCCAAGGCTAAATACTCCTAACTGACCGATAGTGAACCAGTACCGTGAGGGAAAGGCGAAAAGAACCCCTGTGAGGGGAGTGAAATAGAACCTGAAACCGCATACGTACAAGCAGTGGAAGCCTTCGGGTGACTGCGTACCTTTTGTATAATGGGTCAGCGACTTATGTTCTGTAGCAAGGTTAACCGATTAGGGGAGCCGTAGCGAAAGCGAGTGTTAACTGCGCGTTTAGTTGCAGGGCATAGACCCGAAACCCGGCGATCTACCCATGGGCAGGTTGAAGGTTGAGTAACATCAACTGGAGGACCGAACACACGTATGTTGAAAAATGCGGTGATGACTTGTGGGTCGGAGTGAAAGGCTAATCAAGCCGGGAGATAGCTGGTTCTCCCCGAAATCTATTTAGGTAGAGCCTCGGACGAACACCACTGGGGGTAGAGCACTGTTAAGGCTAGGGGGTCATCCCGACTTACCAACCCTTTGCAAACTCCGAATACCAGTGAGTGATATCCGGGAGACACACGGCGGGTGCTAACGTCCGTCGTGGAAAGGGAAACAACCCAGACCGCCAGCTAAGGTCCCAAAGTCTATGTTAAGTGGGAAACGATGTGGAAAGGCCCAGACAGCTAGGAGGTTGGCTTAGAAGCAGCCATCCTTTAAAGAAAGCGTAATAGCTCACTAGTCGAGTCGGTCTGCGCGGAAGATGTAACGGGGCTAAACATAGCACCGAAGCTGCGGATTTAATCTTAGGATTAAGTGGTAGGGGAGCGTTCTGTAAGCCGTTGAAGGTGTGTTGTAAAGCATGCTGGAGGTATCAGAAGTGCGAATGCTGACATGAGTAACGATAATGGGGGTGAAAAACCCCCACGCCGAAAGACCAAGGTTTCCTGTCCCATGTTAATCAGGGCAGGGTAAGTCGGCCCCTAAGGCGAGACCGAAAGGTGTAGTCGATGGGAAACAGATTAATATTTCTGTACTTCTTATAATTGCGAAGGAGGGACGGAGCAGGCTAGGCAAGCATGGCGTTGGTTGTCCATGTGAAAGTATGTAGGCTGGAGATTTAGGTAAATCCGGATTTCCTCAAGGCTGAGATACGAGACGAGACTCTACGGAGTTGAAGTTGTTGATGCCATACTTCCAGGAAAAGCTTCTAAGCATCAGATTATAAGGAACCGTACCCCAAACCGACACAGGTGGTTAGGTAGAGAATACTAAGGCGCTTGAGAGAACTCGGGTGAAGGAACTAGGCAAAATAGTACCGTAACTTCGGGAGAAGGTACGCTGGCTCTGGTGATGGGACTTGCTCCCTAAGCTGAGGCCAGTCGAAGTAACCAGGTGGCTGGAACTGTTTATTAAAAACACAGCACTGTGCTAAATCGTAAGATGACGTATACGGTGTGACGCCTGCCCGGTGCCGGAAGGTTAATTGATTGGGTTAGCGCAAGCGAAGCTCATGATCGAAGCCCCGGTAAACGGCGGCCGTAACTATAACGGTCCTAAGGTAGCGAAATTCCTTGTCGGGTAAGTTCCGACCTGCACGAATGGCGTAATCATGGCCACACTGTCTCCACCCGAGACTCAGTGAAATTGAATTTGCGGTTAAGATGCCGTATACCCGCGGCTAGACGGAAAGACCCCGTGAACCTTTACTATAGCTTGACAGTGAACATTGCTCCTACATGTGTAGGATAGGTGGGAGGCTTTGAAGCAGGTACGCCAGTATCTGTGGAGCCATCCTTGAAATACCACCCTTGTATGCGTGATGTTCTAACCTGGTCCCATAATCTGGGATGGGGACACTGTCTGGTGGGTAGTTTGACTGGGGCGGTCTCCTCCCAAAGTGTAACGGAGGAGCACGAAGGTTGGCTAAGTACGGTCGGACATCGTACGGTTAGTGCAATGGCATAAGCCAGCTTAACTGCGAGACAGACACGTCGAGCAGGTACGAAAGTAGGTCATAGTGATCCGGTGGTTCTGTATGGAAGGGCCATCGCTCAACGGATAAAAGGTACTCCGGGGATAACAGGCTGATACCGCCCAAGAGTTCATATCGACGGCGGTGTTTGGCACCTCGATGTCGGCTCATCACATCCTGGGGCTGAAGTCGGTCCCAAGGGTATGGCTGTTCGCCATTTAAAGTGGTACGCGAGCTGGGTTTAGAACGTCGTGAGACAGTTCGGTCCCTATCTGCCGTGGGCGTTTGAGAATTGAAGAGGGCTGCTCCTAGTACGAGAGGACCGGAGTGGACGAACCTCTGGTGTTCCGGTTGTCACGCCAGTGGCATTGCCGGGTAGCTATGTTCGGAACTGATAACCGCTGAAAGCATCTAAGCGGGAAGCAGGCTTTGAGATGAGTTCTCACTGGGACTTTGAGTCCCCTAAAGGGTCGTCGGAGACTACGACGTTGATAGGTCAGGTGTGTAAGCGTTGTGAGACGTTGAGCTAACTGATACTAATTGCCCGTGAGGCTTAACCATACAACACCCAAGAGGTTTTGTAGAGTAAGTCTTGTTGACACCAAAATTACCGGCCTTATAAAAACACGAGTACAAAATGTACACTTAGTTTTTATAGCGTTGTTAATTCTGCTCTCAACATCGACTGAACATGTTTGACAAAGTCGCGCATTATTAAGAATTGAGTAAATATCGCTTTCCAGATTATTAAATACGTGGAGACGTCGCTCCAAGCCATCCATGGCATCGCGACATAAATACATCCATGTATAAAAGTTTTTGTCTGGCGACAATAGCACTTTGGAACCACCTGAACCCATGCCGAACTCAGAAGTGAAACGAAGTAGCGCCGATGGTAGTGTGGGAGTTCCCATGTGAGAGTAGGTCATCGCCAGGCTTCCAATTAAAAGAAAGGCTGCACATTGTGCAGCCTTTTTTGCTTTCTATTGCTGGCTCGATCTACTACGTAGTTCCACGATGTTTTTCCTTCCCTGAAACATCGTCATACCGTCCATTCTTGGACATAACCGCCAGGCTTCCAATTAAAAGAAACCCGTCCTTGTGACGGGTTTTTTACGTTTTACATCCGTGTAAATACTCCTTAATGAAATTAGATAATTAGCACCGTCATCCTCGCGTAGGCGAGGATCTCCTGCCGTAAAAGTGTGCGTTTAACGAAGCCTCTGCGCGCTCAAGGAGGTCCCGGACATCGCTCTGCGATTCCAGGATGACGTTGAGTCGTTTCTAGAAAAGTATCGCCGTCACCGCTCCTGCGCATCCATGCACTCGCGGCATTAGTACATCCGTGTACCTCACCGCTCTAGCAGATCCGTAAACCTATCAACGACGTTAACTACTGGCATTGGCGCGTTCAATGGTATTGGCAATGACAATTTGCGGTGCTTTTATATTGGCTTGTTGAAATGCGTCATTAACGCGTAAGGTAATATCGGTTTCGAGCGCCTTTTCATATTTGGTGTCGAGTACGTAGACTTTTAAGGTCAACTTATAAGCAATGAAATTATTGGTTATCACTTGGCTAACAAGCACGGTAATAGGCTTATTCAGATAAGCGAACTTGCTTAGCGCCGCACATTCTCGAATTGTTTCCTGTGCTTTAGCGAGGTCTTGATCGATAGCAACGTGAAACTGAATTGATATCTGCATGTCAAGCTCACCGTAGTTACCTGATGAGGTCAGTTCATTGAGAAATATGTTATTGGGTATGGTGACGACATTGTCGTCTAGTGTGGTCATTTTCACGGATCGCAGACCTATCGCAGTTATATCGCCATATTCGCCACCGAAGAGCACTCGATCGCCGACTTGAAACGGGCGATCGAACATAATAATAATTCCGGCTACAACAGAGGCAGCTAAATCTTTCATTGCAAAGCCGACAGCGACGGCTAACGTACCACCTAATATAGCCAGTAGCTCTTTACTAAACTCAAAGCTCAGCATGACTGCTGTGGTTATGGCGACGAAATAAATGAGAAATTGAAAAAACACGAGTGCCTTTTGGAGCAGTAGTCGTTTCTCTGCAAAAACTTCACTTAGATCGTTAACAATCGATTTAACAACCTTTAATACCAACCACACTAAAACAAACAGAACTAATGATAACAACAACCCCGCTGGTTTAATGACCTCTGCGAGTGTGGTGATCATCTGTAATTCTTTTGCCGTGTCTTGCTCGGCATAACTGGGCATGGCGAACAACGCTATGAAAACCAGCAGTGCTTGACCAAAGAAAGTTAATAGCTGATATTTTCGACGAATCATGGCGAGCTCCTAACGAGGTAATAGATTTTGACGGGCAAGGTATTTTGATACAGTGCGAAACCACAGCCAACTTATTTGATAACGCCCTTCGACCCGCTCGAGTATCCCTTGTGCAAGAGTGGCCGTTAGAGCACTATTAACGACCAAACCATGTAGTCGTAGATTGTTAACAATGTCATTGGTTTTACAACGACCGAATTGACAAATACTGCGTAGAACCAATAAAGCGTTAATATCGAGCCCCTCGAGTACTTTACTTTCAGGGTATATGGGTAAGCGAGCGATGTATTTGTCGTTGTCGTTGCATATCGATTTTGCCAGTGTACGACACGCGATGGCGGGGTTGCCCTCTGCATAACCCCAAATGATGCGGTATATGCCAAACTTATTGCGCTTATCTATGGCTTCATCTTCAATATCAACTAATTGTCTCGGGATCACTAACGAGTTGTAATCAACGTCAATGTTGAGTTGTTGGCAGCGCAGATCGAGTAATTCAGTGATTTGCTCTTCGCTCCATGCGCGCAGGGCAATGGTTTTGGAATAGAATCCGGTGGCGATACCGAGTGCATTTAGTAATGCCCAACTGCTACTGTCAAAGGTCAGTACCCATAAGCAAAGACCTTTGAGTTCATTGATCCAACCGTACAAACGCCGTATATCTCGTTGGCCACTTATTTCTGGTGTGAGCAGCCGGTGACAATTATCCAATAAAATTAAATCGATTTGCTGTTCTTGCAAAGCGGTTATGATGTCCGCCGTTTTGATTTGCTCTCCAGTTAAACCCAGTTGGTTTTGTACCTGTAAAATTATGTCGTTAAAGTCTTCGCTGCAGTTGATCTGCAGTGAGTTAGGATATTGCTTGGCGAGGGCTTTTAAAAAGTAACTCTTACCGATACCGCGTTCACCTGTAATCGCTATATGAGAGCGCTCATGCTGCGCTAACATTGCCAACACATTATCCAGCGGTGCTTTAATCACGGATTCGACAAAGCCTTGTTCACTGTCGATAAAGGTCTCGTATTGTTGTTCCGTTAAAGGGGATAGCAAGTGACTTTGCTCTTGTAATTGAGCGTTATCGGCAACAAGTTTCTTGTGATAAATTTCTGCGGTAATTCTACGTCCAGATTCAACCTTTGACACGAGTGCTAAAAAGCCGCGTGAGATGGCGTAATAGACAACCAGTATTAAGGCAATGTTAGCCGATATAAATCCGCGAAGACCTGTGCGTTGACTAATCAGGCTAAGGACTGATTCGCTAGCATCGCTTTCTTGATCCATATAGGTAAAGCAATCGTCACGCCACTGCTTGATGAAAAATATGTATACCGGAATCAGTAAAAGTAAGAAGGCTATTTTTAACCAGCTAATAATGGTTCCATGAGGAATAAACAACGCCGTCAGAGCAATGCTGAGTTTGTAGCATCCAAACCACCAAACGGCGAGATTTAACGATAGTGATTGACCGTCGCTCATATTGCGCAGTAAATTTTGCTTGCCTCGTTCAATCAGTGTTTTCAGTAATCGAAATACAAAAACAATGATAAACAGCCAAAAAATTAGCGTAGCAAAAAAGTCGTTAACAACGGGTAACTGCAGAATATCTAAGTTCGACAAAATAAAGCTGAATAGTAAAAACCACTCCAAAGGGGCTCTGATTTGGTCGAAGTACCATATTGCCCGGGCGACTTTTATACGTTTGCTGGTTCTTGGGCGTACCTCTAAAATTTTCTTACGCCACAGCGGGAGACCTGTTTTTGCAAAAGCACGCCAGCGATAAAACAGGTAAATAGCTAACACGATGAGCAGCAAATTTATCGACAGGTCTATGGGCGCCGCTATAAACCGCTGCGGTAATTCTAGTACTCGTTGTACGCTACTTTTTACAATTACTACCAGTTGTGTCGTTAAGTATCGAGCTTCTAATTTCGCTTCTTTAATCGCGATCGGTTTGGTCGATGTCAGTAGTTGTTGATAACTTCGATCCACTAACGTAAATAACGATGAGCGCAATTGATAAAAACCGGCAAGTTCGACAGCAGACTGCAACACATCACTGGTATTGGGGGGATCGTTGCCTAACAGGGTTAAGTCAACTCCAGGAGCCGAGGCTTTGTCGTATAATTGCTGTGTTTTACTGATAATTATCGGCCGAATACGTTTATATAGCGCTTTGTACTCAGCCGTTTGAGGTGAAACCATCGACTCAGCCTGTTTAATACGTTCGAGCTGAGCTTGAAAATAGGGTAAATCGTTGTCCGTTGTTACTGTGTGGGGTGTGTTTGACTGAGCTGAGGCTGTTTGGGCCTGAGTTGGTTGTTGTTTTGCTAACTCATCCTTGAGTACAGCCTTTGCCTCAGTTGCTAAGGTAGATACGTCACCTCTGACATCGTCTAATTTTACTCCGCCATCAGCTAATACGTTGTCGGTATTGGCTTGTTGTGCAATACACGGGGAGTCGGTAGTGACGGCGTTAACCACAACACAAGCTGGCAACGCAGTATCAGCACTCTCATCGGTACTATTTGCGCTTCTCAATGATGACGCATTAACCTGTCCACCCAAACAACTGAGCAATAGGATTGAGCGACAAATTTGACTAAAAAACCTACCTGTATTGATGTCTATAGGCCTATTGTTATTGGTATTTGTCCAGTTCACTGGCGGTTAAATGGCAATGCAAAAAGGGTATCTTTGATTATGGTTGAGAATATTTTTTTTGCATAAAAATCAACGCTATCTACTGCTTGTTTAGGGCGATTTAGCAGTGGCGAAAAGCGGCTGTTTGGACTCGTTGGCAAGCTATAAAAGCGTTAATGAGCGAGGAGGGAAGGCAACAGTCAAGAAAACCGAAAGACGCAAATGAATGTAATATTATTTACGCCTTATCGGTTGTATCAGATTAACCGTTAGCGGGTGTTAGTCGTTGTTGGTTTGTGTATTGTAGTAGCTCAAGCATTTCTCTACTTCGTTTTTCGCACCGAGTATTACTTCAACGCGTTGATGAATACTGGTCGGTTGAATGTCCATGATGCGTCCACTACTGGTAACACTTAATCCACCGGCTTGTTCAACCAGAAAGCTCATTGGATTAGCTTCGTACATTAAGCGTAACTTATTCGGTTTGTTTGGATTTTTGGTATCCGCAGGATACGTAAAGATACCGCCACGCACCAATACGCGATGAACGTCACCAACCATGGCTGCAATCCAACGCATGTTAAAGTTGCGACCACGAGGACCCGAACTACCCGCCACTAAATCGTTAATGTAGTTTTGCATTGGCTGATGCCAAAACCGTTGATTTGACATGTTAATGGCAAACTCTGATGTCTCGGGCTCTATTTGAACATTGCGTTCGGTGAGCATAAAACTGCCATGAGTGCGATCAAGGGTGTAAAAGTGGGTACCGTTTCCCGTCGTCATTGCGAGCATGGTTGACGGTCCATACAGGACATAGCCTGCGCAGACTTGCGCACTGCCGGGTTGCATAAATATATCGGGATCGTTTGGATCGGCATCATCACTCACTTCCATGATTGAAAAAATAGTACCGATGAGCGAGTTGATATCGATATTCGAGCTACCGTCCAATGGATCAAAAGAGACGATGTACTTTCCTTTGGGGTTTCCTGGTACCGAACTGTCTTCTTCTTCCGAAGATATTGCTCGAACAAAGCCCGACTCTAGGGTAATGTCTTTAAATAGTTGGTTGGCGACGACATCAAGGCGTTTTTGAATTTCACCTTGAATGTTTTCATCGAGCGTAGAACCTAAAACACCACCAAGTTGTCCTTGGCCGACACGAAATGATATTTCTTTACACGCCGCAAGAATGGTTTTTATCAGTGAAATCAAGTCTAAGGGGACGCCATCTTGGCGCAGTGCAGGGGCGAGTCGTTGCATAGTTAACCTAATTAATATTCTTTTGTGTTGTAATGTTGGGTGAAAGTTATCAGCTTGGATAACAATGCCTAGATTGTACTAAAGCTGATGCAATATAGCTAAATAAAACTGTGATTTTGTGGTTAATTTAATACCCGCTATCGCCAATGAATATCTGTTTACGGTATATTGTTGCCATAAAAATTATAAACAGGGAAATCTTATGGCTTGTACAAACAATTTGCGCGTTGGTATTTTGTTGCTTACGCTGTTGTTACCGTTTCAGCTTTTTGCATCATTTGCCGATAACAAGTCGTTTGTTGATGGCTTTATGCCATTGTACATCGATCAAACCGATGGCAAAGTCTACGTACAAATTAATGACTTTAACAGTCCGTTTTTATTTCAAAGTAGTTTGCCACACGGCGTAGGCTCGAATGATATTGGCTTAGATCGAGGCCAGTTGGGAACAACTCGTTTGGTTCAGTTTGAGCGAGTCGGAAATAAAGTGTTTTTAAGACAACTAAATACCGACTATCGAGCCGACAGTGCTAACCCATTGGAACGTCAAGCGGTCGAAGAGGCATTTGCATCATCAATTATTTGGGGGTTTAGTTTAGTCGATACCGGTGAAACCGGCAGCGAGACGCGCTATGTAATCGATTACACTGATTTTTTACTCTCTGATATCCACAACCTCGGCGCAACACTGCGAGCAACAGAACAAGGAAACTTTAAAATTGATACCAGTCGTAGTGGCTTGTATCAACCGCGAACCAAAGCTTTTGTTGACAATACCGAGCTTGAAGCGACCATCACGTTTGTTGGTACGGGCACAGGTAAACACCTTAAATCAGTAACGCCCGATGCCAACGCGATCAGTGTCCACATGCATCACTCGCTTATTCGCTTGCCTGATGATCAATATCAAGTACGCGAATTTCACCCGTTTTCAGGCATGTGGTCGTTGGCTTACGCTGACTATGCCAGCGCCATTGATGAGCCATTGGTAAAGCGCATTATTCCGCGCCATCGCTTGGCAAAAAAGGATCCCGAGGCGAAAGTAAGCGAAGCGGTAGAGCCGATTGTCTATTACCTCGATCCTGGAGTTCCAGAGCCCATTCGTTCGGCACTTATTGATGGCGCGCTGTGGTGGAATCAGGCCTTTGAGCAAATAGGTTATAAAAATGCGTTTCAAGTGAAGATGCTACCTGCCGATGCGGATCCTATGGACGTGCGTTACAACGTCATTCAATGGGTTCACCGCGCCACTCGAGGATGGTCTTACGGTGCCTCTGTAGTGGACCCGAGAACCGGTGAAATTATTAAAGGGCATGTCACACTGGGCTCTCTTCGCGTTCGTCAAGATTATTTAATTGCATTGGGCTTAACATCGCCTTTCAGTGAATCAGGTGCCGACACAAGCGCCCAACAGCAAATGGCGCTAGCGCGTATTCGCCAATTATCAGCCCATGAAGTGGGGCACACGTTAGGCATTGCCCATAACTTCTCTGCCAGTGTGAACAATCGCGCATCGGTTATGGATTACCCGCACCCGCTGGTTAAAATTGATCGCTTGGGTAATATTGACCTGAGCGACGCATACGATGACCAAATAGGTATTTGGGATAAGCATGTTATTCACTATGCGTATGGCGACAACAATGATCGCGCTAGTTTACTGAGTATTGTTGCACAAGCTAAAGCGCGGGGACTTAAATACACCTCAGATCCTGACGCAAGGCCGCAAAGTGGCGCCGACGCGCACGGACATTTGTGGGACAATGGCGAAGATCCTGTCGTCGAATTACAGCGAGTTACTCAAATTCGCGACAACGCACTGGCCAAATTGGGTGTTAACAGCATTGCTATGGGGACTCCATACTCTGAGTTAGAAAACGTGTTAGTACCTATTTATAATTTTCACCGTTATCAAGTGGAAGCGACAGTCAAGTTGATCGCCGGTCTTGAGTACAGCTATGCAATAAAGGGAGAAGATCAGGTTCCGTTTCAGCGCATTGCAGGCGCAAAACAGAGCCGGGCTATTGACGCACTTTTGGCTACTCTCAGTGCTTCATTTTTAACTATGCCAGAGCACATTGTCGACTTAATACCACCTAAAGCCTATGGTTACTCGCGCGATAGAGAGAGCTTTGTCAGCAATACTGGGATCGCGTTTGATCCGGTGTCGGCGGCTGAAGCCAGCGCTAAACACACGCTTGCGTTATTGTTAAACCGAGTAAGACTGAGTCGTTTATATCAACAAAACTTAATGGACTCCTCGGTGCCTTCGTTAGGCGAGCTTTTTCAACGGCTATTTGAGGCTACTATTGAACAGTCGGTGGGCTCAGGTTTATCTATTGCCGTGCAACAACGGGTTAATCAGCAAGTTATCGATACGCTGATTGCTCTGTATCACGACAATCGCTTGGTAACCGAAGTAAGAAGTGCCACGTATCTGGCCTTACTCGATGTACAAAGCTGGTTAAAACAACAACTTAAAACAACGCAACGCAGTCATCCTTTGTATGGGCAATATGCGTTAATGCGAAAGCAAATCAACTTCAGCTTACAGTTGGGTAATGCGGTGATCACGCATCAAAGCGCGGATTTACCACCAGGCTCACCAATAGGTATGACAGGGAAATAACATGGCACAACACATTCATATTTTAGGGGTTTGTGGTACCTTTATGGGAGGCATTGCCGCCATCGCCAAACAATTGGGGTTTCGGGTATCTGGATGTGATGCCAACGTATACCCACCGATGAGCGATCAACTACAACAACTTGGCATTGAGCTAAAACAAGGTTACCACATTGAGCACTTAGCTGATGAGCCTGATATGGTGATTATCGGCAATGCAATGTCGCGCGGTAACCCTATGGTAGAATACGTGCTTGAGCGCAATATCGCCTATACATCGGGGCCGCAGTGGCTATTAGACAATGTATTAAAAGATCGCTGGGTACTCGCTGTATCTGGAACGCATGGTAAAACTACGACCAGCTCGATGCTGGCTTGGATTTTAGATTACGCAAAGCTCGCGCCAGGGTTTTTAATTGGCGGTGTACCGCAAAACTTTGGTCAGTCAGCAAGGCTTGGTGATAGCCCGTTTTTTGTTATCGAAGCCGACGAATACGATACGGCGTTTTTTGATAAACGCTCGAAGTTTGTTCACTATCGACCACGCACTTTGGTGATCAACAATGTCGAGTTTGATCACGCCGATATATTCAATAATATTGACGATATCAAGCGCCAATTTCATCACCTTATCCGCATGGTACCCAGTAATGGTTTGATCCTCACTCCTGAAGACGATTGCGCAGTACGCCAAACTCTGGAGATGGGCTGTTGGACCAACACCGAATTTAATCACTGCGCGACAGGTTGGCAAGCGAAAAAATTAGAGCAAGATGGCAGTGATTTTGAAGTCTATTTTAACGGTATCAAGCAAGGGCGGGTGCAGTGGCAACTGATCGGTGATTTCAACATCGATAATGCAACCATGGCCATTGCTGCTGCGCGTCATGCGGGAGTGCCAACTCAGGTTGCCTGTCAGGCATTGCAGTCGTTCGTCAATACCAAGCGCCGGCAAGAGTTGTTAGCCGATATTGACGGTATTCGTGTATACGATGATTTTGCTCATCACCCTACGGCGATCAGGAAAAATTTAGACGCATTTCGGCAAAAAGTGGGAACTGAACGAATTTTAGCCGTGTTAGAACCGCGTTCAAATACGATGAAGTCCGGTGTTCACCGAGATACGCTGGCGGCGAGTTTAGATGCCGCTGACTTAGTGTTTCTCTATCAAGATGAGCAGCTGCAATGGTCTGTTGCCGATCTCGTTAACGAATGTAAGGGAGAGGCGTATTGCCAACACTCGATTGATGATTTGGTCGACGTTGTTAGCCGTCAAGCTCGCGCTTTTGATCACATCGTGGTGATGAGTAATGGTGGCTTTGGTAGTTTTCATAGTAAACTGATTGATAAGCTCAAACTATTAAAGCAAGAGGTATAATACGTGTCGTTTAACAGCACTGTAACTTTAGCTATCACGGGTGCCTCAGGCAGTGCCTATGCCCTGCGGTTATTGCAATGTCTGGTTCAAGCAAACTATCAAGTGTATGTGTTGATCTCGTCGGCAGCGAGAGTGGTTTTAGATACCGAAGTCAATGTAAAGCTACCTGGTAACCCAGAAAATGCGGCAGCCGAATTATCCACTATGTTTAAGGCCAAGCAAGGGCAAATTAAGGTCTTTGGTAAAGAGCAGTGGTTTTCGCCTGTTGCCTCGGGATCGGCTGCGCCAAAGCAAATGGTGGTCTGCCCTTGTTCAACCGGCACGCTAGCGGCCATTAGCCAAGGCATGAGTGATAACTTAATTGAACGAGCTGCCGATGTGGTTATTAAGGAGCGCGGCCAACTTATTTTAGTACCAAGAGAAACGCCGTTCTCGACCATCCACCTGGCGAATATGCATAGTTTGTCGCAAATGGGGGTGACGATTATGCCTGCCGCGCCCGGGTTTTATCATCAACCGACCTGCATTGAAGATTTAATCGATTTTATGGTGGGACGTATTCTTGACCACCTGGGTATTGAGCAAACCATTATGAGCAAGTGGGGTTATCAATAACCACTGCGCGCACCAGAAAACCGGCAATAAGCCGGTTTTTTGTTTTTTATCGCAAAATTAGTTGCGTTGAGCGTAAACCAGGCTGACCTAGCAACTTTTCACCTTTACTCTCTGCCGGCAATGTGGTGTAGTTCACTACAATTTTTCACAGCCAAGCAGTAGTTGCTTGGAGTTTTTATAAGGTTTATTACATGTCATTGTTTAAACTTAATAAAACGCCTAAAGCGGTCGCTTTAGCGTTGGGTTTAATGGTTTCGGCAACACCTGTTTACGGGCAAGCAGAACAACAAGCAAAATCAGCAAGCGAATGGTCGGTGAACGACCCTCAAGGCGATTTCTACGATGTAAAGATTAACGTTGACCAAGGTACTTGGATGAACGTTGATATATCGCCTGACGGCAAAACCTTGGTGTTTGATTTACTCGGGGATATTTACACCATGCCGGTCAGCGGTGGCAAGGCAACCGCATTGACACAAGATATTGCTTGGCAGATGCAACCGACCTTCTCTCCTGATGGCAAATACATTGCTTTTACCTCTGATCAAGGCGGCGGTGACAATATTTGGGTTATGGATGTTGACGGTGCTAATGCGACTCAAATTACCAAAGAAACATTTCGCTTAGTTAATTCGCCTGCATGGAGCCCTGATGGTGATTATTTAGTCGCTCGTAAGCATTTTACTGGGACCCGCTCTCTCGGTGCCGGTGAAGTGTGGATGTACCACAAGTCGGGCGGTACGGGCATGATGTTAACCAAGCGACCAAACCAGCAAAAAGATTTGGGTGAGCCTGCGTTTTCTCCCGATGGCCGTTATGTTTACTTCTCGCAAGATGCAACACCTGGTAAAACTTTCCACTACTCAAAGGACAGTGAAAAGGGAATTTATAAAATTAAGCGCTACGACCGTGAAACCGGTGATATCAAGGTTATTCTCGAAGGTCGTGGTGGCGCGATTCGACCAACGCCTTCACCCGATGGTAAGAAATTGGCATACATTTCACGTGTAGATTTCCAATCGACCTTATTTATTTACGATTTGGAAACTGGCGAGAAAACCAAAGTGTATGGCGAGCTTGATCGCGATATGCAAGAAACGTGGGCGATTCACGGGGTTTACCCAACGATGGCGTGGACACCAGATAACGACGCCATTGTTTTCTGGGCTGGCGGTAAAATTAATAAGTTAGACTTAGCCAGTGGAACAGCCAAGGTCATCGACTTTGAAGTTGACACCACCAAAAAAATGCAAAAAGCGCTGCGCGTGGCACAAAATATTGATCAAAGCAGCATGACGGTAAAAATGCTGCGAGATGTAAAAATCTCACCCGACGGTGACAAAGTCGTATTTGAAGCGCTAGGTCATATTTACACTCGCGATTTACCAAATGGCAAACCAAAGCGCTTAACCAAGCAGAATCACAGCTTTGAACTGAACCCAAGCTTTTCTCGCGACGGTAAAAAAATCGTTTATGCGTCGTGGAATGACCAACAACAAGGTAATATTCACATTGTTTCAAGCCGTGGTGGTAAAGGTAAGAAGCTATTAACAGAAAAGGGCAAATACATAGAGCCGGTATTTTCTCCAGATGGCAAAACCGTTGTCTTTAGAAAAATTAAAGGCGGTTATATTACTTCGCCTGAGTTTGGCTTAAATCCAGGGATTTATAAAGTCAGCAGCAAAGGAGGCGAGGCGACCTTTATCACCGATAACGGAACTCATCCTCAATTTGCTGAGCGCAACGATCGCATCTATTTGATGCGCTACTCGACAATGCCTGAGTTGGCGCGCATCGACCTTGATGGTCACAATGAGCAAACCCTTTACACCGGTAAATATGCAACCGAGTTTAAAGTGGCTCCTAACGGTAAGTACTTAGCCTTTGCTGAACGCTTTAAGGTGTTTGTTACGCCGTTAACTGAACGCGGCGATGTTATTCAAATTGGCCCCGACGCGAAAAATATTCCGGTGCGTAAACTGTCAAGCCGCGCAGGCGAAAGTATTAGCTGGAATGAAAACTCTGATACCTTGTACTGGAGCTTAGGACCAGAGCTGTATCAGGCATCCCTCAAAGGTATGTTTGATATTGGCTATCAGCAAGACGAGCAACAACAGGTAAGCGTTACTGACTTGGGCTTTGAGGTACGTACCGATGCGCCTGAAGGCATGATTGCCTTTGTCGGTGGTAAAGTCGTTACTATGGAAGGCGAACAAGTCATTGACAACGGTGTTGTGCTCACTGATGGCAAACACATCAAAGCGGTAGGGAAGCAAGGCGAGGTTACTATTCCCGATGACGCGATGATTGTTGATGTCAGTGGAAAAACCATTATGCCGGGCCTAATCGACGCTCACGCTCATGGCCCGCAAGGCAGTGACGAGTTAATCCCTCAGCAAAATTGGAAGAACTACGCGACCTTAGCTTTGGGCGTTACCACCATTCACGACCCGTCAAATGACACCACTGAAGTGTTTAGTGCAGCGGAGTTGCAGAAGGCGGGCGATATTGTTGCACCGCGCATCTTTTCAACGGGAACTATTTTATACGGCGCATCAATGCCGGGTTATACTTCACACGTTGACAGTTTAGATGACGCGCGCTTTCATATTGAACGGTTAAAGAAAGTGGGTGCATTTAGCGTCAAGTCGTATAACCAGCCTCGTCGCAACCAACGTCAGCAAGTAATTCAGGCAGCACGTGAAATGGATATGATGGTGGTGCCCGAGGGCGGTTCACTGTTACAGCACAACCTGAGTATGGTTGCCGATGGTCATACGTCGTTAGAGCACTCTATTTCAACCGCTAAAATTTACGATGACATCCGTCAATTCTGGCAACAGTCTGAAACAGCGTATGTGCCAACTCTGGTCGTTGCATACGGCGGAATATCGGGTGAGCACTACTGGTATGACAAAACCCAAGTATGGCAGCATCCGTTGTTGAGTAAATACGTGCCTGATGACGTACTCGCATCGCGTTCAATGCGCCGTACCACAGCACCAGAGCATCACTACAATCACATTAGCGTGGCATCTGTGGCTAAAGAAATGCAAGATTTAGACGTTAAAGTAGCCATTGGCGCACATGGTCAACGCGAAGGCTTAGGTGCTCATTGGGAAATGTGGATGTTTGCTCAAGGGGGGATGTCACCGCTGCAAGCTATTCGCACAGCAACGATTGATTCGGCACGCCACCTAGGATTGGATCAGCACATTGGTTCATTAAAAGCAGGTAAGCTTGCTGATCTTATCGTCGTTGATGGTGATGTTGTTGAAGACATCCGACAATCAGATAAAATCAGCCACGTTATGCTCAATGGTCGTCTGTATGATGCCAACACGATGGATGAAATTGGTCATCGCAACAAAAAGCGCAAGCCGTTTTATTTTGAATAGCGCCGGTGCTTAACTGACAATAAAAAACGGGATCTTAATCGATCCCGTTTTTTCATCTAGCGAAACTGGCCGAGTCGATGCAAATAACAACCACTAGGCAAAGCATTCGGTTATTGGATTCGTTTAAAACTCATTTACTTGATGAAAACCGTTTATCGATCTTACTTAAAGCGCCAAATCGATAATCATTTCGGTTAGCTCTTCTTTGGAAATGGCATTGTCGTGATTGGTATCAAATTTGTGAAATATCGTTTCACACATTTTGATCCCTTTTTCTTGTAACAAGCACTCGATAAGTTCGACAAATTCAGAGCGAGAAATCACCCCGTCTTGGTCCTCGTCAAATACTTCAAATAATTCATCTACCCACTGAGATAACTGCATAGTTAGTCCTTAATAAAAAAAGGCGTCGCTGGATAACGTGACACTGACATGATGATTTACTTTACTATTTACCGACAGTGAATACAAATTGTTACTGGCTAAATGCGTTGCTAGCGCGCTAATTGCCTGTATATTTACCGTTATCAACAGCAGATGAATTACTAGCAGTTAGAGAAAATTATCGTTAACCGTTTGAAATATTGCCAATAAATTCAATTTAATTGCAAATTTATCAGTTGTTTAGGATTTTCAATAAAACATTTTACTGTTAACATTCGGATCACATATTTTTTTATTCTGTTCTGCTAGAAGCAGTATTTACTGAGCCGAGTTGATTTTGCCGTTTTCCAATGTGTTAGCTAACCAATTTAAACCTCTATTGTTTGTTCTGGTACTGTCTGTTTTCGGATTTGTGGTTAATCTCTACCCATTGCCATTGGTCGCCAATATTCACCTGATTATCGGTAATATGGCGTTTGTTATCGTGGCAATGCGCTTGGGTGTTTTTTACAGCTTACTCAGTGCCATTATTGTCGTCAGTGGCCTTTATCTATCGTTTAATCATCCCTTTGTTTATATCAGCTTTTGTCTCGAAGCTGTGTGTCTTGCTTTACTTCGCAAACGCGGTATGTATGTGCTCTATGCCGATATATTATATTGGCTACTCATAGGTATTCCCGTTACAGCGTTACTGCTACATCTTGCTTATGATTCCTCTTGGCAGACAATGTTGTTTACCATTATTAAACAGGGCATCAATGGTCTTTTTTACGCTGGTCTGGCAGGGCTAGTGGTATATTTTTGGCCCAACTTATTTACGCTAACGGGTCGACAACAACCGGTTGTGATTCGCACGCTACACCAAAAGTTAGTTTATGCTGCCGTCTTGTTGATCTCTTTTACAGTTATCATTACATCGATGTTAGTCACCCAAAGCTTGGTCAATCGGCAGCATTCTGAGCTCGAAGAGGATTTAGTTAATAGTAGAAATTATATTGCGCTATCGGCCAACAACCTCCTCAAGAGCCACGCGCTTGCCTTTACCCACGCCGATGCTTATATGCAGACGATTGCCGCTGATGATTGGCAGCAAGCACGAGCATATGCTCAGCGCATGCAAGATAATTACCCATTGTTTTACGATGTGATGTTGGTTAACCAGCAACAACAAACAGTATATGCAACGTCAAATAGTTTAGTGTCGTACACCAGTGACCAGCAGGCTGGAAAACACGCCTTTTCGACGCTGTTTAACAAAGCGCTCAACAGCTTTGAAGTGGTAGTCGAGGTGGTCCCTAATCAGGTCGATAATAACCAACCATTACTGTTGTTTAGCAAAGCGTTTTCGTTTGACCAATCAGCCACCCCTGACGGGGTGTTAATGGCCGCGATTAACTTGCAATCAATAAGCCAAATGTGGACCGAGCACACGAAAAAATCACACAAAGTTTTGTTACTCGATGCTGAAGACCAAGTGCTTTTCAGTAGTGATCAATCTTTGTATCCGTCGCTGACCACGTTTTTTTACCGCCAACAAAAAGATATTACCTTTGACGAGCAAAGCGACATAAAACTGGTGGAACTCTACGAGCAAGGCATCGATGTTAATACCCGTTTTTATTTGACCCACCGCCACTTACAAAACGGCTGGCAAGTGGTTGTTATCCAGCCGTCGCAACAAGTGACTAGCTCAGTGGAACAAGAGTATTTACTCATTCTCAAGCTGTTGTTTGGTACTTTGGTAATTTCCATACTATTTGCCAACATAGTGGCGCGCCAAATTACTAAGCCATTAACATTTATCGGCAAGCAATTAACCCAAACAGAGCAGCGCAAAGACTATCAATTAAACGCTACTGTCCCGTCTACTACAACGGAAATAGTCGACCTTTATCAGCAGTTTAAACACTTTTATTCGCGCAGGTCGGCAACGCTTGAACTGACTCAATCGGAACTCGACGATACCAAAGCACAGCTAACATTAGCGGACGATAAGATCGCTGAGTTAACCCTCACTGATCCGGTGACTAAGATAGCCAATAGAAAAGCCTTTGAAGGGCAATTTTCGGTTGTCCAAAAGTTGACACAGCGCAATCACAATAATTTAGCGTGCGTGTTAATTGAGCTCGACAAAGCAATGTTTGCTTCTACAGCAAGTGAGCAAAGTAGTGCTGAGCAGAGATTGCGCGATATCGCCCATTACATTAGCGATGAGTTTGCCAGAGAAGGCGATCTCACCGCTCGCTTTAGTGAGTTACAATTTGTCGTCGCAATAAGCCACATTAACGAGCACCACCTGGCGCGTAAATTAGATAAACTGGTGAGTAGAATGGTTGAATCTGGCCAGCAAGCAAGTCAATTAACCGATGCCAGTAGCGCCGTCCAAATTGGCGCCGTAATTGCGCCTGCGGCGTACAGCAGTGACGTGACAAGTTGGCTCAAGTTAGCCGATTTGGCGCTGTATAAAGCCAAACAAAGCGCAGGTGACAATGTACATATCGAGAGTATGCTAGGAATCGTTTAACACAAGCCACAGTCGATATAACACAAGAGGTTTGCTAACAAAGAGGGCGACAACCAATGGGTTATCGCCCTCTGTTTATCGTTTGCGCTAACTCGCTAGGCAGCGAGTCAACGTCATGTCGATGCTGTTATTTTAGCGAGATGGTGGTATGTACAGTCTCACCGTCTTGGTGATCTGGCTCAAACCAACGCGCAGTTACCGTTTTCGTCTGTGTCCAAAATTGGGTGACTTGCTTGCCATTTGGTCCTAAATCGCCAAGCTTTGAAGCTCTTGAACCGGTAAATGAGAAGTACGCTACCGGCACTGGGATAGGCACATTAATCCCCACCTGACCGACGTCGATGTCATTTTCAAATTTACGAGCGGCATAGCCTGATGAGGTGAAAAGTGACGTGCCATTACCATTGGGGTTTGCATTGATTAACTCAATCGCTTGTTCAAGCGTATCAACTTCTAGCACACATAACGCAGGTCCAAAAATTTCTTTGGTGTAGATATCCATATCGGTCGTGACGCCAGAAAACAGAGTCGGACCAACGAAGTTACCGCGCTCGTAACCCGGTACGCTGATATTGCGTCCATCCACTAATAAGTTAGCCCCTTGCTCAACCCCAGAGTCGAGTATGCTAATAATGCGTTGTTTCGCTTGCGGCGATACAACAGGGCCTAAATCCGCGTTGCGATTAGTGCCAACGTCAACAATAAGCTTTTTCGCTCGCTCAGCAATTTCTGGTAACCAGTTTCTCGCTTCACCGACCAAAATGGTAACAGGATTGGCCATACAACGCTGGCCAGCAGCACCGAATGCTGAACCTAAGAGGTCATTAATGGCGCGATCTTTATTGGCATCAGGCATGATCACCATATGGTTTTTAGCACCCATCATACACTGTGCGCGTTTGCCGTGTTGACTTGCGTGATTGTATACGTGAGTGCCTACATGTGTTGAACCAATAAATGATACAGCTTTTACATCGTTGTGTTCACACAGCTGGTTAACTACATCAGGGCCACCGTGAACCACGTTCAAGACACCTGCGGGAACGCCGGCTTGTAGCGCGAGCTCGACCATTAACATAGTTGCTGATGGATCTTGTTCTGACGGTTTTAAGATAAAGCTATTACCACAAGCAATCGCCGCAGGGAACATAAAGGCGGGTAGCATCACTGGAAAATTAAACGCGGTGATACCAACGCCAACGCCTAAAGGTTGATTGTGTGTGTACACATCAACCCCTGTTGCCGCATTATTGGCGATATCACCAAGCTGTAGGCGGGTAATAGCACAGGCATTTTCTACCGCTTCTAACGCACGACCGACTTCGCCTTCAGCATCAGGTAGGGTTTTACCGTGTTCTTCAGTGATCAACTCGGCGATTTTTTGCGTGTTTTGTTCTAGTAATTGCTGGAACTTAAACATAATACGCATACGCTGGGTCAAAGAGGTTTTGCGCCAGCTAGCAAATGCTTGCTTGGCGTTAGCGACAGCCAATTCAACTTCGTCTCGTGTTGCCATTGGCACTTTGGCTACGACTTCTTGCGTCGCTGGGTTTAGTACATCTAACCAGTTGGTTGATTTTGAAATAACTTTTTCACCACCGATAATCAGTGGTATTTCGCGAATACTCATAGCTCGCCCCTTGTTGTTAGTTGATTTAGCAATATTGTTATTGTTATAAACATTGCTTGTTTGCGATTAGGGTATGAATATCTGTTAGTGTTAGCAAGCTTTACAAGGTGAATTGACAAGGAATTTACAAAAGTTTAACGGCTGAAAATAGGCTTTTTGTAAACATCAATTGGCACAGAAACCTATTTCTCGCCAGTCTACTACCGGTGAACAAAGTTACAGCCCAGCATCGTGACGCCGCTCATTAGGGGGGATTTGACTGGTTAACATCATCGTCTGTTTTGGCACTATAAACAAAAAATGCGCAGGCAATACGTCGTTATTATCGACGATTGCCTGCGCTGGCGTTTTCAATGACCAAGCTTGCGCGAGGTTATCGACAACGAGGTCCGTTGCCTTTACACGGCTCTGGTTCGGGTTCTGGCTCTGGCTCTGGAGTGGTTCCACAGCCATTCGCGGTTAAGTACGCGTCTGCAGCAACCGCGTCAACAATTCCGTAACCGAAGTACTCATCGTGGCCCGCTGCACCGCCATCAACGGCACTTTGCTTTAAGGCATTGCGTATGTCTGTACCACTACACTCGCTGTGATTAGACCATACCAATGCTGCTACACCCGATACCGCCGGTGTCGCCATCGAGGTACCACTCATAAATCCATAGTCACTGCTATCGATAGATACACTGGCATTGGTGGCGTTTACCAAAGCATCGCGATCCGCTAAGTCGGTACCAACCGCTGGAATAGTCGTACTATTTGGCTCTCCTAACGTGCCGTATAACATACCGGCTTCGTTATTAATGATGATCGCGCCTAAACCGCCAGAATTTTCACAGTTTAACACTTTGTCATGAAAGCTGATATTACCGCGGTCAATGACACAAATCTTACCATTTGCCGCAGAGTCAACTACTTCAGCGGTGCCCATAAAATACGCAGCACCGCTTGCACTACCTGTGTTTTCCATGGCTGATGATGCATAGGCTTGTGAGTCTGCGGTTACATTCGCTGCCGTTGCCGTGCCTGCCGGGTAAGTTGACAAGGTGTCTACCCCGCCAGCGGTTACTTCAACACAGACGCTGTCGTTAAATGATGCGTTTTTACCGCGTCCAGTCGTACAGGAAGGGAATTGAGAGAATGCGGCAATGTTATTATTGGCATCATTGGCACCGATCATCATCACCGATTCATAACCTGCCGGGTATGAACGGACGCTATTACCGTCATTACCCGCCGCCGCCACCACTAAACCGCCATTTGCCGTAAACTCAGCAAAAGCGTTTGATTCCGTGCTGTTGGCTCCACCGCCACCGAGACTCATAGAAACGATATTGGCACCAGCTTGCGCACATAAGTTGGTTGCGTGAGCCAAGTCTGATGAGTATCCCCAACCACTGGCATTGAATACTTTGATGATATGCATATCAACCCCTGGTGCCATACCAACCACACCAATGCCATTGTCTGCTGCACCAACCGTACCGGCAACGTGGGTGCCGTGTGGGCCACCTTGCTCGTCCCAGTTACCGGTACCGATATCATTGTCACCAGTAATTGCGCCCCAGTTAAAATCAGGATTAGAGCGATCGAGACCCGAATCAATAACGCACACCTTCATACCCGCTTGTGTGTTTAGGGTTAGTTGATTGGCTTTTGATTGGTAAACGGCATATGGAGTGATCTGTTGCTGCATCGGATCGCCAAGGTCATCGTTGTACAACGCCATGGGATAACGACGTTGGTCGGCTTCGATAAGTTTGATCTTTGGACTGTTAAGCAATCCTTTTACCGTCGCTAAGTCTTTACCGTTAAACTGGGCGACAACAAAGCCGTTCGAATCGAGTTTTATTTGCCCCCCGTGCTGCGCAGCAAGCGCTTTTACGGTGCCTTTGTTGTGATTATCAACTTGGATAATATATCTGTCATCATCAGCGTGTGCGCTAAAGCTGGTGCTAATGGCAACAGCCAATGATGATATAAGAAAGGATTTTAACGTCATTGCAGAATCTCCTGATTTATTTTTATTGTTCTTGTTTATCAATGTTTTTTCGAACCGCTTTACAGGTGTTCAAAAAGCTGCTGTGCGTTAACATTTTTGTAACAAGAAATTTCAGTGTACAGCAATTGAATAAAAAACCATCAAACTTATTGTTATTATTTCCAGATTTTTTATATCTTTTCGTTCTCTTTGTGGCCGTTATGCTATCCCGTTAAGTATTGATGCTACGTTCTGGCGTGAGTTAAATTTAAAAGTGATTGGCGCCACTGCACTGTGCTGTGCAGCGGCAGAGTAAATTGATTTATTCTACCCAGTGAGTTGTTGATATCTATAATGCATAAAATCCTGAGTGATTCTTTGTTCTAATGCCACCGCTTGTTCCGTAGGGCAAAAGATAATAATAGTGAAAATAAAATTGCCTTGTTCGGTGGTGGTAATGCGGATGTACGGTTCTTCACCGGGTAAGTCAACACCTAGGCGCTTTTCAATAACGGCATTGTATCGCCTTGCAACTTCCATAAAATCTTCACTGTATTCATCCATTCGCGCAAAAATGTACTCTTTGAGTTCAAACGGATTTAATTTGGTATCCGTGTGAATGGAAAAGGTATGGTAAACATAGCGCTTCATAAAATTCATGTTGTTAACAGATTCAGTTAAAAATTGGCTATTGGGAATGGTTACCGTGCGTCCAGTGTAGTTGTAGGTATTTGACGCCATATCAACTTCGTGGATAACCGTCGACATCATATTGTGCTCGGTAACTTCACCCGAGTGATCGCCAACCTGAATCCAATCGCCAATGACAAACGCATTCGAGGTGGCGCGTAAAATTGAACCACTTAAACACAGAATCAGTTCTTTCGATGCGATAACGATAGCAACGGCAACCGCAGCTATCGACAGAGCGAAGGTTTGCAATTCGCCCCACCACAGGCTGATCAGCAACACGGCGATAATAACCGCCTTAATATTTTTGGTGCGCGAAATCCACGTTCTGTGCTTTTGATCGAGAAAGTCATTATCGCGTTTGATGGTGCGTACAATATATTGCGACAGTAACTGCAATAACAACACAATAACCACAGAGACAAAAACTTTGTTGGTGATCAGTGCTGACAGTAATTGGATAACATAGTCCATAGTAAATAACACCTAGATAGAAACTGAAAAAAATTAGAACGTTGCATTAAACAATCAATGACTTAGATGTTTTTAATGCGTGTTTTTCTCGATTGTGCAGTATCCTCAAAAGCCAATCAAAAATCATCATTTATTTTATTTAACAACGCACGTTTACCTGCCTACTAATGTAAGGTTAGTTATTCGCTGTTGCCGATAGTGAATTAATATTGTAAACGGGTTGTAAAACTATTGTTACTTCGATATAAGAGTAAATGCACTATATAAAAATAATATGCATAAATAATAATATAAGTAGTAGTAGGGAGAAACTATGTCTAGAACCTTTAAATTAGGTCACTTGACTTTAGCGGTTGGCTTAGCGCTTGGCAGTCAACACGTTGTCGCCGAAGAAAATACCGCAGCAGCCGATGAAAATATTGAACAAATTGTGGTGGTTGGCTCTCGCGCTGCTCCTCGTTCAATCGCCGATTCGCCAGTACCGGTTGACGTTATCAGCAGTGATGAATTGAGCAAGTCAGGCTCAAGCGATATGCTTGATATGTTACAAAGTACCGTTCCGTCATTCAACGTTCGCGCACAACCTATCTCGGATGCGGCAACGCTGATCCGCCCAGTTAACCTGCGAGGACTGTCCTCGGATTCAACCCTTGTGTTAGTCAATGGTAAACGTCGTCACCGTGCGTCGGTTATTGCCTTCCAAGGTGGTGGCGTTAACGACGGTGCACAAGGTGCGGATATCTCAGTAATTCCATCTGTTGCCTTAAAGCAAGTGGAAGTCTTGCGAGATGGTGCATCAGCTCAATACGGTTCCGATGCCATTGCTGGGGTAATGAACTTTATTTTACGCGATGACCGCGATGGAGGTTCTATCTCGGTTAAGTACGGTGAATACGGCGAAGGTGACGGTGGTGCGACCACGGTTGATGGCTTTATTGGTCTGCCGTTTACCGACGATGGTTTTGCCAACTTCAGTTTCCAATTGAAAAACGTTGATGCCACCAGTCGTTCAGTACAGCGTCCTGACGCTGCCAATTTGATCGCACAGGGCAATACCGCCGTTGCCGATCCGGCACAAGTTTGGGGTAACCCTGAAATTGAGGATGACATCACTGTATTTGCCAATATTGGCTTAGACGTGGCAAATGGCAAAGAAGCATACTTGTTTGGTAACTATTCAGAGCGAGATGTAACCGGTGGTTTTTATTATCGCAACCCGCATAATCGCGGTAACGTTTATTCACTAGATGGCGGTGAAACCCTGCTGGTTGGTGATGTTGGTCTAGCCAACGGCGGCGAAGCGTCATGTGCAACGGTTAACATTCCCAAAAATGCAGACGGTTCAGATGGTAACCTGTTAACATCACCAGAATATTTGGCGATGCTTGACGATCCAAACTGTTTTTCAATGAACCAAATATTCCCAGGCGGTTACACCCCACAATTTGGTGGTAATATTACCGATACCTCGCTTACCGCGGGTGTTCGCGGCGATATCTATTCTGGTTGGTTAGAAGGTTGGAGTTTTGATCTAAGCGGTTCTGTTGGCCGCAATGCGTCATCATTCTTATTGAAAAACAGCCTTAACCCTTCACTGGGTTTAGATACCCCAACTGACTTCAAAACAGGTAGCTACATTCAGCTTGAAAAAACCTTTAACTTCGATTTGGTTCGCGCATTTGATATCGGTACAGCTGAAGATCTAAACTTCGCTGTTGGCGCTGAGTGGCGTGAAGAGAGTTTTGAAATTGTCGCTGGTGAGGAAGCATCGTGGAAAGCAGGTCCTTACGCGGCACAAGGCTTTAACATCGGTTCGCACGGTTTTAAAGGCTTTGGTCCTGAATCAGCAGGTATCAACGAGCGTCGCAACGTGGCATTTTACACCGACGTTGAAACCTATTTAACCGAAGGTTGGATGGTTGGTGCAGCGCTTCGTTACGAAGACTACTCTACCTTTGGCGACACACTGGATTACAAAATCACCACCCAGTTTGAATTAACCGATAGTTTATCGCTTCGCGCATCGCACAACACCGGCTTTAGAGCGCCAACTGTTGGTCAAGCAAACGTGGTTAACACCCAAACGTCGATTGTTAACGGTGATTTGATTCAATCATTTTTAGCGCCACCTACCGATCCGTTGTCATCGTTCTACGGCGGTAAAGAGTTGACACCAGAAGAGTCAACCTCGTATGCAGCGGGCTTGGTTTATCAGTCAGGAGACTTCTTTATGACCATTGATGGTTATAGCATTGAAGTGACTGATCGCTTGGCACAGTCAAGTCAGATTGACGTACGAGCAGAAGACTACGCACAGCTGCGTTCGCTCGGTGTTCGCAACCCTGGCTTAATTTCAGCGGTTACCTTCTTCAATAATGACTTTGATACCACGACTCAAGGTGTTGATGTAGTCGCTAACTACTCAATGAATTTATTCGACGGCTTCACTAAGTTTAGCTTGGCCTATAACTTTAATGATACCACCGTAGATAAATTCGATCCGACTACCACCAATGAGGGTAAGGTTCGTCGTCTAGAAGACGGTATTCCCGACCATCAAGCGACGTTCACCGTGAACCAAAGCTGGGATTCATTTGGTGCATTTGTGCGCATGAATTACTTTGGTGAGTACTTTGCTACGCATGCGGATGACACCTCATCTGGTTGGTCAGAAATGGCAGATTCTGCGATTACCTTCGATGCAGAGTTGAACTGGTATGCAACTGATGAGCTAACCTTTACGGTTGGCGGTAACAACATCTTCGACCAAGAAGCTCAAGAGCTACAAAAAGGCCCAGAGGGCGCGTACTCAATCGTTGGTGGTAAGTACTACGAAAGTGGTCCGTTTGATTACAACGGTGCTTTCTACTACGTAAAAGCCAAATACAGCTTTTAATAGCCTACTGATTTAGCGTAAATAACGACCGACAGTGCGTCTGTCGGTGTGATAAAAGGACCTAGATGTTAGGTCCTTTTTTTTCGCTTGATGTCACTGGCACGAGATTTATTCTAGCGCGTTAGGCAAGGCGTTCAGCTAACTATCCGCAAAGGAGCGTGTCGCTTACAAGGCAATGGGTTGCTGTTGTAAGTAGTCAACGTTGACTTCCATTTCATAGACAACCTTGGTTGCTTCGAGGTGCAAACTGTTGCGCATTTGCTCGCGCTGTTGTTCGTAATCTGCGCTCATCTCAATGTTAACCGCGTTGCGGTACGTGGCTTCATCAGGCCATTGCGCGTAAGCAATAAAGACACCGCGTTTATCACGGTGCAACCGCGATCCGAGACTGTTTTTAAAAAGATATATGCCCTGAGTTGTCTTCGACCAAGCCGAGATAAACTGTTGCTCATCCCCCTGTTTCACAACAAACTCGTATATAACGACGAACATTTACTTTCCTCTATTATCTTAAGGCAGCGACCATGCGCTGCTTGTGCCGGCCGGGTCAAGCTTTGGCTGAAAATGCGTCATGGTAGCTGACTTTTGCATGCGGATAGTCACCTGAGAATGACAAAGCGAGGAAATATTCTTCCGGTACACCGGGATAAACCAAGCCGTCAATAACGCGAAAGCCAAAACGCTGATAATACATAGGATCGCCGAGAACAACACAGCCTGACGCCCCCATTGCCTTGAGTGCATCAAGAGCGCTATTCATTAATTTCGTGCCGACACCAAGTCTTTGGTAGTCGGGAACAACAGAGATAGGGCCAAGCCCAAACCAGCCTGATGTCTCAGTTGACAAGGTGATGGGAGAGATGGCGACGTGGCCAATAATCTCGCCGTCTACTTTGGCCACCTGAGACACAGTTAATGCACCTGCCCGACGCAACGCGGCAACAATAAACTGCTCGGTGTGATCTGTATGGGCAGCGTTTGTGAATGCCTTCACTGTCACATCATGTATGGCTGAGGCGTGTTCGGCAGATTCGTTACTAATTTGAATATCCAATGTCTATCTCCTGGCGAGCAACACGTAATAACAGTCTATAGCGATATCGCCGATTGTGGTAATCAACAAACGTCCAAAGGCTGCACATAGATGTAACGTTATTCTCAAGATATTAAATAAAAAGCTTTTATTTCAATATTTTAATTGGCATTGGTGAGCTTTATTTACAAAACAAACGGACCCATAGAAATGGAGCCGTTGGTTTTATGGGCGCCTGTATGTTTCAGGCGTTGGGCGTTTTTCACCGCGCGCGTTATTGATTGGCTTGCATATAATCTAAGGTCAAACCGATTAATGTTTGCACACCGGTTTTTAATCCGCCTTCATCAATGTAGAATTCAGGTGTGTGATGTGCTGGCGCATCATTGGAATCCATGCCCTTTGGCATACCACCGACACCCAAAAACAGGCCGGGTACTTGTTGTTGAAAAAATGAAAAGTCTTCGGCCCCAGTCTGAGCCTTACTCAATACGACATTGTCAGCGCCTAGGTTGCGTTGTAACAAGGGCAACATTTGCGCCATCAACTCTGGCTCGTTATACGTTACGGGGTAATCAGCACCAAATGGTAAGGTTATATCGACAGTCGCCCCCATACTTTCAGCGATATTTACCGCTTTGCGTCTCACAGCTTCGCGAATGTGTTGGCGCATCTCGGGGTTAAGTGAACGCAAGGTACCAACAAGTTCAACTTGATTAGGGATGATATTGGAACGCACACCGCCGTTGATACTGCCAACGGTAACTACGGCCGCTTCGTCGATAAGTTTTAACTCTCGTGAGACAATGGTTTGCAAGCTCATAACAATCTGCGCAGCGGTAACGATTGGATCAACACTCTTCCATGGGTAGGCACCGTGGGCTTGTTTGCCATTGACGACGATTTTGAAGGTGTCGACAGCAGCGAGGGTACCACCGGGTTTGTAACTGATCTTGCCGATTTCTAAATTTGACCAAATGTGAAGGCCAAAGATCACATCAACGTCGGGGTTGTTCATTACCCCTTGTTTAACCATGAGTTCAGCACCACCTTCTTCGCCAGCGGGAGCTCCTTCCTCAGCGGGTTGAAAAATAAATTTTACTTTACCGTTGAGGTGTTGTTTATGTTGACTTAACACCTTGGCAGCGCCTAATAGCATTGCGATATGAGTGTCATGTCCACACGCGTGCATCACCGGTACTTGTTGGTTGTTGTATTCTCCCATTGCTTGTGACGCAAACGGTAAGTCGTTCTGCTCTTTTACCGGCAATGCATCAATATCGGCGCGCAGGGCGACAACAGGTCCTGGCTTGCCAGAATCGAGTACAGCTACGACACCGGTGTGCGCAATACCCGTTGTTACCTCAAGTCCCATCGCTTTGAGCTCCTTGGCAATACGCTCACTGGTGGCAAACTCGCGATTTGACAGTTCTGGGTGTTGGTGGAAGTGTCTGCGCCACTGAATAACGTCTTGCTCGACCTCGTTTGCTAAGGCGTCAGCTGAAATCGGTTGCGCTAAGGCGATATTGGTGTGCAGGGCGATAAAGCAACTTACTGCCAGGCAGGTTTTTTTAAATACGGACATAAGTATCTCTCAATGATTGTTGTTATGTTATTGAGATTAGAGAAGATTTGTTCAAATGAAAAGGAACTTTTTTGACCGAGCGGGAAATTATAACTCCCACTCGTCTTCGTCGAGCAGTTCTTTTAGACGCTTGCGCTCAAGTAATTCATCAATGCGACGACGGGTTTTGGCTGATTCGGGATTTACTGTGTCGTTATCACTGTTTGACGATACGTCATCACCATACTCGCCATCACTATTACCAAAATCGACGTCGTCAATGATTTTATCTCGCGTCATTACTACATCCTCAACAAGTTAGTTAAACCGTTAAAATGTGAAAAATAGGAAAAAATATTTTTTAGGTCAAATAAAATTTTTCAATTTTAATGCATGTGCACAAAATCGCCTATCCCTTATCTATTGTAGTCTAGGGCGAGGTTGTTGATAAATAATCGGCAATGTTTTTCTCGATTGGGCCATCACTAGCGAGGAGCCGTGTAATGAGGCGTGTCCTTAAGCGATTACAGTTTTCTTCTGTTTTTTGTTTTAAGTATCTGAAGTTTATTGGTTTTGTCGTCAAAGGCAAACATCTCGTATTGGCAGTCAAAATTGTGGTAGGCTAAAAAACACGCCAATAACACAGCATAGTTAAATGAAACAGGTAGGACCGAAACGCAAAAATATTTTAATCACTGGCGCCAGTTCAGGCATTGGGGAAGAGTTGGCCAAACAGTTTGCCAAACTAGGCAGAAACTTGGTTTTATGCGCCCGTCGCGAGCAACGGTTAACCGAATTAGCCGAGCATTTACAACACAGTTATCCGACAATTAGGGTGTTGGTATTTGCTTTAGATGTGAATGATGAGCAACAAGTGTTTTCTGTGTTTAGTCAAGCTGCAGAGCAACTTGGTGGACTTGATCGCATTATTGTTAATGCCGGTATTGGCGGTGGCAAAATGATCGGCTCTGGCCACTATCAACACAATAAGCGGATCGCAGAGACCAACTTTATTGGCGCGTTAACACAATGCGAAGCGGCGATGGAAATCTTTCGATTACAAAACCATGGCCATTTGGTGACCATGTCCTCGATGAGCTCAGAAGCCGGCCTTGGCAATACTATGACGGTTTATGCAGCAACGAAAGCCGCATTAAAATCAATGGCACAAGGTATTGCCATTGATACCCTTTCGACACCGATAAACGTCACCTCAATTCACCCTGGTTATATCGAAACGGAAATAACCAATCACAACAAAAAATTGCCATTTATGGTCGATGTGCACAGCGGATGTAAGCAAATTGTCAAGGCTATTGAAAAAGAGGTCGGCAATGCATTTTTACCATGGTGGCCGTGGGCGATTATGCGTTATGTATTATTACTCGCTCCAAATTGGCTGCTACGGCGCTTTAGTTAAACGAAAACATAACCGACTTAAACAGAGATTGATATTCGCGTTGAACAGCACAGGTGAACGCCACTGATTAATACCTAATTTTTTTTGCAAAAAATAAGCGCCTAGGTCGTAAGGTACGTTCCTAAGCGCTTAGGGGGGAACTGTATTGCTGTGTCGCGTTAGCGATATATTTCATTTAAAAAGTAACCGCATAGACATAGGCTAAATCGGTGATTTCACTCTCGCCGAGGCGCTGCTGCAAATGATTTGCTGTTTTATATGCGCCTGCATCTTCCGCAAAGTTAATAATGTTATCACCGTTACACACGACGTTTTGGGCAACCGTTTTTTCATTTAGGCGAAAGCTTTTAATGGTGCTTCGCATATCGCTTAAATCATTTGATTGGGCTGATTTGCAGACTTGCACAAGGGCACTTTCAATGTATGGGTCCATAGTGCTATCGGCATTGGCTTGAACTGATAAAGTCATACTGGTTGTCATTAAAGCTACTAAAGTAAGTGTTTTCATTGTTGCTCTCCACATAGGTTATTCTGTTTCAATCTGTTTAGTTGCGTTCTGTTTCGTTACGTTGTTTTGCTGTTGTGTTTTACCGACGTTGATTAACAGATACTGCGTTGTTCGCTGTTGATATAATAATGACCTATTTTTGTTTAAAGTTTGTTAACGAAAGAGCCAGTGAATGTAACAAAAAAAGCAGCCGTTAATTTTGTTTGCTTTTTGTATAATGCATTGATATTTAATGCTTTTTGTTTGGTTTTTGAGGCTTTGAATTGATTGGCGTTGACACAAATAGTTACATCCAGTGGCAAAACTGACTGGCTTGAGGGAGCGGGTCAGCGACCAATTGCTGGTAAACTGCGATAAGTGAATAAGAGAAAATAAAATTAATCCTAGATGACAGGCATAAAACCTGTTAAATTACTGTATAAATATACACTTACTGAAACAATTCACACAAATTGGCAAAGCTCGAGTGGTTTTTAACTTGCTCTAGTTGCGTTGATTTGACGGTTTAGAAGGGAAATACGATGGCTGTAGAAAGTCGCTTTGTAGTAGTTCGCAATGGGGTGGAGGTTAATACGTTTATGGACAAAAAGGCTGCCGATGAGTACGACAAAATGCTCGATATGGCCGATAATTTGTCGGTGTTACTCGATCAATCAACATTGGAACTCGATGAGCAAACAGTAGAAGACATTAGTATCTTTTTAGCGAAAAATCGCGAACAGGTATTGGTATCTCTGCTGGCCAAAAAACCAAAACCTGAGACAAAAAAATCTACCAATGCATCGGTTGAAGTTAAAAAAGCTAAAGCCGCAACTAAAAAATCAGCAGTTGCTGACGATGCAAAAGCTTAATTTGTGTCCACCAATATTGCACTAGCACGGACATGAATGACATAGCTTATCAGTTGATAAAAAGCGCTCGTCGCAAGACCATCAGTTTACAGGTCAAGCAAGGGCAGGTGAGGGTGCTGGCTCCGCAAGGTGTTAGTGATGATTATATCCACCAGCTCGTCATTGCCAAGGGAGAGTGGCTGCGACAAAAAATCGCCTTACAAGGTCAATATCAAGCGCCAAGGCGCAACTATCAATCGGGACAACTATTTTACTACGGTGGCGCGCCGTTGAGGTTGTCGGTGACAACTGGCAGCGCTTTGCAGGTGACGGTTATCGGCGATCAACTGCAGCTGACGTTAACCGCTAATCACACTTGTTCGACAGAGCAGCAGGTTAAAAGTCAACTGCACCAGTGGTACAAAAAGCAGGCGCAGCAGCAGTTATTAGAACGCATCAAAATATGGCAACAAGCGACTGGTTTGGTCGCCGACAAGGTTACCGTACGCTACTTTAAAACTCGTTGGGGCAGTTGTGATGCCAGCGGGCACGTCAAGCTTAACTGGCTTCTAGTCATGGCGCCAAGTTGGGTTCAAGACTATGTCGTTATCCACGAGTTATGTCATTTAAAGCACCTAAATCACTCGCGCCAATTTTGGCAACTGGTGAACCAATTTTATCAACCGATAGAGGATGCTAAACAGTGGTTAATAACCCACCAGCAGCACTTGTATTGGCAACATAGCCACACCTAACCAACGGTCCTATAAAGCTCTGGGGACTGCAGTCGCTCGTCATGCAGTTTTATATCGCGACATTCTCTACAGCCTAACCTGATTGACTACAACGGAATTAATAATGTTAATTGTTTGTAAATTCCGTCTTGACAGACATTACCGGCTAAGGCACAGTGAAACTATGAAAGTATTTATTCGCCTCACCGACATCATGCTTATTACCACCATTGATATGACAATGGCGGTCGGTGGCTAGCGTGTAAATTATCAAATCAACAGCAAAGCCCGTAACCGACCAAGGTACGGGCTTTTTTATTTATGGCATTGGGCTTTTGCATTATGTGTTAACGACAACGTTGGGTGAGGGAAAATACTATGAGAGTGATAAAGTTTGGTGGGTCGTCTCTTGCCAACGGGCAGCGATTTAATACCGTGTGCGATATTATTGAGGCGAAAAGCCAACAAGCACCGGTGGCTATTGTGGTGTCGGCACCACAGGGGGTGACCAATCATTTGTTGGCGATGACAGAGTATTTGCACAGCGACTCGATTGAGCAACAACTCGAACAGTATCAACACCTCGTTAATGGCATATTTGATCAGTTAGATAATCTACCACGGCCGTTTAATCGCCACCATGCGGAGCAGGCATTTGCATCGCAAAGTCAAAAGCTCAAGCGTTGGTTAAACGGAGCTGCGATGCTCGATTACTGTCCCGATCACATCCGCGCACAAATCATTTGCACAGGCGAGCGATTAAGTGTCGCGATATTAGAAGCGCTGTTAAATACAGATCAGCAAACGATCGCTGTTTTTGAGCCTGAGCTGTTCTTGCGCACCAATGAATCGTCGCTTGACGCCGTAGCCGATTTGGTATTAGCCAGACAATTGTTCTCAGAACATTACAGCGAACGTCATCGCATTAGCGTAATGCCTGGGTTTATTGGCGTTTCACCATCGGGAAAAACCACCACCTTGGGGCGCAATGGCTCTGATTATTCGGCCGCCGTACTCAGTGTCTGTGTCAATGCGCAATGCTGTGAAATTTGGACAGACGTTGACGGTGTGTACAACGCCGATCCAAGATTGATCAAAGACGCCAGCTTGTTAGAACATTTATCGTATCAAGAGGCTATGGAGCTGAGTTATTTTGGCGCCAAAGTGTTACACCCTAAAACAATAGGGCCTATTGCTCAGCATCACATTCCTTGTTTGATCAAAAATACCCTAAATTTAGCCGCCAAAGGCACTCTTATTTCAGATACAAGCCAAGTTACCAAGCAAGTTAAAGCCATATCAAATCTCGATGAACTGACCATGATTAATGTTTCCGGACCGGGAATGAAAGGCATGGTCGGCATGGCCAGTCGCATATTCGCGTGTATGAGTAACGAAAACATTTCTCTGGTGCTGATCAGTCAGTCGTCATCAGAGTATTGCATTAGTTTTTGTGTCTACTCTCGCGATGCGTATCGCGCCCAGCAAAGCTTGCAAACGGAATTTGAGTTAGAGCTGCTCAATCAGTTACTCGATCCCATCGATATGCAATCTAATTTATCTATCGTGTCTTTAGTGGGTGATGGCATGCATCATCAAAGAGGGGTTGCGGGAAAGTTATTTAGTTCGCTGGCGCAAGCTCGGGTCAACGTTATCGCCATTGCCCAAGATTCATCAGAGCGCAGTATTTCTGTGGTTATTGAACAGCGAAAAAGTACGGATGCATTAAAGGTGTGTCACCAAAATTTCTTTTCTAAACGTCATACGATTGATGTGTTTATCGTCGGCTGTGGTGTGGTTGGCAGTGCGCTACTCACCCAAATAGGACGTCAGCAAGCGTCGTTAAAGAAACAAGGCATCGACCTGAAGGTCTATGGTATAGCCAACTCAAAGGGGGTGGTATTTAACCGCGATGGGATTTGCACCAGCGAGTGGCAAACAGAATTTTCGCAAGCGGTAGATTTGAAAAAGGAGTTTAGTCCATTAAGTGTCAGCGTGGTTAAAGACTTTGTGCGCGAACAACACCTGATTAATCCTGTATTGGTTGATTGTACCTCGGATAGTGCGTTGAGTCGTCAGTATGTCGATTATCTCGATGAAGGCTTTCACGTTATTACGCCAAATAAAAAAGCCAACACCGACAGTTGGCAATACTACCGCCAGCTAAGGGATGCGGCGCGTAAAACCAATCGCTTGTTTTTATATGAAACCAATGTTGGAGCTGGGCTTCCTGTCATTGATACCTTGCAAAAGCTATTTCAAGCAGGCGATAAATTAGTCCAGTTTGAAGGGGTGTTATCGGGTTCCTTGTCTTACATCTTTGGTCAACTAGACCAAGGGGTTAAGTTTTCAAAAGCAACTCAAATCGCCAAGCAAAACGGGTTTACCGAACCCGATCCAAGAGATGATTTAAGCGGCATGGACGTCGCTCGAAAGTTACTGATCATGGCACGCGAGGCGGGCATGGCGTTAGAGCTAGAACACATAAAAGTGGCCCCCATTTTACCTGATAACTTTGATACGTCAGGTTCGGTTGACGACTTTATGCAACGCTTGTCTGAAGTCGATGATTACTTTGTCGATAAAGCTTCAAGTGCACAGCAGCAGGGCAAACGCTTGCGTTATGTCGGTAAAATTGTCAATGGTGAGTGTCAGGTATCTATCGAAGCCGTTACCAGCGATCACCCGTTGTATGCGATCAAAGACGGTGAAAATGCGCTATCTATTTTAAGCCATTATTATCAACCAATACCGCTAGTGCTTCGCGGATACGGAGCTGGTGCAGACGTCACCGCTGCGGGGGTGTTTTCCGATATATTGCGAACTCAGGCGTGGAAACAGGATATCTAATGACAGTAAAAGTATTTGCACCAGCCTCCATTGGCAATGTCAGCGTTGGCTTTGACGTGTTGGGAATGGCTATTCGTCCGATATCAAATGTCTTATTGGGCGATATAGTCAGTGTCGGTCAGAGTGATTGCGAGCATAACCAAGTATTTATCAATGGTCAGTATGCTCACAAGTTACCACAGCAAGTGTCAGACAACATAGTGTTTAGTTGTTTACAGCGGTTTGAACGGGCGCTACAACAGCGAGATATTGAGACAATGGCGGTCGAACTTTGTTTAACTAAAGCTATGCCAGTTGGCAGTGGTCTTGGTTCGAGTGCTTGTTCAATTGTTGCGGCCCTAATGGCACTTAATGAATTTTATCAGAATCCGTTCAACGACGCACAATTGCTATCGATGATGGGCGAAATGGAAGAGAAAATAAGCGGTAGCTTGCATTACGACAACGTTGCTCCCTGTTTTCACGGTGGGTTGCAGTTAATGGTCGGTGATCGACAAAAAATTTGCCAAACCCTACCTGCTTTAGATGGGGTATATTGGATTATGGCGTATCCCGGTGTTGAGGTGTCAACTCGCGCTGCACGAGAGGCTCTACCCGAACATTACCCACGCCACACAGTAATAGAATTTGGAACCAATTTAGCCAGTTTTGTCGATGCTTGCCATCGACGAGATACCACCCAGGCGTTGTCGTATGTTACTGATGTCTTGGCTGAACCTTATCGCCTTGAGTTAATTCCAAAGGCCGAACTGGTCAAGAACTATGTGCTAGACAACGGCGCCCTGGCGGCTGGAATTTCCGGTTCAGGACCAACCTTATTTGTCGCCTGTGACACGTTGTTATCCGCACAGCAATTAGCCGCGTATTTAACTGCGCATTATCTTCAAAGTGATGCCGGCTTCGTGCATATTTGCCAAGCCGATGTACAAGGTGCGCGAGTGATTTAGGGGAATCTAATGCAATATTATAATTTAAAACATCCACAGCAAACGTTAGGTTTTAGCCATGCAGTAATGCAAGGTTTGGGCAAAGATAGAGGCTTGTTTTTTGCTGAGCGCATACCGACGTTCAGCGACATTGATCAGCTCTTGTCGATGCCAATGGTTGAGCGCAGTGCGAAGATTTTGTACCCCTATGTGGAACAGGACTTTAGCCAAGCAGAGTTGTTGCAACTGATCAGTCGAGCCTTTAACTTTTCGGCACAAGTACACGCGATAGACGAGAACATTGCCACATTAGAGTTGTTCCACGGTCCGACGTTGGCCTTTAAAGACTTTGGTGCCCGTTTTATGGCGCAATGTCTGCGAGAATTTAGTAAACAGCGAGCTACGCCACTAACAATTTTAACTGCGACATCAGGTGACACCGGTGCGGCGGTCGCTCATGCCTTTTACGGTATGGATAATATCAATGTCGTTATCTTATACCCCAAGGGCAAGATAAGTTTGTTGCAAGAAAAAATGTTTACTACCCTCGGTGGTAATATCAAAACGCTGGCGGTCGACGGCAGTTTTGACGACTGTCAAAGCTTAGTGAAACAGTGCTTTGACGATGAACACCTGGTGCAACAAGTTGGCCTTAATTCGGCGAATTCAATTAATATATCGAGATTGTTGGCGCAAATTTGCTACTACTTTGAAGCCGCTGCACAGGTTAAACGACAGCGTGGCCGTTATGATGATTTAGTTATCTCAGTACCCAGTGGTAATTTTGGTAACTTAACGGCAGCAATGATGGCTCAAGCGATGGGGCTGCCAATTAAACGCTTTGTCGCTGCGACTAACGTCAACGATACGGTACCTCGATATTTGCAAACCCGTCACTGGCAACCTCAGCCGACCGTTGCAACCTTATCGAATGCGATGGATGTTGCTAAACCGAATAACTGGCCTCGTGTCGAGCATATGTTAACCAACCACATAGTGGACGCTAACTGTTTAACGTCTATCGCCATCGATGAAGAGCAAACGCAAATAGGGATGCGACAACTGAACCAACTCGGTTACATCAGTGAACCTCATGCGTCGGTTGCGTATAAAGCGTTAAAGTATCAAATCGAAGCGGATGAATTTGGCATCTTTCTCGGTACCGCTCATCCAGCGAAATTTAAAGATTCAGTAGAAAGTATTCTCGGTACGCCGATTGGGTTACCAAAAGAGTTAGCCGATTGTGCCACCGAAGAGATATTATCCGTGCCTATGGCAAACGACTTTGCTAAGCTACGGCAGTTTTTAACCAGTAAATAGTGTGAGCTTTATGAACCATTGGCAAGTATTTTTGCAACAACAACAAGCACAGCCTTACTTTAAAGCGCTACAACAAAATATTGCCAAACAACGGGCTGCGGGTGAGATGATTTACCCTCAGCCCAGTTGCGTTTATCGAGCGTTTGAACTCACTCCATTTGACGCGGTAAAAGTGGTTGTATTAGGACAAGATCCTTATCATGGCCCCAATCAAGCCCACGGCCTTGCCTTTTCAGTAGAACACGGCGTACGAGTACCGCCGAGTCTCAACAATATGTACAAAGAACTCACCACCGACATCGACGGCTTTACTGCGCCATCACACGGAAATTTAACGGCTTGGGCGGAGCAAGGGGTGTTGCTACTCAACACGGTATTAACGGTGCGCCAGGGGCAAGCTCATTCGCATGCCAAGATCGGTTGGGAAACATTTACTGATCGGGTGATCGAAGAACTCAATCAACATCGCGACAATCTGGTGTTTATACTGTGGGGCAAGCACGCCCAAAACAAGGGCAAGCAGCTTGATAATAAACGTCACCTTATTTTGTCAGGAGCACATCCATCGCCTCTGTCAGCCTACCGAGGCTTTTTCGGCTGTAAACACTTTTCCAAAACCAATCACTATTTGCGCCGACACGGAATCGAGCCCATCAATTGGCAATTGACAGAGCCCCGTTGTGACGAGCAACAGGGCCGCCTATTTTAGTCATGTCGCAGGCGCTTATTGCTGATGCGCCGAATCAAAATAAATGATCATCTCTGCGGCAACACAATGGCAGTCGTTGGCGCAAATGGTACAGGTATAACCGTTTTTGCTGTCTTCGTTCCACTTGCCCGGGTGATCTTTTACCAGTTGTCCATCGCACTTAGTAAAGTATTCGACTGCACTGTTGCCAGGGCTTTGGCGCCACAAGTGGCTTACCCCCGCTTTAGCGCCTTGTGCTTGTAATGCTTGAACAGCTCGCTTTAACAAGGTCGAGCCAATACCGCAGCGCTGATAGTTTTCATCGACACTATTACATTTAAAATACGCTGTTTGCTCTATCGGTGTGCGCCAAGCTGTTGGCGTGTACCATTTATCAAGGGTAAATTGCTGCGCCGCAAAGGTTATGCGAAAGCCGACCAGTTTGTCGCCGTGATAAGCGACATAGTTGGCGTTGATACCGTCTTTGATACCTTGTTCGAACCATTGCTTCATTTGTTGCGCATTGACATAACCGTGTCCGTGAATGCGGTTGCCCAGTTCGATTACGGCGTCAAAATCAGCCGTTTGCATTGCTCTGTAAATGATGTCTTGTTTCATATTCACTGTTGTCGTCTTCACAAGGCCTGATAGTATATAGTAAATTTAACTTTGTGGTGTGCCCTATCTGCGCAAGCACATCAAAAAAAGGACGTATGTGCTATGTATGACCCTCTCATTGAACAAGCTATTGCCAGTGGTCAAGGCTATCCAGATAGTTACTGGGCAAGTGTAAGTGGCGAACCACCGGTGAGCAAAGACCGCTTAACTGAGGATTTAGATACCGATGTGGTGATTATCGGTGCTGGCTATACCGGGATGTCATGTGCGCTTCATCTTCAGCGTGATTTCAACATCACACCCGTGGTGATCGAGGCCAATCAAACCGCTTGGGGATGCAGTGGCCGTAATGCCGGCTTTATATTAAAGTCAACCGGTCGCAAGTCGTGGACGCAAATGCAAAAACACTGGGGCGATCCGGTGATGCGCATGGTTTATCAAGAGGCGGTTGAAGGTGTTGAGCGGGTTCACGGATTTATCAATGAGGGCATTGATTGCGATGTTCAGCAACCGGGCTACATCCGCATTGCTCACAAGCCCAATAAAATGCGTGAGCTTGAAGCTCAAGCATCGCTGCTAAGCTCAATGTTCGGTTACCACGTTGATATTTTGTCTCGCACTCAAGTGCACCAGCAGTACATGAACGATGAAAACGCCCACGGTGCAATACGCTTTGAAGACGGTGTGGGCATTAACCCGTTAAAGTTGGCGTTTGGCTATCACGACTTGTTGAATAAAGCTGGCGTCGATGTCTATACCAACACTCCTGCCGTGTCGATTGAGCAATATGGCAATCGCTATCGAGTCATCACCGAACACGCCAATATCAGCTGTGACAAAGTGGTGATCGCCACCAATGGTTATACACCAAAGGGGTTTGACTCGAGTGTGGCTAATAAAACCTTACCGGTATTATCACAAATTATAGTGACTGAGCCATTGACCGAGGCTCAACTTCAAGCGTGTAACTTCATTACTTCCAATGTGGTGATGGATACGCGAGCGTTGAAATACTATTACCGAAAATTGCCAGATAACCGTATTTTATTTGGTGGCAGAGGGGCTATTACCGGTAAAAGTGCTGATGATCCGTATTATGCAGAGCGATTATTGCAGGAGCTAAAACGCAGTTTTCCACCACTCGCTGACGTACGCTACCAGTATCGCTGGTCAGGTTGGATATGCATGAGCTTAGATGACATTCCCCATATCGCCCAGGCCGAGGGCAGCAAGGGCATTTTTTATGCGATGGGATATTGTGGTAACGGCGTGTCATTTGCGGTGCAAGCTGGAAAGCGCCTCGCTGATAAAGTCGCAGGTAGAGCGGTGCCAGATATTCCCTTGTACAACCGCCAGCTCGTGCCTTTTCCTATGCCGGCGTTTCGGCGCATCGGACAGTGGGCGTATTTTCACTACGGTAAGTTTGCCGATCAATTTTTATAGGAAACCTAGCAGACACCAGCTTGGAGGTGACTTCAGCGACAAAATAAAAAGGTCTTATTTTGTCTAACACTCTAATAAGATTGGTGAAAAAAGCTTGACCTCGGGGCTCGCAATTATTAGCGTAGGTAGATATTGCAAAGAGTAGTAGATCAATACGAGCGTGTTGGTAACACTTTTTGTGTCGTGCAATATAGCAACCGTACAATACTAAAAAGACTGAGTTAATCAATATGCCAGACAACAAAACCATGAATGTAACCGTTATTTACTTTGATAGTGATACACTTGAACTCAAACACCACATAGGTGAATTTCCGGTATTAGCTGAAGGTAGAGTGGTGTTATCCGACCAATTTAAAAACGGTAAATCTATTGTTGCGGTTTGCGAGGGAGAGCACCAACCTCTTGATATTGAACTCAATAATAATAACGATAGTGCTTGGTTGTAATCGCATTAACAATTGAGCCAAGGGGAAGGTGATAAAAGCCATGCAAGTAACTGTAATATACTATGAAACTGTTTCACTCGAGCTGTTACACGAGGTTGTTGATTTTGAGGTAAACGAACAGGGAGCGGTGATTGTGCCACCTGAGTACCAGCAAGAAAAGTCGATTATCGCTGTGTACGAAGGTGAGTTGAATATTATCAATAAAGTGGGTGAGCGGGTTGATTTTATCGAACCCGTAGCGGTTTGAACAACCGCCACTAACACCGAGTGAATGCTACTGTAAGTTTTCACCGGTTTTGTGAGCATTTTTGCAGGCAGTACTTATGCTGTGCGGTTATTCCACATGGGTAAGTCAGAATGCGGTGAAAATGCTCAATAAACGCAGACCTGCGGATTCGGTTATTGAATTCGCTTAAACGTCATTTCTCATTGTTGCTCGTTCGTTTGCAAGAACCATACTTTTCTCGCAATGCCTCGGTTAAATCCCGTTTAATTCGAACTACATTCATACCTCAACTAGGTAGCAACGTGTCTTTTTATAAAGGCGGCGATATTATCGGCAATGGCGTTTATTAGTCGCTGTTGTGCCTGTTGCGACCCCCAAGCAATATGAGCCGTAATGTATAAGTTCGGGTGTTGATAGGCAATTAAAGGGTGTTCATCCGTAGCGGGTTCGGTATCGAGTACGTCGAGTATGACCGCATCCAACTTGCGACTTCGCAACGCCTTTATTACCGCATCATTATCAATGAGGCCTCCTCTTGCGGTATTGATGAGAATGGCGCCTTTTTTCATTATCGCAATACTGTGTTGATCAATTAACGCTTGGGTTTTATCGGTGAGTGGTGCGTGCAAACTGACCACATCAGCAACGCTCAAGGCTTGTTCAAAGGGCATCCTACCAGGGCGAATTGAATGAGCATCGCGTCGCTCTGCGATAATAACATGCATCCCAAATGCTCGAGCAATCGTTTCTACCGAACGAGCAATACTGCCGTAGCCAATAAGGGTTAAGGTTTTACCTGACAGTTCGTGAATCGGTGTTGTAAAGTGGCAAAACACATGACTTTTTTGCCACTCACCACGCCTGACATTAGCGACATATTCTGATGTTTTTTGCATGTGTTCCAACAGCATAGCGAATACGTATTGGCTGACTGATGAGGTCGAATATCCCTCCACATTGTTGACTGAAATTCCCCGTCGCCTCGCTGCTTCTGTGTCTATATTGTTGGTGCCGGTTGCCGCCACACAAATTTGCTTTAAGTGCGGTAATTGCGCCATGATCTCATCGTCAATTACCACTTTATTGGTAATAATGATATCGGCATAGCGACTGCGAGCCACTACTTTGTTAGCCGGCGTTGAATCAAAATAGCTGATATTAGTAAGCGAGGTTTCGATAGGTGAAAAATCAATGTTCTCGTTGATGGTACTCTTGTCTAAAAATACTGCGCGCATGAATCTATCCTGGCCGGCCGTCTTTTCTGGGTTGCATTAACACAGGGGCATATTTAATTAAAAAAATAGCAAATGCAATAAGCCAACACAAACTACTTAATTGAATAAATAGTAAATGATTGTGTGGCCAAATAATCGGACCAAAGCTACGTAACAAGGCGGCTAATGGCACCAAAATAAAAGCAATACTTACAATCCGAGCTGGCGTCAATGGTCGTCCAGTGTGGCCTAAACTCACCCTAGATATCATCGCCAAAATTAACCCCGCCATACCGCCAACGGTTAATAAATGCCAAATATGATTTAACGCCGTTGATTGTAAAAACAGACATATCGACAATCCAATTAAACCGATACCAGTATATAGTACACTGCAGTGCAACGACCACAATAATGGCGTTGACAGGGTAATCCAAGGTCGCCACCGCAACAGACGAACGGTATGCGCACTGCCGCTGATCAGCATCAACACTGCTAGCATCGTTGTTGGGATACCAAGGTGAGAGGTCATTAAATAACTCGCAATAAGTAGCAATAACGGGATATTGCAGGCGCGGTCTATATAGGTATTGGGCAATGGCTTGCTCGTGCCGGTGGCATTTGCAGTAAACATCGGCACCACGCGTGCGGTCATAATAGACATAAGTAAGGTAATCAATAAAATAGCCGCATAAAACAGATATTGAATATTGGCGTCATACCAGCCAAGAACGACCGAATGCATAAGCGCGTTAAGGATCAATAAAGCCGCCAAAATAACGACGAAAAACGCATTGCGAGTTTGCTTTACTCGCAGTAACGGCTTGGCTAAAAAGTAAGCCGCCACAGGCAAAAAACTCAAATCAATAAGCGCAATTAGTTCCTTGGCAAGCCAACCATCGAGTAATAAGCTGATCCGACCGGCAATCCATAGCAGAACGAGATACATTAACGGTGCGCCATTTATCGAGCGCACGCCAGTCCAGTTTTGTACAGCCGTTAATAAAAAGCCGACAATTATCGCGCAGACAAAACCAAAGATCATTTCGTGAACGTGATAAAAATAGCCGCCACCGTAAACCGATATGGCAACATTGGCCGATAACACCACAAGCCAAACAACTAATGCGAAGCAACTAAAAAACACCCCTAAGGTAAAAAACGGTCTGAAACTCAGACGAAATAATGGGGTTATATTGGATTCTTTAGCGAGATCGTCAATTGACAGCATTTAGTACTCTTGGCCGTTCGGTAACTATGGATGATTTGCTGTTTCCCAGTTTGATACACATACCACAAGTAAAAAAATGCAGGGAGATTACATAATACCGTGAGTATAGCCTTAAAAGGCAAATATAGGATAATGACGTAGACTATATGCTATACCTAATAAAGAATAGGGGGATCTATGCCTACATCATTGCGATATCCACTTGCGGTTATCATTGGTTGGTGTGTGGCCTTGGCCGTGGTGTACGGCGTTGAAAAGCTTGGTCATGTTTTTTATCCACCACCATCTTCTCTGCACATTAACGATCAACAGCAATTGTCAGAGTATATTAATTCGTTGCCGTTTGGGGCTTTGTTGTTTGTCATTTTAGCTTGGTTTGTGGCCATCTTTTGTGGTGGTTTGGCGGCTTGCTACATTGCCAAAGGGGCAAGTATGGTAATGGCATTTTTGGTTGGCTTATTAATTTTTGTCAGCGCACTAAGTAGCTTGATGGTGCTTGATCGCCCGTTGTGGTTTTCGGTGATAACCCTTGTGGGCTTACCCATTGTCATTGCCATTACGGGGCGTATCGGTCGGCGCTTTCAGCGCATTCAGCCCGATCAAGACAATTCAATGCGAGCGGTGAGTGAGTGATCTGAGTATTTGGGAGGGGGAGCTGATAACTATAGGGCATGAGCACAACAGATGGCTATTCGATGTACACGAATCAACCACCCGTTGTGGTGACGCAGTCTAATTCAGATCACGATTCAACGTCGATTAAGTTGATGTCTTTGAAATCATCAATGTGCTGTTGTAATCGCAATTCTGTATCGTCGAGCTGTTTGAGTCCTTGGCAAAGCTCTTCTGCGTGTTGCTCTAAAGCCAAGGCTTCAGTTTCTACAGTGCGCTCGATTTCTTCGCCCATCGCTTCCATACGAGCGCCAAAAGCATCCATTTTTTCGGCAAAACTTCCTTCTTCTTCATTCATCGCCTTACCCGCCGCAATCAGTAAATTACCCACGATACTTGCGGTTAACTCGTCAATCTCACTCTCTAATTCATTTTCAATAACACTGTCTAAGTCGTCAAGATTTTGCTGTGCTATGTAGTAGTCACCCTGGTCGTTTGAAAAGCGTTGGCCAATTTTTTGTTCAAGCCTGCTTGAAAGGCTATTAATTTTTTGTTCGGCGTCTTCCGAATCTGAGAAGGCTGCTAATACGTGGCCCAAGGCAGAACTGGCAATGGCAACCGCATCATGAGCGAGATTAACCACCACAGGTGTTTGGCGATGAATACCTTGAGCGTAATCTTTTAAAAGCGCTTGTTGTTGGTTATCAAGAGCAATCAGCTTGCCATTGATGAACAAGTCTGTTTGTTCGTTGATTTGTACTATGGTTTGGTCGTTATCGATAAAGCGAATTTGCTCGTCCTTAATCACTAATCCATAGTTCAATTTGATGGAGCATTGCTCTGAGGTAAAGTTGTAATTATTGCCATCATTGTCATCATGTGCGACAGCAGAATAAGATATCGCTGAGATTAAGGTAAGTCCAGCCAGTAAAGTCTGTTTCATTGTGGTTATCTCTCCAATAGTATCATTATCTTTGTTATTTATTGTACAGCAAAGTAGATGCCATAAATTTATAAGTTTATTAAAAACAATAACTTAACCTTATTTATTGGCGGGTTGGATATTATTGGTTTTGTGAATTTAACCAATAGTTGGTTAAATTCATCACTCTGTAGCGAAGCCGACTTAGCTCTTCTTAGGCAGTACGCGTTCTCGCAAGTAGCGAGGCTGTGTGTCAATGTCTAACGCAAGGCGGCGTATGAGGTCAAGCGCCGCACAACTGACGTAGGTTTGAAAGTATTGACGGCCTGCGGGAAAATAAAGTTGCGCCGTGTATATCTGTTGTTTATTGCCCCAGGCTATCCACACAGTGCCTACTGGTTTGGTAGCGGTGCCGCCATCGGGGCCGGCGATACCCGATACGGCAATCCCCATATCGGCACCACTTTTGTTTAGAGCGCCTTTTACCATCGCGATAACGACTGCTTCACTTACGGCGCCACAGTCGATGAGTAGCTGCTCATCCACATCAAGCATCCGCTGCTTTTGTCTATTTGAATAAGTCACGTACCCCGCTTCAAAAACTGAAGATGCTCCGGCGATAGCGGTAATATTGGCTGCAATTAAGCCCCCTGTACAGGATTCTGCTGTGGTTAGGGTTAATTGTTTGTGTTGTAGTACCGATACCAAAGTTTGTGCAAGACTGGCGCCATTGTCATTGATCACGTGGGCGCCGATTAACTGTTTTAATCTGTTAACCCATTGCTTGCGCAAGGGCTCGTGCTCTGGTTTCTGACTGGTCACTTTGACTTCTAAAAGAGGCATACTGGCGCGAAAGCCGAGTTCCAACTCACTAGGCCAATCGGCAAGCTCATTGTCGATCATATGTTGTAAACCTGATTCGCCGATCCCAAACACCTGCAGTTTCTCGGTAACAACACGCAGATCATTGGGTAACCTTTGCTTGAGAAAAGGTTCGATACTTTGGGTAAACATGGCTTTGAGTTCGCTGGGAACACCCGGCGTACAAATAATCTCACATTGGTTGTGGTTAACGCGAAATCCAGGCGCACTGCCAATGGGGTTGGCGACAATGCTACAGCCTTCAGGTAACGTTGCTTGCTTGAGGTTTGGCTCCGTCAACGGATAGTTGCGCTTTGCACACCAGCTTTTTAGGTGATCCAGCGCCTCGGGGTGAACGGTTAACTTTCGCTCTGTCACGTGACTCAGAGCTTGTGCTGTCATGTCGTCAATGGTTGGCCCTAAGCCACCGTTGACAATAAGCACGTCGGCACTAGCGGAGAGTTGTTGTATTTGTTCTACCAGTAATGCGAGATTGTCACCAACCGTTGTTTTGCGTTTAATTTCAACGCCAATAGCCTTGAGTTGACGGGCTAAAAATACCGAGTTGGTATCGACAATGTCACCACTCATTAGCTCGTTACCGGTGAGTAATAACTGTACATTTAACATAGACACTTCCCCAAAAATAAATTTTTTTTAAACCTTTTTTTATAAGTGTGCATCATAACAGACAAACAAACAGATAAAATGGAAAACACGATGAACACAATAATCAAATTAGTAACACCGATATTTATGCTAGCTGCTTTTCATGCTGGTGCGAGTGAATCTAAAACGCAAGAGAAGCGCTTTGAGCTCACTGGAAAAGGCCAATTGTTGGTAGAAAATATCAATGGCGATGTCGAGATAAGTGCGTGGTCTGAAAACTCAGTACTGGTTAGCGCTCGTCTACAAGCGAAAGATAGCGATGACTTGCAAAATATTTCGGTGGTGATGAAGCAAAATGGCAATCGGATTACCGTTGAAACCGAGTTTAAAGACAAAGGGTGGGGCAGTCGCAATCAAAGTGGCTCGGTCGACTATACCATTAACGTGCCAGCGACGATGGATTTGCGCGAGATTGAGCTGGTCAATGGCTCGTTGAAAGTTGACAATGTCAGTGGCCTAATAGACGCAGATGTGGTCAATGGCTCTGTCGTTGCCACTGGTTTAGCCAACGATGTTGAGATTGAGTCTGTCAATGGCAAGGTCGAAATAAGTATGGCCGATACGACCAAAGATGCACGGATTAACATTGAGTCGGTAAATGGGCCGATAACCTTGTCTTTAGCGGAGAGTTTTGATGCAAAAATCGATGCCAGTAGTGGTAATGGCGGGATTAACAATGATTTTGGTCTTGAGGTGATTAAAGGCGAATACTGGGGCAGCGAGCTCGATGCACAAATCGGCGACGGCAATAACCGCATAACCTTAGAGACCGTCAATGGTGCGATTTCTATCGTAAAAAAGTAGCTCAATAGAGCAGCGGTTATCAGCAGTGAATAGCCAATAAAAAACGCCGCGACGGTTGTTGTACCATCGCGACGTTTTTATCAACTCGCCCTAGCTAACCCAAAGCCTACTCGTCAATTTCCATCGTCATTAGCGACGCATTACCACCTGCTGCCGTTGTATCGATAGTGATGGTTTTCTCAGTCACTAAACGCTCAAACAGAGTGCGATTGTTGTCAGCCGTAATAAGAGGCAATATCGCCCCAGTGCGAGCTGCCAAACGCTCATTGATCAATTGCTTCAAACGCGAGTTACTGGCAATCACGGCTCCGCTTAGGTGACTATTGTCAAGTACCGTCGGTAAATGGTTTAGCGACACTGCTTGGAATATACCGGTTACTAAACCCAGCTCGGTTAATACCGTCTCGCACGCTTGTGCTTCATCCAAGTACTGCTCATCGACCATGGCGATGACATTGTTACCTGATGCCAGTGCCGAGACCACCGCTAACAACCAGTAAGAAAAGCTGGTATCTTGGTCGCGGATTACGCTAACCACTCCTCGTGGCTCAAGATACAGCTTGTTAGACTCACCAGTTGGCCCTGGTAGCGTTGTCGGCTTGGCCAACGCTTTCTCTATCATGGTCAGTTGAGCGCGCGCTTCGTCAAGTACGTGTTCAAGTTCCGCTTCGTGGGATTTAAACAACTTACTTTCAGCTAATTGAGCAAGCAACTGACGAACAATAGATACTCGCACCGTTAAGTCGGTGTAACGCCATTTCAGTTCATCGTTTTTGGCGTTTTGTAATTTAGCGCCAATTTTCCACGCCGACGTTGAAAAGTCATTAAACTGACTTTCTAGCTTAGCTTTTTGTTCATCCGTTAAGTGGTTTTCACTTACCGGGTTAATACTTTTAACCAAACGGGTTAAGTACATTGGACCGCCCGCTTTTGGACCAGTACCTGATAAGCCTCGGCCACCAAACGGTTGTACGCCAACCACTGCACCAATCATGTTGCGGTTTACATAGACATTACCGGCGCGAGATTGCTGAGCCAAATATCGACTCTTTTCTTCAATGCGGGTGTGAATACCCATTGTTAGACCAAAACCGGTGCCATTGATTTGTTCGATAACGTTATCCAACTCTTCAGCTTTGTAGCGAATAACGTGCACACATGGGCCAAAGACTTCTTCTTTTAGTACCGATAGATCGCTAATCTCGTATAAACGCGGGGCAAAGAAGTAGTGACCGTGGTCAACTTTTGGCAACTCACACTCAAAGTGCAATGTAGCTTTGTCTTGCAAATACGCTACGTGGTTGTGAAGCGTATTAAACGCCTTCTCATCAATCACAGGACCTAGGTCTGTACTTAACATGGCCGGATCAGCAACGTGTAACTCGCGCATTGCGCCTTTGATCATGGTGATGACTTTGTCGGCAATGTCATCTTGCAAAAATAACACGCGAAGTGCTGAACAGCGTTGTCCTGCAGACTGGAAGCCCGAGGTGATTACATCGTCAACAACCTGTTCAGGTAGTGCGGTTGAGTCAACAATCATACAGTTTTGACCACCTGTTTCCGCAATTAGCGGTACAGGCTCACCCTGACGCTCGGCAAGCTTTTGTGAAATCCAGGTACCGGTGTTGGTTGAGCCGGTAAACATAATCGCTTGGATACGCTCATCCGGAACAATGTGTTCGCCCACAAGACTACCGCGAGCAATCACCGGTACGACTACATCACTTGGCAAACCAACTTGTTGCATTAGCTCTATGGTACGCAGCGCAATTAAACTAGTTTGTTCAGCCGGCTTAGCCACTACGGTGTTACCGGTGACAATGGCAGCAGCAACTTGGCCAAGGAAGATAGCTAATGGGAAGTTCCACGGACTGATACACAGAACGACGCCTCGAGCCTGCAGATCGCCATTATTCAATAATTCTTTAGCTCGAGCTGCGTAGTAGCGACAAAAATCGACCGCTTCGCGAACTTCAGCTACACCATCCGCAGGGATTTTTCCGGCTTCCTTGATACACATGGCGATTAGCTCGTCAAAGTGCTCTTCCAGCTTATCTGCGGTTTTTAGCAAAATTTCTGCGCGGTGTTCAACCGATGTTTGCGACCAATCTGCAAACGCATCATGTGCACTGGCAAGAATATCCTGCATTTGCTCTGGCGAGTGGTGATTTAAGTAACCGATGATCTCATCGTGGTTAGCAGGGTTAATGACAGCCTTGCCACCAGGAATCGCTTCACAGTTTTGTGCTTGTTCAAACCACTGGTTTAAATTGTCGCGCATTACGGTGATTTGATCCACATTGGTCAAATCGATACCTTTTGAGTTGTTGCGCTCAGCACCGTAGATTTCGATCGATTGCGGGATCATTGGGTTGTATTTGTCGGCCCAGCTGCGCACTTCTTCTACCGGGTCGTACAGTAACGACTCTACTGGAATGTTATCGTCAACGATGTTGTTAACAAATGAGCTGTTAGCACCGTTTTCCAATAGGCGTCGTACTAAGTACGCTAATAGATCTGAGTGCTCACCAACGGGTGCGTATACACGACAAGGAATGCGTTCACCGGTTACCACTTGGTCATACAAAGACTCACCCATACCGTGTAAGCGTTGGAATTCAAAACCTTGACCATTACCGGCCATCTCAATGATGGTGGCTACGGTGTAGGCGTTGTGAGTGGCAAACTGCGGATAGATCGTATCGCGATAGCTTAATAAGCGTTTAGCACAGGCGTGATAAGACACGTCTGTTGATGGCTTACGGCTGAACACAGGGAAGTCTTCTAAGCCTTCAACTTGGGCGATTTTTATTTCGCTGTCCCAATAAGCCCCTTTAACCAAACGCACCATCATTTGGCGCTTTGCTTGAAGAGTTTGTTGGCGTACCCATTCAACAACGTATAAAGCACGCTTTTGATACGCTTGTAAAGCGATACCAAAACCATCCCAGCCGTCGAGGTCGCTATCTAGGAAAACGCTACTGATGACATCAAGCGAAATATCGAGGCGATCCGCTTCTTCGGCGTCAACGGTGAAGCCGATATTGTATGACTTGGCTAATAGCGCAAGCTCTTTCAGGCGTGGCACTAACTCATTAAATACGCGTTCACTGTGAGTGAATTCATAACGAGGGTGAATAGCCGACAGCTTTATTGAAATGCCTGGGCTTTTTTGTGGGCCACGACCTTTGGCTGCTTTGCCAATGGCGTGAATCGCATTGACATAACTATTGTAATAGCGATCAGCATCGTCCATGGTGCGCGCGCCTTCACCTAGCATGTCATAAGAGTACGTATACCCCTTTGCTTCGGTTTTTTCAGCGCGTTCAATGGCACCTTGAATGTGATGACCCATAACGAATTGGGTGCCCATGATTTGCATTGCGTAGCGCACTGCTTTACGGATAACCGGTTCACCTAAGCGACCGACCATTTTTTTCAGAAGGCCAAACTGGTCTTTTTTATTCTGATCAGTATAGGTAACTAGCTTGCCGGTAAACAACAGGCCCCATGCCGAGGCATTAACGAAAATAGAGTCTGAGTTACCAATGTGTGAACTCCAATCGCCATCGGCAAGTTTGTCGCGAATTAATCGATCAGCGGTTTCTTTATCAGGCACACGTAGTAAAGCTTCAGCAAGGCACATTAACACAACGCCTTCTTCTGTTGATAAAGAAAACTCGTTTAACAAGGCGTCTACACCGCCTTTGCCCACTTGGTCCTTGCGAATTTGGACGACGAATTGACGTGCTTTTTCCCACACGCGAGAGCGCGCTTTTGCACCAACTTCGGCCAAAGGTAAAAGGGTTTCAAGAACGTCATTCTCGTTTGCTCGATAATGATCACGAATTTGCTGACGGATTGCATCGTCAGTAGTCAAGTTTCCGTTAAATAGCATATTGCAAACCTGCGTTATAGTAATGTCATTGACGTAAAAAATTCGGCGCATAATGCCAGATTTGACACCGAATGTGCCTACGTTGTTCAGATGTTTTTTAGATATATATATCGTTTTTAACCGCTATTGCGATATATTATTCTAAAATCTTCGGTGTCGGCTATTTACTCGAGCCAGTTTGACGTGAACCGTAAAAATTTACCCGAGCGATTACACAATCAGCTGGTTGAACTGAGCGCTAAATGTTTTGCTCTAGCGCAACCAAAAGCGGACTTATCGAACAGCTACAGACGCTGATGCCTGCGCCTATCAGTGAATAATAATCAATCCTTTTGACTGCGTTTATTGAGCACGTTTACCGCGTTATTGCGCATTCCGCTGGAGGTTAACAGCGCCGTCTTGCAAAAATTCGCACTAAATCGCTGCATAAAAATTCAGAAAAGGTCAATAGCCCCTCGATAGAGCTAGATGCGGGGAAATAGGCGGCGGGCAATAGCCGTTGGTATGTCGATAATAACGTCAATATAAGCAGTGCCTAGCAGAGTGCAAAACGCAGCCTAAAACCTCTTTATAGCCGCGCCGGATGAATTAAAGTTATTGTTTTACATAAAATAAATTTTATTTTTTTTGCGCTTAAATAATAAACAGTAAGTGCATTTTTTTTATTTTATGCCATACTCATTTCTGAGTAGATAACTCATTTAAACAACAGTATCAAATTGGAGTCGACAGGATGAAAAAGTTAATTACGCTTTCAGGTGCGGTGTTAACCCTAGCTTTAACTGGGTGCGCTTCATCTGATGATATGGAAGATGTAGGCCCTACAGTGAATGACAAACTTGATAGCTTAATGGCTCAAGTTGATTCACTGTCAGCAGAACACGCAAGCTTGCGAGCTGATCAAGCTAAAACTATGGCTGTCGCAGAAGACGCGAAAGACATGGCAGAAGTTGCGGCAGAAGAAGCCGCAAAAGCCAATGATCGTATTGACAACGTCGTAAGTTCATACAAAAAGTAAACACGTACAAGCATTTAAAAAGCCGGCTCAAAGCCGGCTTTTTTGTTTTTAAAGATAAACGCGTTACTTACCAGGACGTTTTAACAGGGCGAGCTGTTGGTATCAAATTGCCCTGTTGAGTTACATCGGCGCCGGCGAGCGTATCTGCACTGGCACGCCGGTTGGGTTCATGATCAATTGTTCGATTTGCTGTAAGTGATTCGGGCTGTCGCCGATAAATTTTTTGACGCCATCGGATAACGGTAACAGGCTTGGTACCTCACCGTTGTCATCGGTTAGAGGGGAGTGTACCTCAACGATGCGGGTTTGTTGGTCGTGATAGGTCATTTTAATTGGCGAGTCGATAATTTTTACCGGTGTCCCCGGTGGTGAATTTTTAAATAGCCACTCTATATCTTGCGGATACATGCGAATACACCCGGCACTTGCGCGCATTCCAATACCAAATCGCTGATTGGTTCCGTGAATGAGATAGGCGCTGGTGCCAATGCGCATGGCGTAATCGCCCAATGGATTGTTTGGTCCTGCTGGGATCATACGCGGCATTTCCACACCGTGCTTGGCGAGGTATTCTTTGCGGTGATCTGCCGTAGGAAACCAATTGGGATTGGTGCGCTTTTCGGTAATCTTATCAATAAGAGTCGGTGTCATATGGCCTATTTTGCCAATGCCGACGGGAAATACATGCACTTTTTGCTTCTGTTGATCAAAGAAATACAGACGCAACTCCGACAGATTAATAACAATGCCCTCGTTGTTGCCATACGGCAAAATCATTTGTGTGGGAATAACAAGCTCACTGCCCGGTTCCGGGCGCATGGGGTCAACACCGGGGTTGGCTTCCATCAGTGCTAGGAAACCAACGTGAAATTGTTCGGCAATTTTTTGAAAGTAGTCACCTTGTTGCACGGTGTAATGGGTGATCTCACCGACCAAGCGACTTTTGCCTTCAGGTAGGTCAAATTCAAGAGCCTCACTTGTTAAGTTAATGAATAACAAGCAAAAACCGATTAAAGAATACGATATTTTATTCATTTGTATGCTAACTTAAAGCTAAATGCGATAGACGAAAATAATTGGTTAGAGGTATGGTTAGTTTACTCTGGTCATTGCGTTATTACCAGTTATCGCAGCGATATTATGCTCAGCACCCCTTTGGTTTGTGCGATTGCAGACATAAGAGGGGAAGGCGAAATAACAATAAAAGGATGACACGTGGACAAATTAGTCGAGCGCAATTTGCAAAATTTGGTGAGTGAGCAGGAATGGCAAACTCGCGTTGATTTAGCCGCCTGCTATCGCTTGGTGGCACATATGGGATGGGACGATTTAATTTATACCCACATTTCGGCGCGCATTGGTGACAGTAAACAATTTCTCATCAATCCATTTGGCGTCGCTTTCGATGAGGTGACCGCCTCTAATTTGGTGAAAATTGATATACAAGGCAACATACTTGACGGCTCTGAATTAGCGATTAACCCTGCTGGCTTCACCATTCACAGTGCGATTCACGAAGTGCGTCACGACGCGACATGCGTTATTCACTTGCATACTCCTGCGACAATTTGCGTCGCCTCACAGCAACAGGGCTTGTTGCCACTTAGCCAATACGCGATGTTTTCTCTTGCTAGCCTCAGTTACCATGACTACGAGGGCTTGGCGGTAAATCTCGACGAGCGAAAGCGCTTGCAAGATGACTTGGCCAATACAAACCATATGTTATTGCCAAATCACGGTGCACTGACCCTTGGACCAACGATTGGCGATGCGTTTATGCGCTTTTACGATTTACAACGCGCATGTGAAATTCAATTGGCCATGCAGGCCAGCGGACAGCCTATTGTACCGGTAAAGCAACACATAATAGACAGTGTTTACAAACAAGCCAATATTGTTCACAGTGGTCAAACAGGTGGGCAAAAAGCTTGGCCAGCAATGCTGCGCAAAGCCAAACGGTTGTTCCCAGATTTTGCACGGTAATTTATCTCTCTATCAACATTGGACCGCATGCTATGAAAGTAAATCGCGTTGAAATATTTGATATACACTGCCCGAAACGAGACGTATGGAACCCAGTTTTCGTCCGTATTCACACCGATGAAGGGATTAGCGGTGTCGGTGAAGCAGGACTGGCTTATGACCTTGGCCACAGCGCTGCGGCAAACATGATAAAAGAAATCGCAGAGGCAATGTTAATCGGCCATGATCCGTTTAATACCGAGTTACTGTGGCAGCGAATGTTGCGCGAGAGTTTTTGGGGGCTTGGTGGCGGACCGGTGATCTATGCGGCGATGAGTGCGATTGATACCGCGTTGTGGGATATTAAAGCCAAAGCCTTAAACGTGCCTGTCTACCAATTGCTCGGGGGCAAAGTAAACTCGCAATTGCGCACTTATGCCTCTCAGTTACAGTTTGACTGGGACCAGCAAGTTAATCGCTTGTTTGACCCTGAAGATTACGGTAAAGCTGCAGAAAAAGCGATACAGCAAGGCTATGATGCGGTAAAAGTTGATCCGATCATGTACGACGCCAAGGGCAATTGTTTTTTTGAGCGCACTAAACTGTTTAGTCAACCTGATATGCGCTTGTTTCGCGCCCGCTTACAAGCGATACGCGATGCGGTAGGTGACGATGTTGATATCATTTTTGAGTGCCATTCACTGCCGTCGGTGTCAACCGCCATTCAGCTTGGCGAATTAGTCGAGGAGTTTCGCTGCTTGTACTTTGAGGAGCCAGTGCATTATCTCAGCGCCGACTTACACCAAAAGGTCGCGGATAAAGTCAATGTTCCCATTGCTGGTGGCGAACGACTTTACAATCGCTGGGGTATAAAACCTTACATGCAAGACTTATCCATTGATGTACTGCAACCCGATGTTGGTCTTTGTGGTGGCTTTACTGAAACCAAAAAAGTGTGTGACTATGCGGATGCATTCGATGTTAAGATTCAATTGCACGTCTGTGGTGGCCCCGTCGCAACAGCAGCCTCTTTGCAGTTAGAAACCGCACTGTCTAATTTTTTAATTCACGAGCACCACACGTATGCGATCAAAGAGTGGAATCGCGAGTTGTGCGTACAGGACTTACAACCAGTGAATGGTTTTTTTCAGGTGAGCGACGCTCCCGGCCTCGGCATTGAACTGAATGATGAGATCGTTTACCGATCACCGCATTTGGTGGTCGGTAAATAGCGATTAGTAAACCGCGTTTAACCTAGGGTGACCCGTTGCTGTTTGCGCCGTTAAGGTAAAGCGCCTATTTCTTGCGTAGCGATTATCGCGCAATGAACTATCGAGCGAGTGGCCTGGTGTTATTGAGCTACAAGCCGTAGATGCGTTTGGAGTTATCGTGACAAATTTTTTGCAAGGTTGTACTGTTAACTGGCAGTTGCAAGTAGCGTTGCCACAGCGTCTGGTAATCCACCGACAACAACGACAGCGGAAAATTACTGGCCATCATCAGCTGTTGCTCAGTAAAAATACCCAACAAGGCGGTCACCATATCAGCCATCTCGGTCTCGCACCAATGCCGGTCGGTCATTTCCCAGCCAGAGCATTTGATTGCTACTTGGCCCGTATGGGCAAGTCGACAGAGGTGGCGATGCAATGGCTGCGATAAGGGCAAACCCGCAAAACCACAGTGGTTGATAACCACGAACAGCGCGGGATTATCAGCCAGGATAGTTAATAAATGGTCTAGAGTTGTTGGCTCAGTTAAATCTGCTTGGCACTCAAATAGCAATGCGTGCTCGGCTAATATGCGAAGGTTTTGCTGCGTTTGTGCTAGCGCTAAAATAGATGAGGCTTGGTGGTCGAGGATATGGCGGATACCAACAACGCTTTGGTACTGGGTTAAGCGGTGTAACCGCTGGCCAAAATCGAAGGCGGTTATATCGGCAAAGGCGATGGTTTTGAGCGGTGTTTGGACGCTTTGTTCAAGCCATGCTATTTCGCGCTCTGGACGACTATTGTCAAAGCCTGCTTCAATGTGCACTATCGCGCCTAATTGCACACCGTTTGGCAGTTTTAAATCTGTATCGCTGTAATTGTGACAAATGCGCTGTTTATCCGGCCAATAAGGCGGTTTAGTGCTGTCGAGCCAGTGATAATCTCCTTGCTCGAGATTAAATAAGTGCACATGTGGGTCAATAATCTTACTGAGCACGTCAATACCTCGGCTATTTGGCTGTGTAGCCACCATCAATAACCTGCAGTGAGCCAGTAATAAAACAGGCCTTGTCGGATGCTAAAAACAACGCATACTGCGCGACTTCCTCAGGTTGTCCGAGTCGATTTAGCGGTTGCAGTGACGCTTCTTCAAGGTGCACTCGCTGCTTGTTTTCACCGCTTTTTTGGCAGTAGTTATCGATGGCTTGGTGATACAGCGGCGTTTCAATCGTGCCTGGGCAAATGGCGTTGGCTCGAATGTTGAACGAAGCGTAATCTAAAGCGGTGGTTTTGGCCATTGAAGCGAGCGCATGTTTTGACAAATTGTAAGCAAACGAGCCGGTTTTACCGATCAGTGCCTGATCGGAAGCGATGTACAAAACAACGCCGTTGCGTTGTTGTTTCATCATCGGTAATACCGCTTGTGTCGCGCTAATGGCTCCTTTGACGTTTAACGAAAAAACTCGCTCGAAAGCATCCATAGAGGTATTTTCAATGGTTGCCGAATAATGCATGCCGGCATTGGAAATAAGCACATCAATGCGTTTACACTGAGTGATAATATCTGTGATGGCTTGCTTGACCTTTACTTGGTCGCGCATATCGCACTCGATGTAATGACCAACGGCAGATGGTTGAATATCTAAATTGTACACCTGGTAATTTGCATCGACAAACGCTTGGCAAATCGCCAAACCGATACCAGAAGAGCCTCCGGTGACAATACATACATTTTGTTGGGGGGATTGATTCATAACATGCTCTATGGGTAATAGTTGTTTTTAATTCGACGTATGACGTCGCGATTGTGACTCGTTGTCATTGCGTCGACGTCACCGCCATTGATTAATGTTGGCCATGAGTGACAAATTGTTGCTCTCCAACAACGGCACCTTGTCGATTATAGGTACGCTCGTAAAAGCGCACCTTTGAGTATTTATCGCGCAGCAAAACACAGCTGGATCGCGTTCCATAGTCGTCAGAGGTGATAAAAATACTCGACAACATTTTTTCTAATTGCAAGCCAACTCCTGTATTGGGGAGTAAATGCTCAGGCGCTTGTTGTTTATTGGTTAAAAGCGTGAATAGCTGCTCACTATCCGGGACCATAGCGCGTTGTTTTGCCGCATTAATTAACGCTTCTAACGCCTGCTCACCATGTGCCATTTTGGGCCAAACGTCATCCATCTTACCATTGCAAATGGCGTGAAACCCGGGTTCTAAGCGACTAAACTGTGCGCTCTGGCTGTGAAAATACCACAGTGTATCTTGTTCGCTGAAAACTAAATTAAACGGATTGTAGTTCATATAGTTTGCATTAAGCGATGCGCGATTAAGGCGATTGGTTAAGGCGTTTACCACTAAATTACCGCGGCTTAGCGCCTCATCGCGGTGAGCGCTAGTGTCACGGATGTTGGTTAATGCGGCAAATTGACCGCGTTGATTAACCCCAAGCCAAGTGCCGCCTTGCTGCAAATCCTTGCCGGCAATGATTGACTCATCGCTCAGCCACACATGGGCTTGTTGGCTCGGCCGACGATGAAATTCATCGCGATTAGCCGCGACAATTAACGGGTAATCTGGGTGTTGTTGTATCGCAATAAATAAAATGCACATCACTGTTACAACGCGTCTTTTGGCCGCAGAGCCACATTGGCAAATATCAGTCCCGCCACTAATGACATAAAGATTAAAAACGTTTGTGAGCCAATGTGGTCGGCGCGAATAATTTCACTACCGGTGATCATCGTGTTTAAACCGATGTAGACTTTTGAACCCGGTACCAACACAACTAGGCCGTGCAACAGTACAACCGCCGCAGGCTCTTTGCCGATACGAGCAAACATACTCGAATATATACCAATGGCGAAGGCTCCAACAAAGGCACTTAATGAAGCGCCTAAGTATAAGTCTGCCCAAGCGCTTGAACCGAAGGCGATAAAACCACACAAAATGCCCCAAAATGCGTGTCGAGGTCTGGTTTTAAAGGTAATCACCAAGGATGACGACAAAATAAGTACCGCAAGCCACGCCGTCCAAGCAGGGACGTGGTCGACTTCAACCATTTCAACCGCTCCCCACATTAAATTACCTATGGTTAACCCTAAGATTGCACCAAAGTACAGCTTAAACAGTACCATGATAGCATCCATAATTTTTGCAGTTCCCGAAATTAGATGTCGTTCGGCAAGCTCGCTCAGTCCCGTGGTCAACGATAAGCCAGGAATAAAAGGGATGATACTCGAGAGAATGACCAATGGAGCATTAACCGTTGGATCAATTAAGGTTATGGCACTGGCTAACAGCGCGGTGACAATACTAGATAATGGCTCAAGGGCATTGGCTATCCCCTTTGAACGCTCAGACCAGAGTACCAGCAAGAATACGACAAAACCCAGTAGAGTCGACCAAAAGATATCATTCCACGATGTGCCGAGCAGCATGGCAAAAGCACCACTGGATGCACCAAAGCCCAGAAAAGTGAGAAAGGCCGGGTAGGGCGGTGGCATCTTTTCAATTTCTTGTAGGCGTTGAATTGCTTCATTAAGGGTGCGCTGTCCCGATGATAATTCTTCAACCAACTGGTTGGTGTGAGACAGCGAAGCCAAATCGATACCGCCAGGATCGACTCTGACAATGAAGTTGTATTCTTGTTGATCTTCAATATTGTACAGTACAAAAGTTAACGATGTCGGAGTGAGTACAAAAGACGCAGGCACATCAAGCAGTTTGGACACACTTTTTAAGTGGTTCTCTAAGCGATAGGTAGTGGCACCGTAACGATGCAACATTTTACCTAAGGCAATAATAAAGTGACGCTTTTGTGTAAACGAGTCCGGTTTCAATGCAACTGTCCTATCTTCCATAATCAATACTTGTTGACCGTTAATTTTACATCTAATTGCTTTATATGGTTAGTTTTTATTGCGTGATGACGCATTATTCCTCGCTTGTTTTTACTGTGTATTATGACACCGGATAACTGAGTTTGGCAGCGTTATCGCGATAACACAAAACCTACCCCAGATAAAAAATAAAGGCCCATATAATGAGCCTTTAATCGATTATTGCTACGGTTGGTCAGCCAACATCATTTGACGAATAATCGGTACTGGCGCACTGCCGTAACTCAAAAATGTATTGTGGAAGTCGGCAAGGTCAAAGTCGTTGCCCATTTTTTGCTTCAGCTCCTCACGCAGATCGTAAATTTCTGAGTAACCGGTAAAATAACTGGTCAGCTGTACTTGTGATAAGGTGGCACGGCGCCATTTACCTTGAGCTTCGGCTTGTTGTTGGAACGCTTCGTTGATCATCATGTCCAGCGCCTCCTGTTCGCCAATGCCTTTGACTTGAATGGCGTAATCAATGATTGAGTTCATGATCACGCGCAAGTTCCATTTGTAATACATTAACCACAGTTCAGATTCGTAATCGCCATAGCCCTGTTCTAACATCATCCGTTCGGTATAAACAGCCCAGCCTTCGACCATAGCACCATTGCCGAAAATAGATTTTACTAATGATTTCGATTTATTGCTGTGCACTAATTGAGTGTAATGTCCAGGTACGGCTTCGTGAATATTTAAGATTTGTAAAATCCAATGGTTGTACTCGCGCAAATAACTTTCGGCTTGTTCGTCGTTGAAGTCATCTAACGGGGTAACGTTGTAATAGGTATTTGCACCGCTGTCGTATGGTCCTGGAGCACTAATTGAGGCACCGGCAAAACCGCGCATATATTCCGGAGTTTCACGCACAACCAAGGGTTTGTCAGGGTCCATCTCGATCAGGTTTTTCTCCATGACAAACTTTTCGAGCTCGGGAATTTGTGCTTTTATCGCCGCTACAAAGTTATCGCGCTCTACGTGTTTAACTGATAGGTGATCAATCAGTTGTTTTACCGCAATGAGTTTGTCTTCGGGCATGGCCTGTTCGGCAAAGTACTTAGGCCACAGCTGCTCGGTTAGCTTGATCATCTCGGTGTGAACGCGCGCTTTTTCTGCGACAGCTTTTTGATATAACTGCTTGGCCGTCAATCCTGAATATATGTCGAGCTTAAACTTTTTCTCGTACAGAGACTCACCAATGCGAAAATCTTTGGCTGTGCCGTCTTGTTTTATGTCGCTCAGCGTATTTTGTAAAAAGCTGATGTAGTCGTTTATCGCAGTGACTGACTGGTCTATGGCGACGGCAAAATCTGCCTTTTCTTGTTCTGATAAGTTCGATTGTTCAACCGCTTGTTTCAGTGCGCCGTCAAACAGGTTGATGGTGCCTTGGTTTTGGCTGATCGCCAACTCGGTATGAGGAATGGTTGGCGTTGTGATATTTTGCTGAGCCGCTTGATAGTAGTCCTTAATAGACTGCATGCGACGATAGATAGTGCGCAAGCGCTCTTCCATCGGCTTGTATTCGGTATTTAAAATCACCCCAAATACGCCAGCGACGTTATAGGACGAAGGGTCCCATTGATGGCTTTTTAATTCTTCAACACTAAATACTTGTGATTCTAAGTGGTTTTTTAAAATGTAATAGTCACTGGCATTGTTGGTGTTTAATGCGTTGACGTCAAACTCGTTGAGCTTGGCAAGTTGCTGTTTGGCAATCGCCACATCTCGATTGAGTTTGTCAGCACTTGGTACCGATAACTGATCGTCGTATTTGTAGTACCCGACGTATACCGCATAACCCGGGTTGCGTTGCCAGAGTTGATCGATAAGATCAGATGCAAATTGACTAAATTGTTGGTTGATTTGTGCAGAGTCAACAGCACTGGCTTGGTTGTCGTTTTGCACTGCTGGTGCGATTTCTGATTGTGGTGGATTGTTTTTTTGGCTGCTCGGCTCTGAGCACGCTGTCAGCGCTAATACAACGGCGCTTGCTAATAAGTGTTTTTTCATAACATGGACTCACTGAAATACAGATTGTGCCCCATACCTTGCCAATAAAAGACAAGCAAATCAATATTACAAGTCATTCAGTTTGCATTATAATGAGGCCATTATTTATTTTGAGGAAGTAAAATGCGAGTTTGTGGCGTTGAAATAAAAGGCGATGATGCCATTGTATGTTTGGTTGTGTTGGAAAACGGCTTATACGACATACCCTATTTAAGGGTGCCAAAAATCAGCTTGCAAAAAGGTACTGACGCGGAGCATATCCGCAAGTTCCAGTTCACTTTTGCCAAGTTAGTCGAAGACTATAAAATAGACACCGTGGTGATTAAGGAGCGAGCGACCAAAGGTAAATTTGCGGGTGGTTCACAAGGCTTCAAAATGGAAGCTGCTATCCAACTCATCGACGATTTAGATGTTCAGTTAGTACGCGCAAATGTCATTAATGAAAAGCTAAAAAAAGCGCAAGTATCCATTGATTTTCGCGATACCGGATTAAAGCAGTATCAACAATCGGCATTTGAAACTGCGTTTACGTTTTTTAACCCATAAGCGGTGAGCTAAGAGCCTCTAGCTGCAACAGGGGCTCCTCGTCGCAGCTTAAAATCGGCTAAGGCGGTTAACCGCGATACGGCGACGACCACCTTAGCCATAGACTCGAACATTGGCTTATTTCAATTTCACCCTAATGTGATAGCTTTCGATATCCCCGGCAAAGGCGTCTTCACTGTTGATACTGATATTTTGCAACGGATATTGGTATTGTCCACTGGCAAAATAGTCAATGTACTGCTGATAGTCATCGCGGCTTCGACTGCGGATCAAATCGACATGGGTTTCTTTAATTGGCGTATCTGCTGAAATAACGTCTTGATAATGTGCCAATCCTAACACAATGGGTAATTGACCTTCGATAGGGCCAAAGATGCGCCATTGTACTGGCATATCTAATTGTGTTTGCGGGTTTTTCGCACGATAAACAAAGGTGAAATTGGCCATTTGATAATCGTTTAACGCGCTGTAGTCGTAAAAGCCATCCTGCTTTATTTCTGTAAGACGCGCTAAATCAATATTAGCTTGGCGAGTTTCTGGCTTGACGTCTAGCGCCACGTTATAGTCGCGCGAGTAAACCGTGTGCTGACTGAAAACACTCACCGTACCAAAGATAGAGGTACTATCTTCAAATTGATACACACTATTGCCCTGATAAACGGCGTGCTCACTGTAATCGTGCAGGTCGAAAACCAATATCTCACCCTGTAGCGCTGGCGCAGAGGTGAGTAAATGCGCGCGACCATCAAAAATTTGTTGGCTAGTTAGCGGATAATTGTCATTGGCAATTTGAATGCTAGAAGCAATTTCAAAGCCATCGACATCAGTTAAACCGTTTCCAAAACCGGAAAAACCCGCAGGCTTGCCATTGTTGTCTTTGCCTTGCACTGAAAACGAGTGAACGGGCCAGTCCTGATCGTGTGGTTTGCAGGTTTGCACCTGATTAAAGCGCGTACGCGTTTGCGACAGAACGTCGATGTTAGTGAAATCGGCACTGCTGTGGGCGCGAATATCACTGTCAATTCGGGGGTGATTTAATTCAATATCAGAGGTTTGGCACAGACAACTGCTATTGTCTACTAAGCCTTGATGAGTCGCATAGTAAGTGGCGCTTTGCGCAGTAGCAACTTGGTAAAAGCTCAACACCTCTAAGCTTTCGATATCGCTGCTTTGATGCTTGGCTACTAAGGTATAGTTAATGTGTGAACTGTCTACATCAACACTAAATTGACCGTCCTGATCAGGCTGATGACGACTTAGTACCTGCCAATTTTTGTCCTGCAATAATAGTTCAATATCGTTAAATCCTGACTCAATACCGCAGTCATTAACTAACTTAGCTTGCAGAGTAAACGTTGAGGGGAAAGGCGATTCAGGTGATGATGTGGCATCGTCACCACCACCACATGCGCTTAGTAAAAGCGTACTAGCAAGCCAAGTAAAAGGAAGTCGTTTTGACATAAGATATCCATATAAGCGATTGTTATTTAGGTTACACAGCGCAAGACCGCTTTTGCCAAAGAGCTTGCACTGGTGTTTAGGGGGCAGATACTACCTCGATCGTTAACTGGAAGGAATTACAAACCCAATAATTTCACTAAATTGTAGTGTAGGTGCTTGTTTTATGAGCTTTTTGACAGGTCTGGCAGGATTGTGTGGTGTTTTTTAGTCAGCGCTGGTGGTCAACTGCACTAACGAAAACACAGTTGGAGAAGGTGAGCAAACGCGGCGGAAATCGCGTTTGCTCAGTCAGTTTAAGGTTGCTTTTGCGCAGCTATCCAGGCATCAATTTTACTGGCGAGTACCGGCATCGGTAGGGCGCCGTCAATTAAAATTTGGGTGTGAAATTTGCGAACATCAAAATCTTCACCGAGTTCGTCTTGCGCCTTATTGCGCAAATCGCGAATCGCTCGCTGACCTATTTTATAAGCCAGAGCTTGTCCCGGAATAGCAATATAACGCTCGACTTCAGAGGTTATATCCGACAGTGCCATTGACGAGTTTTGCGCCATAAAGTCGATGGCCTGCTGACGGCTCCAGCCAAATGCGTGTAGACCGGTGTCGACCACCAAGCGCATGGCTCGCAATTGCTCGTCAACTAAGCGACCGTACCATTGGTAGGGGTCGGTAAACATGCCCATCTCTTTACCCAAACTTTCGGCGTAGAGTGCCCAGCCTTCAACATAAGCGGTGTAGCCGCCGTATTTTCGAAACTTTGGCAAGTCATCGACTTCTTGTTGAATGGTCACCTGAAAGTGATGGCCGGGTGACGCCTCGTGAATACTCAATGTTTCCAATAAAAACTTAGGTTGCGCTTTTAGGTTGTAGGTATTGATGTAAAAGATACCTGGTCTTGAGCCATCAGGTGCGGGTGCTTGGTAGCTGGCGCCTGCGCTTGACGCTGCTCTAAAGGCTTCGACGGGTTTTACGATGTAATCGGCTTTCGGATAGATCTCAAATAACTGCGGTAAACGGGCATCGATTTTAGCCTTGACGCTTTCATATGCATCGATCACCTGTTGCTCAGTTTGCCAATAAAACTGTGGATCATTTTGCAGGAAATCAAAAAATGCCGTTAAGTCACCTTCAAAGCCGACGCTCTGCTTGACCTTTTTCATTTCTGCTAAAATACGAGTGACTTCTCTTTGGCCGTATTGATGAATCTCTTCGGCGCTGAGCGGTAACGTGGTGTTGATCTCTATTTGGTGCTGGTACCAGGCTTCGCCGTTTGGCAGTGCTGATAAGCCAACACTATCCCGCGCAGCAGGGAGGTATGAATTTTCTAAAAAATCGGCAAAGCGGGTAAATACTGGCACCAGTGTTTGTTCGATCATCTGTTGATACGCTTGGCGTAAGTTTTGTTTTTCGGCGTCGCTAAACGGCTTGTCAGCCAACTGCTTTACCGGACCCCAAAACACGCTTTCGCTGACATCAGAGACGATGTGCGCTTTCATTTGCGGGATGATTTTTAGCACCAGTGCTTTGGGTAACACAACTGACTTATCCATGCCCTGTTGCATGGCAACAATAGCACTGTCCATGTATGCGGCAAAGCCATCGGCGCGTTTGATAAAGTCCTGATAGTCTTTTACCGTGGCAAATGGTTGGGCGCTTTCGCCGGAACCAAGGGCGGCAAACGTGTTGTGAATACCGTGCATTTGATTTAGCGGCATCATGTAACCATCAAACTGAAAGTCTTTTAATGCCAGTTGACGATCCCGTTCAAAAATTTGATAACTCAATAGATCCTGACCGCTCAGTTGCGACTTATCAATATTGCTAATTTTATCGAGGTAGCGTCGTTCTAGATCTCGTTGCTCGGCAATGCTCTGCTCAGAAATGGGCTGGTTAAACTTATCATTGTAGCGATAATCACCCACGTAAACCGCATATAGAGGGTTTAGAGCCAGGCTATCGTTAAAATAGTCCTCAAATAGTTGCTTTAATAATTGTGATTGCGAATCTGCCGCTTGCACTGGCGACGTTGTTGGTTCGGCTTCACTGACACTGGCTGTACTGGCCAGCGATTGTGATGGCGCTTGAGGGCCACAGGCACTTAAAGAGAACACCAGTGATGTGGCGAAACAGGTCGTTAAAAAAGGTTTCATCGTTGCTAATAACCTATGCTGGTTGTAATTTGTTCGACTAATGCGCTTAGCATAAACCATCTTGTTAAAATTGTGCAGTTAATATGTCGTCTAGACTGCCTGTTTCGATATGAGGTCGACAATAAGATGTTTAAAAATATTCTATTGTTAATTTTGATGGGTATAATGCAAATGAGAATTATTGCTATTTGTAGTGATATATTCTATTATCTCAGCAGTTCATGACATGCAGAATAAATATAAGGTCAGCGTATGTTTACAAACCCAAAGTCGATTAAGTTAATGGCAGTCGCCTTGCTAAGCGTATTATCAGTTTCAGTGTCTACGCAAGTAAGCGCTAAAGAAGTCAATATTTACTCGTATCGTCAACCGTTTTTAATTGAGCCTATCTTGGCGCAATTTAGCGAGCAAACAGGTATTAAAACCAATGTTGTGTTCGCCAAAAAAGGTTTGCTTGAAAAGCTAAAAAAAGAAGGTCGATACAGTCCGGCCGATGTTTTGTTAACATCGGATTTTGCGCGTTTAATTGAAATGACCGAGGCGGGATTAAGCCAAGCGGTGCGCAGCGATGTACTCAATGCCAATATTCCCCAGCATTTTCGCGATAGTGACCAGCACTGGTATGCATTAACCAAGCGCGTTCGCAATATCTATGCGTCAAAAGAGCGCATGGGTGACTTGACCAACATCAGTTACGAAGACTTAGCGAAGCCTGAGTACCGCGGTAAAATTTGTATGCGCAGTTCAAAGCACCCGTACAATATAGCGTTAATCGCATCGATGATCGCCCACCACGGTGAGCAACAGACTCGCGTTTGGTTAGAAGGGGTCAAAGCCAACTTAGCTCGCAAACCGCAGGGTAATGATCGAGCACAAGTTCGTGCAATAAAAGAAGGTGAATGTGACCTAGGTCTGGGCAACAGTTATTACTTTGGTGTTATGCAGCAAAATCCCGAGCAAAAAGCGTGGGCCGATGCGGTAAATATTTTATTCCCCAATCAACAATCACGCGGTGCACATGTCAATGTCAGTGGCATCGCCTTAACCAAGTACGCACCGAATAAAGACGAAGCGATCAAGCTGATGGAATTTTTATCGTCACAAGCTGCTCAACAAGCCTATGCATCGGTGAATATGGAGTACCCTGTTAATCCGAATGTGGCCGCGTCTGATATTGTTGCCAGTTGGGGAACCTTCAAAGAAGATACTATTGCCTTATCGGAAATAACCAAGCACCGCAAAACGGCAATAAAGTTACTAGATCAATTAAAGTTTGATCTGTAACACGATTAAAGTGTTAAAAATCAGGGTATAATCACACCCATGATACTAGATAACAACAGAGATAATTTTGCTTGCCCCTAAATGGTATTCACCTTGGTCAATAGCAAGTTACGCAACGGCGGCAATCTTAGTATTGCCGCTCTTTGCGTTAATTGCCCAGTCGATGTTACCCGACACCGAGGTTTTCAGTCACCTACTCGATACCGTATTAGCCGATTACGTGGTCAATACTCTGGCGCTGATCGCCTTGGTGATTTGCTTTAGTTTGTTGATTGGGGTGCCGTTGGCCTATTTACTGGCTAACTATCACTTTACCGGTTCGCGGTTTTTTCAGTGGGGGTTATTGCTTCCGCTGGCGATGCCATCCTATGTGATGGCCTATATTTACACTGACTGGCTTGAGTACGCAGGTCCCGTGCAACGATTTTTACGGGCAACCTTTGACTGGCAAAGCAAGCAAGATTACTGGTTTTTTGAAATTCGCTCGTTATTTGGTGCGGCGCTCGTGTTGTCACTGGTGCTATTTCCGTATGTCTATTTAATCGTTAAAACGGCATTTAAAGAGCAATCACACACATTGTCACAAGCGGCAACCATGCTCGGTAAATCAGCAAGTCAGGTGTTTTGGCAAGTATCACTGCCACTTGCTAGACCTGCTATAGCTATTGCCGCATCACTTGTGGCGATGGAAACCTTGGCCGACTTTGCCGCGGTAAGTTATTTTGCGGTGAATACATTAACAACCGCTGTATACGATACTTGGTTGAGCTATGGCAGTTTAACAGCGGCCAGCAAAATTTCAGTACTGATGCTGATTATGGTGTTTGCGTTGATGTCATTAGAGCGCTTTAGTCGCAATAAACAGCGCAGTTATCAATCTCGACAGCAGCAAACCGCAAAGAGATTAACGGGCTATCACAATGTACTGGCAACGAGCTTTTGCCTGCTAGTATTGGCTTTGGCGTTTATGTTACCGGTCGTTTATTTAGCCGATATGGCATGGACCTACCATCAACAAGCGTTTAATCGGGATTTTATCGCCTTTGGTTTAAACAGTTTAACCTTGGCAGCTATCGTTGCCAGCTTGTGCGTGTTGCTGGCATTGATTGTGGTAATTGCCAAGCGATTTAATACCCGTATCGGCGGGGTGTTACCGATGCGTTTTGCCAGTAGTGGTTACGCCATGCCGGGAACCGTTTTGGCAATTGCGGTATTAATTCCGCTGACCTTATTAGATCACGGCATCAACGATTACTTGTTATCTCTTGAACTATCACCTATTGGATTGGTGTTCACCGGTACGATTACCGCGATGATTTTTGCGTATACAATTCGCTTTATTGCGGTTGCCATCGGTGCATTGGAATCGAGTTACGAGCGCATGCCACCGAATCTAGATCAGGCGTCATTTATGCTTGGGAGCAATCGTTTGTCAACCGTGCTCAGAGTGCACTTACCGCTGTTAAAGCGAGGAGCATTAACCGCCTCACTGTTGGTTTTTATCGAGTCGATGAAAGAGTTACCGGCAGCGCTTTTGTTAAGGCCCTTTAACTACGATACGTTAGCAACGTATGTGTTTCAGTACGTATCTGATGAGCAGCTCGAACTGGCCTCGCTGGCGGCGATATCGATCGTTATTGCCGGATTATTACCGATTATTTTGCTCAATCGCAGCATGGAACAATATCAACACTAACCCCCAATAAAGAGAGCTTTGCTAATTTGTTATGAGTTTACTATCAGTCAACCAATTAAGTTGTCACTACCACAAAACATCGGTGTTAGAAAACTTATCTATTGAGTTAAACCCATCCGAAATCCTGTGCTTATTGGGGCCAAGTGGGTGCGGTAAAACCACGTTGTTAAAAGCCATTGCAGGGCTAATTGATACAGAACGCGGCAGTATTTCCCTCGACAATACCACCTTACTCGACCACCAAACAGGCGTTTACATAAGTGCAGAAAAGCGTGATTTAGGCATGATTTTTCAAGATTATGCCTTGTTTCCCCATTTGTCTGTGGCTGACAACATTGCTTTTGGCATCACCCATCTAGACAACACCAGTCGCCAGCAGGTGATCGATGAAATGTTGAATTTAGTGGATTTACAAGGTTTAGATGATCGCTTTCCTCATCAGTTATCGGGTGGTCAACAACAACGCGTGGCGATTGCTAGGGCGCTAGCGCGCAAACCTAAAGTGTTATTATTGGATGAGCCTTTTTCCAATATCGACTCACAGTTGCGGATGCCACTGATCCGCGATATTCGCGATATTTTAAAGCGCAGTGGTATTGCCGCCATATTCGTCACTCATGCAAAAGATGAGGCGTTTGCTCTGGCGGATACCATGGCCTTATTGAACGAAGGTCAAATCGTACAAAAAGGTCAACCACAACACTTGTATGGCAACCCGAAAAATCGCTTCGTCGCCGACTTTCTCGGTCGTGGTAGCACCATCCCTGGTCATTACCTCGGTGACTCAAAGGTGCGCTGTGTGCTGGGCGATGCTCTTATTGAACAGCAACAGTGGCGAGATATCGGCCACCAATTATCAGCCGACAGTCCGGTAGAGTTGTTTGTTCGGCCGCACCAGTTTGCGGTGACACTAGCTGAGGATGATGCCAGTGGCCCCTGTATTGCCCGCGTCTTACAATTACAATTTCACGACGATGGCTATCGAGCCAAACTCGAAATGGCGGATTTACGCCTTGACGTATGGATAGCAGGGCACTTACCGGTGCGGGAAGGTGTCAAGGTTAAAGTCGGCTTGACACCTCAGCCAGTGGTTATTTTTCAGCGCAACTGAGTTTAAGATATGAAGGCCAGTTAAAAGCTGGCCGTTACTTGATACGAAGTAAATTTGCGGATATTAATCACCCCTGTATCAAAATATAAATACTGCCCTTTTATCCCCATCAGCGTGCCACTGACCAGCGGGTTTTTGTCAAAATTAAATGAGCTAATTTTAGTCGGGTACTCGTTAACAGGATAGTCAATATCAACGACGTCCTGGTCAAGCTGAACAATGGCATCTTCGCCATAGGTCAACTTTAAATGGGCCAGTTTTTGCTCGATTAAAGGTATGAGTTCTAAGGCTTTTTGCTTTAAATCTATGGGGGCAGCTTTGCCCTTGAGCATATTGCGCCAATTGGTCTTATCAGCAATAAACTCAGCTAGTGCGGTTTCTACCAAACCAGATTGTAATCGCGTATTGACCTTAAAGATAGGTAGAGCTTGGTTAGCACCTTGGTCGATCCAACGAGTGGGGATTTGGCTGTGGCGAGTGATCCCCACTTTTATTGCCGTTGTGTTGGCTAAATAGACATAGTGATCGACCATACAGTGCTGTTCTGCCCACTCGGGTTCGCGACACGTTCCCTGGTCAAAATGACATGTTTCCGGTTTCATTATGCACATGTCACACTTGGCGAGTTTTGTCATACAGGGGTAACAAAAGCCTTGTGAGTAACTTTTTTTGGTCTTTTTACCACACTCTTGGCAATTAATATTACCGCTAAATTGTAAACTAAGTGGCTTGCCAATAAGTGAATTGAGGTCTATTCGGTGCTCGCCAACAACGAGCTGGTATTGGGCCATGCCATCGTCGAGACGGGTTATCATTTTTTGGAGATGGCCGGTGTAAGAATTGGTTGTCATAAGCTTGATCAATACAAAATGTTAGGTTAATTGTTTAAATGCGAATTTTGGCGCGATTGGATTTTAGCTGCCCGTGCGCCTTTTTTTTGTCAACTCGCTTGCGTTGCGATGACTTGGTCGGTTTGGTGGCACGTCGAGTTTTTTGCACGACAGTAACAGGTGCAAGTAAGGCTTTCAAACGTTCGATGGCATCGGCGCGATTTTTTTCTTGGGTGCGAAAAGTTTGTGCCTTAATGGTGATGATGCCATCTTTGCTGATCCGCTGGTCGTTTAGCGATAAGATTTTGTCGATGTAGTACTGGCTTATCTCTGCCTGGTAAATATCACATCGCAAGTGAATAGCCGAGGCAACTTTATTGACATTTTGACCGCCACTGCCTTGCGCGCGAATCATCTGCAACTCAATTGCTTGGTAATTCAGTTTTAATTTGTCGTTGATAACTAGATAACTCATATGCCGTGCATCTTACATTGTCAGTCGCAGATCGGTAAATTTAATTTTAGCCGATGATATCTCGCTTTAATTTGTTGGCAAAGCCTAACTGACCAACCTGCAGCTGTGATAACATGACGCGGTGGTATTTTCTGGCGGTGATTCAACAAGTGTCCGATAAGATAACAACAACTCACACTACATGGTATGTTTATTTGCTTAAATGTGCTGATAATAGCCTCTACGCGGGCATAACCACTGACTTAACCCGCCGCTTGCAAGAGCACAACGGCAAAGGTAAACGCGCAGCCAAATACACCCGAGTACGCGGGCCCGTCGAGTTAGTTTACCACGAACAGTGGCCGTGTCGATCGAGTGCGAGTAAGCGCGAGTCGGCGATCAAAAAGATGACCCGACAACAAAAATTAACGCTGATTAGCGCGTTTTAGCCTCAGTCACGGGTGATGGCTATTTTTTGTTCTGTCGAGATTGCAATGCTTCATTTGGAATAACCAAATGTGGTTAATTGTGCGTTGCTATGACCAAAAGAAAGCTCATTGTCGAAAATACAAACCGAGATTAACACGCCCAGTGAACTGGTCTTATAAGTATTTTATTTCATGAATTGTCCAGATAACATTGTTACACTACGCCGGGTAAAAGTTATACACCCAAGGAAAGTACAGTAAATCATGTTTATCAAGCAGTTTTATAATGAAGAAAACGGTAAAATTAATATCAGCCGTCAACAGGCAAGCGACTTTGCCAAGCAGATCGCCGATGATTTTAACCCGATTCACAATGTTGATGCTAAGCGCTTTTGCGTACCGGGTGACCTATTGTTTTCAATTGTGTTAAACAAAGTTGGCGTAAACCAACAGATGCACTTTGATTTCTGTGGCATGGTAACTGAAGGAGTAGAGCTCAAATTTCCCGAGCAGTATGTCGAGTCAGCTAGTGTTGCTGACGACAACGACAAAGCGTACTTAACTTACACAGCCAGTGGTCAGCACAGCAATTGTCAAACGTTAATAGAATCGTTAATTCGCTCTTATGTTGGTTTCTCAGGGCATACCTTCCCAGGGATTTTAGGCCAGTTAATGAAACGCAATAACGTGATGATTAACCCCGCAAGGCCAATGGTGATGTACGAGAGCATGGATATTTGTTTACAGCGTCTCGATGTAAGTGAGGTTAGCTTGCGCTTCGATATGGAGCAAATGACGTTAGCGGTTGATGGCAAACGCGGACAAGCTAAACTCAGGTTTGACTTTATCAGTGGCAAAGAGGTGATCGGCCACGGTGTGAAGAACATGGTGTTAAGTGGCTTACGCGAGTACGATCAACAGCAAATGGAGCAAATTTGTGTTGATTATCAGCAGATGAAAGACGCCAATCAGGCAGCCTAACCAACAAACCACACTTCATTGTTGGTGTGCGCACAACAAGGCAAAACGGCTAAGCGCTGTTTGCTTTGTTGTTAACTAACATAACTCCCCGTGAATTGGCGCAAATTGAGTGCTTGGCCAACCATGTAGTTATCCAGTAGAACAGAGAGCGCAGTCGATTGATACAGAGTACTGCGCTCGCTGCTATGACCAACTTACGCTTTAATCTTTAAAGCGCGCAACCGCTGTTTTGATGTACTTACCCATTTATCCGCGTGGGCTGCCGCTTTACGGCTGTGTCGCTGATAATGTCTTAAATAGCGCTTGGCTGCAGGAAACTGTTCGCTGAGTAGCACGAGACCGAGTGGAATAAACAGTATCGCTGGACCTGGCAAGATGATAAAGGCAATACCTAGCAACAAACAAAATGCGCCGGCGATTGTTTTTATCACTCTATTAAAACGCTGCATGACTTACTCCTTACTTCGTCCTATTAGCGGTGTTAGATCGAAACTGATAGCAAATTTGTAAACCTCAAGGTTAGGGATACAAGTCGCCTGTCTCGAACGATATCTCTAGTAAAATGATGCAAGTTATTTGCCAAGATAAAATAACTGTTAAATCAGTGGTTTAATGGAATGCCCTGAATGCATGCGCTAATGAGATAGTCATATAGACTAAGATTTAGTCATATTACTTATCTTGTAACGCCATTTTTTTTGCTCCGCTTTAGTCATCTTGTTATTGACACACAGCCACCAAATGCGTCGGATTTGCTTCTCTTGATACTTTAGCTTTTCGCCTTGTTTTGCGCTGTAGCCATGGCGCATTTTACTGCGTATTTTTTTTAGCTTATCGTCAAAAAATTGACATCCGTTTACGTTATTTGCCGATGCTTCAGCCGTGGAGGGGAACGCGGTGATAAGCGTTAAGCAAATAACACCTATGGTAATAATCGAGGTGGGGTTTTTCATATAACACTCCTTGTTTGTTGATGTAATCGGTGACCTAAAGCACAGGCTATCCGCATGCTGGCACATGCGTTGTTTGGTGTTTGCCAATGCAATTCAGTCACGTTAAATCTGGCTCGTTCCTGAGCAAGTATGACAAGTGTAGCTAAAGCTTGGCTATTTGCCAGAGTCGGCTACACTTTGTTCTTAGCAGGCACAACGGCGATAAAGCGAGTTAGGTAATTCGTTTTTTGTGCGCTATTACGACCCATGTGCAATAACCATATTTGCAAAGCGCAGTCTTTAAAAAATGCTGATAAAGCTGCGAAACAATATACCGCAAAGATCAACAGACCTAGGAAAAGGAGTTTCCGTGATGACCTTACACTTTCAGGCTTTATTACCCTGGTACTTTATTCACTGCGATCGCGTTGACCACAAGTCACAAGTTAATAGCACTGGCCTTATCCGTGCTGTTACGCTCGCTTCAATCACTTGCTTGTTTTTGTTTAACGCCAAAGTATGGGCGCAAAAACCATTGTTACAATTGGCCAATACTTATCGAGGAGGCATTGCGGTAGACGCGTTTTTAGTTAGTGAAAAGCTCGATGGTGTGCGAGCTCGATATACTCAGGGGCAGTTGGTTTCACGTTCGGGTAACGTTTTTGCCGCACCATCCTGGTTTACTCAAAACTGGCCACAGCGAGAGCTTGATGGCGAATTATGGCTCGGTCGTGGTCAATTCGCAGAAACACTGAGCATAGTCTCCCGCGATGAGCCTCATATCGGTTGGCAAGCAGTTTATTTTATGGTGTTTGACCTCGCCGATAGTAAGTTGCCATTCGAGCAACGAGTCACTGAACTCAGGCGGTTAATTAAAGCAACACCAAGCCCTTACCTTCGATTAATAGAGCAGCACAGCCTGAACTCTGAACAGCAACTGTACGCACGCCTAAATCAAGTTATCGATAATGGTGGGGAGGGGTTGATGCTACACAAAAAAAGTGCATTGTATCAGTTGGGTAGAACCGACAATATCGTAAAGCTCAAACCCGTCGACAATGCCCAAGCCGTCGTCATCGCTCACAACCCAGGAAAGGGCAAATTTACCCATCTCATGGGCTCAATTCGGGTGCGCAACCAACAGGGCATAGAATTTAATTTAGGCAGCGGTTTTAGCCTTGAGTTGCGTCGTCATCCTCCAGCAATAGGCAGTACGATAAGTTACCGTTTCTATGGTTTAACCAAGCGTGGAAAACCGAGATTTGCTAGCTTTTTAAGTGTTATCAGCGACTGATAGTAGTAGGTCTCGTATTTACTTTATGCGTTTATGTCACTGTTAAAAGTGTGTTAATCTGTGATTTTTATCTGGATAGGATGTCAACTTCGTGGCAGTAGATGCGTGGTTATCACTCGTTGTTATTTGTTTGCTTGGCGCCATTTCGCCAGGGCCATCGTTGGCGCTGGTGATGCGCAATACCATGTCTAGTGGACGAAGCGCCGGGGTGAAAACGGCGATAGCACACGGCTTGGGTGTGGGCTTGTACGCGGCTATAGCGCTTACCGGCATTGGTTTGATACTGGTAAATTCGTCTGTTTTATTTCAAGTGATTCAATATCTCGGAGCGATGTTTTTAATTTGGTTAGCGTATCAAACACTAACCAACTCAGACGCTACTATTGACGTTGAGCACTCTGCTAAGCCATCGTTGAGTGCGTGGCGAGATGGTTTTTTACTAGCCTTTTTAAATCCGAAATTAGCGATATTCTTTATCGCCTTATTCAGTCAGTTTATTGATGCTAACGCCTCGCTCAATAAAAATCTGATTATGGTAATGACGGTCAGTGGTATCGATATGGCTTGGTACAGTATTGTTGCCTGGGGGCTTTCACAGCAATCGATATTGCCACGCTTACAGCAACACAGTAAGTGGCTAGAACGATTGATGGCGACTGTCTTGGTGTTGTTGGCCATTCGCGTTGTTTGGTAGACGGTTAAGGGTGATACTCAAAAATCAGCACTTTTAAGCCGCGCTGAGGGTGAGCCTCTTTAAATACTTCTGGCGTTAAAACTGTCTCAATAAATACGCAGTTAGGCGCGTGCTCATCGATTAAATCAAATAAAAATTTTTGCTCTAAGTCGGGGCTGTTAAGACACAGCATTAACTGGCCACCCGGCTTGATAAACTGATTAACACGCTTGATGATTTTCGGATAATCGCGCTTAACGTCAATGCTACCTTTTTGAAAGGATGGCGGATCGGCGATTAATAAATCATAGGGACCGTGCTTAATTAAACGCTTCCACGACTTAAAAATATCAACGCCTTCAAACTTGACCTTGGCAAGCGGGTGGTTGTTAAGGCGATGATTATCTCGGCCTTTGGCCAATGCTGATTTGGCAATGTCGATATTGACCACTTGTTCGGCATGGCCAGCAATGGCTGCGACCGAAAAAGCACAGGTGTAAGCAAATAAATTTAACACATTGCCTTGCTCCGCGTGTTCGAGAACCCAGCGTCGACCATTGCGCATATCTAAGAACAATCCAACGTTTTGATTGTGTTGAAAGCTCAATTGATATTTTAGCCCGTGCTCGATGGCGACAAGCTCGTTAATCGCTTCGCCGGCCAGGTGTTCAAATGGCGCTTTATCCCGACATCGGTATTGCACTTTTACCGAGCGGCAGCTGCTAATATTGGCCATGAGTTGCTGCGCTAATTCGGTTAACCAGTCGACTGACTCTTCTTTGTATAAGGTGATCAGCACCAAAGGTGGAAAGTAATCAATGGTCACATGCTCAAAGCCCAGATAGGCATGGCCTCGACCGTGAAAGAGTCGTTGGCACTCAACCGTATCGACGTTAGCAAAATTAATATAACTGAGCATGAATAAAGACCTTAGCGAACAATGTACAACACCTCGCTATTTTAACCAAAAAGCTCAGCAAGTGCTGAGCTTTTTTTATCCGTCAATGCGATTTATTCGCAGGGGTCGTTGAGCTTTGTTGTGTGTTTTTCCTACAGCTCGTTGCTATGGAATAACCATACTTGTCTCACCGCGCCTCGACTAAACACTCGTTCAAACGAAGCAAAGTTATACCGCAAAGCGCTATAGACGCTAACCAAAAAAGTTATAACCAAAGTATATTTTGGCGACGGTATTGATAAATATTAACGCCAATATCACCGGTATAAAGGTACCTAATGAAAAATCGACGTACTTGGCTAAAAAGCTTTTACCGAAGTTTTTATTGCCTTCGCTAAGTTCGAGGTTCAAATTGTGCTTTTTCCAACGATAGGTGACAAACAAACAAATCAGCAAGCCATTTAGGGGCAAAATAGTGTCGTAAAACATGTCGATGATCAGATCAAACAACGATTTGTTTTTTCCGCCGTATTCAACGAGATTGGTTAGTGTATCACTTAAACCAAAACTTAAACTGGATAACACAGCTAATACAGCACCGCTGATAAATACGGTTTTTAACGCGCCTTTTCGCGATTGTTTACGCTCGTCAATAAAGTACGAAACCGGCACTTCTATAATGGAAACTAATGAAGTTAACGCGGCAAAAAATACCAATAAAAAGAACACGCCAGCAATGGCACTCGCGGCAAAGTAACCGACCGATGTTTGTAATGCCAAAAAGATTTTTGGTAAGAAAACAAAGATCATTGAAACCGAACTGTCACTGAGTTCATCGGGATTAACGTTAGGGTTAAAGCTAAAAATAGCCGGTAACACCATTAAGCCAGCAATAAAGGCGACACTGGTATCGCACATCGCTACCAATTTTGCTGAGCCTTCAATATCGGTTTGCTTAGAAATATACGAGCCGTAGGTAATGAGAATCCCCATACCAAGAGAAAGCGAAAAAAACGCTTGTGACAGAGCGCCACTGATTACCGCAGGGGTGATTTTTTCTACGTCAGGGATAAGATAAAATTGTAATCCGCTCATTGCGTTATCAAGGGTCAGTACAAAGATGACCAGCAGAACCAGCATAACAAACAACGCCGGCATCATAATACGAGCGGCACGCTCAATACCGTCTTTGACGCCGAAGTTTAAAATAACCGCTATTAAACCACCTACGACAATCATGGCTGAAAACAGATAGTAAGGATTGTTTATGATTTCGCCAAAACCTTGGCTCGATGCTAAATAGTCAAGCTGACCAGTAACGGTCATCACTAAATAGATAAAAATCCATACCGTTAACACGGTGTAAAACACAGCAATCATAAATGGGGTAATAATACCCAATAGGCCAGCTAGACCCCATTTTGAGTTTTCACCAGCGAGGGCTTTGTATGCACCAACTGGATTTTTCGCGGCCTTTCGCCCAACCGCCATCTCGGCCATCATGATGGGTAAACAAATAGCAAATACAAAAATTGCGTACATAAGTAAAAATGCGCCACCGCCGTTTTTGGCAGCATTTACGGGAAAGCCAACAATATTGCCGATACCAACGGCTGAGCCGGCTGCAGCTAGGATAAAGCCAAGCTTGGAACTAAAATGTTCGCGAGGAGCACTCATAAAAACTTCCGATTATAATTATTCTAATTTTACATGGTACCTGATGCTAACAAGGATTGGCATTGATGTCATCGGGATATTAACGCTTTGTTGACGTTTTTTTACCGCTGACAGCAATTTACTAACAGATATAAAAAAGCCAACGCTAAGCGTTGGCTTTTTAACACGCAGGTTTGCGCTTAATTAGTGATTACTTGATGCGACGACCAGCGATTAAGCCCGCCATAGCAATGAGTAACCAGAACATGCTACCACCAGAGCTCTTTGACTCAGGCTCTTCTTTATCAGCCAACTGAGGATATTCACAGCTGCCGTCATCTTGGTTAGCATTGGCGTCAAAGTTGTTTGCAGTACTGTCGGTACAACCTTTTTCGATACCATCCGAAATTACGGTTAGCATGAAGCTAGTTGATGCAGAGTCACCTGCGTGCTCAATGTCACGTACCGTTACAGTTACCTCAGTTTCACCGTGGAAATCAGCATTCGGAATAAGGTTGAACATGTCGCCGTCAACTTCAGCAGAGATACCTTCACCAGTAACTTCAATGGTGTTTGGCACTTTGTTGCCATCAACGTAGAACACTTCAATACCGTCAATGCGACCATTTTCTTCAACACTCATGTCTTCGATATCGGCAATTTTTAAGTTGCCGTTTACGGTGATTTCATGAGTTAGCGCAACGCTATCTTGACCTTCAAGGTCATAGTCGAAGCTGATCGCTTTGGTTAGGCCTGTCGCTTGTGGTTGCACTGCAACTTTAAACGATAGTTCGATTTCACTTTGCTCAGGACCCACGTAGTCAAAACATACCACTAAGTCGTCTTCAAGTACTTCATCTAGGTTATCAAAACCTAGTACTTTTGATAAGTAGCCGTCTTTTGGACCTGCGCCACGAGCAAATGGTGAATCAAAACCTTCAATCATTACAACACCTTGGGCAACATCAGCACCTAGGTTGTCGTATGCATAGATGATTTCAGGCATACCTTGATGGTAGTCAATACCACTGCGCAAGATCATTTGGAAATCAAACTCATCGCCAGTGTACTTATCTTTGACGTTATCAAACTCTAGGAACACTAGGTCACCTAAGTCTGGACGTTCTGCTGCGTATTGGCTAGCAATGGTTAAACCACGAGGATCTTCCCAGTGACGCATGTAATCCATGGTGAAACTACCACGCCAGAACGGTGCTAATGACTCGTATAAGAAACCTGGACCGCGATGCGCGCCCATTAACCACCACGCTTCATTAAACTGCATGGCACCAACCGCATGCATGCGCATGTAGCCAGCATTTTCTTGGTTGTACACTTTAAAGCTTGCGTCTTGGTTCCAGAACAACCAGTTAATTGGCACGTCATAAGCGCTTTGATGATCACCAACCATCCACTCAGCATTTGGTTGAATTCTAAATTCACCAAATAAGTCAATGTAGCCACCTGTTGAGTACTCATCAATGAGTGGTGTATGACATTGTGCGTCGGTTAAGTTCGTAGTCATCACATAATCACGCTCAACATGGCGCGTTGATAACTGAGTACCAGTTAAGGTTAAGCCATTTTCAGTCGCCACAATCGCATCTTGAATTGCTTCATGGTTACTGCGAATGGTGCTTGGTGCTAAACGCAAACCCTCAGGCAAGTTGATGGCAAGGTTGTAGTTGCGATCATCTGACTCTAAGTTTGCCGCCAGTTTCATGGTCACATCTAACACGTCTAATGCTTTGGCATTGGTTTGGCTAACTTCCCATTTAACAGCATCGCCCATACGAGTTAGGTTTAGAGCGGTAAAACCAAGTGTACCTTCGGCACCTTCTGTGTTACCTAGGTCAAAACCACCGTAGTATTTCTCACCTTCTTTTGAATCTGGAATATTCCAACTAATGGTTAGCGGATAATCGCCGTTACCATCGTGAGATTCAGAGGCTGTTACCGTAATATGACCATTGTCTGTTTGTCCGTCGACAACAGCAATGCCGGTTTCAACATACAGGTCTTCATCGTAGTTTAACCCTGTTGCAATGGTCGCAACCCAATAGTTACCTGCTTCTGGATTAAGCAAATTACAATGGTTTGTTTCGGTCATTGAACTTGATAAACAAACGATTTCGTCTCTGTATTCTGATAGCATGGTCGCACCATTGGCGCGATCTTCTTCAGAAGGGGCGAAACCACCGTTGCCATTTTTGTCTAAACCAATAGCAATCATTGGAGAAGGGCTAACTAAGCGAGGGTTTTTATCAGTAAACGCATCGCTGTAGACAACTTTTTGTACTTCAGCAACTAGGCGCTTTGCACCCTCTGGAACGACAACTGAATTAATATCCCAGCCTTTTGCAACGTCTTCTTCCCACACAAATGGACCGACTACAACAAGGTCTGCAGCGTGAACTTCTGGTTTAACTAAACCAAAGTAACGCGGCGTTAATTGAGAGTAGTTATCGGTGTTCACATAAATGGTGTCAGAACCTTGATCGCGAGTAATGTCAATATCGTGCGATAGTGGCAATTGACGGGTTACGTTAGCGGCCACAATTGGCATGTGTACATCAGGTGCATTGGCATTGTCTTCAGTTAGAATAACTTGACCGTTAAAGATCATTTCATTATTTAACTCAACATCCCATGTGTCGCCAGGTTCATTTGGTTCTACTTTTGCTTGAATGATATCAGGCAGTGACGCACGAACAACAATGGCTTGAGTCTCACCGGCTTTTAACGTAAACGAGCTTGGCGAAACGCTGATTTCAACGCCTTCTTCTTTACCTACACCCGTTACCGTCCAGCTGCCGTCTTTGGTAGCTTTTACGGTACGCATCCAAGTACAAGTGCGCTCACATTCCATTTCAACCATAGATGGTAGGTTTAACCAATTGTCGTAGCCACCGTTGCGCGGATTTGCATTTAGGTAGTTTTCAATGGTTTCATCCATGACCAAACCGGTGTTGTTTGCACGCGTCACATCAATAGAACCAGCACCCGCCATAAAGTTGAAGTATGGCTCTACACGGTCGAAACCATTGCTTAACCAGACATCGCCAGCTGTTAACATCAGTGCAGACTGAATTTCAGCCGGAGTCCAATCAGGGTGAGTTTGGCTAAGTAGCGTCATTGCACCGGCAACGTGTGGTGATGCCATTGATGTACCACTTAAGAAGGTCCAATCAGATGCTGATGGATATTGTGTAAATGGCTGATCATCAGCGTTGGCAGCGTAAATTTGTACCCCTGGTGCAACCAAATCTGGTACCAAGGTATTATTGGTTCGGCTTGGCCCCATAGAACTAAATGGCGCTAAGTTGTTGGCCATGTTTTCATCGAGGTAGTACTCGTTTGTCGCTGCGTTGATGGTTGCTTTAGCAGCCCCAGCAGTGGCGTTGTTGATCCAGTTTTCAAGGTTCCAACGCGCGTTAGATGCAACGTTGATTCCTGGTATAACAAACTTGTCAGCGACCGTTTGCTGGTTCCACATGGTGTTCAACAAGACGATACCACCAGCGCCACCAGCAGCAACGTTTTTCGCTTTGTCTACACGGGCAATATCACCGCGCTCACACACAACGATTTGCTCTGCGGTAAACGTTCCCTCTGGGAATGGTACGTTACATGAGTAAGCACTATAACCGTCGTTTAGATCAGGGTCGGCAACGCTTGAGGCGAGGATAAACTCACCGCTAATTTGCTCGGTAAAGCCTTTACCTTCAATGTCTGACCATGGCAGAGTCCAACTCGCACCGTCACTTTCAAAGTTTGATATAGCAGTTTTACCTACTTCTAAAACGCGGTCATGGCTGGTTGCACCAACCGTAGTTACCCAAGGTGAACTGTGGTCAGCAGACCAAAAATTTGGACCTGAGTTACCCGCTGCTGTGGCCACCGAAATACCAGCTTCACGCGCTGACAAAAAGGCAAGCTCCATAGGGTCGTCCCACGGGAACGCTTCACTGCCACCAATTGAGAAGTTAATGGTATCAACACCGTCAGCGATGGCGTCTTCAAATGCCGATAAAATCGCTGATTCTGGACAGCCGGCGTAGTAGTCTCCACCACCACCTGGCCAACATACTTGATAAGAGATCACGTGAGCGCGCGGAGCGACACCCGATGTTTTTTCAAAGTTAAACGGTAAGTCAACACCGTCACTGGTGGCTTGACCGTCGAAGGTTTGTAGTGGCGTGTTTTCAACCACATTACCTGCGGCGGTACTGGCTACGTGTGATCCGTGACCGTTGTAATCTTCACCATTGGCTGGACGGATCATCTCCTGTTGCCAAGGCCATTCTTGGAACTCAGGCGCCGAATACACATCTGTGATTTCAGAGTATGAACGAACACCGATCAGTTTATCGTTACACAAGGTTGGGTCTTCAACACAGTCACCGACGAATACGCCAGCACCGAATGGGTTGGTTTTACTGTATTCTTCATCACCAGCAAAGGCTACGTGGTCAGTATTGATGCCGGTATCGATGATACCCACTACCATACCTTCACCTTTTGCGCCGATGCCGTCGTCGGTTTGGCTACCGTCCCAAATGCGATCCGCACCGATAAACTCAGGGCCTCGGTCGGTGCGCAGTTCGAAAATACGGTTTGGGGTAATGCGTTTTACACCCGGTTGCTGTGCCATAAGCATGGCATCTTGTTGGTTCATTTCAACAAGCATCGCGTTGTTGGCAAGGGTGTAGCGTTTTTGTACGTTAATTGCAGCACCTGCGTTTTGTACGCGACTAATGAAGCTGTCTTGTTGGCGTGTTAAGTAATTCTTGTAATCAACCGCGGCGGCTGATTTTACATTAACGCGGCCTTTGGCAAGCAGTGAACGGTTTTGTGGGGCAACGGTTGGCGTTAAGCCATCGATACCACCGGTATAACTTGCTAGAGGCTCATCATTGAGTTGCACGATGTAATGACGTTTACCACTGACACCTTGCTCTGGTTGAAAGATCTCTTCAGGCGTGCGTTTGTTAATCGCTTGGTTTAGCGTACCCACTTTTCCTACGAACACATTGCCTTGCAGAAAGTCTTGGCGCTGTTTGGTGACCGCTTCAATATCTTCGGCGGTAAACGTTGGTTCGTAGAAGCTTGTTCCTTCGATTTTTTTTACTCCTGGCTCCGCAATAACGACACCGCTGGTGCCGACATACATCGCCGTCAGAGTAGCTATTATACTCTTCTGAAATAGCTTATTCTTGTGATTCATATAATTTAACTTCTTAATATATTTTGGAGTTGAATATTCAGCATGGGCAAGGAGCTAGGCATAAATCCTATTGTGTAGCGAAAAACCAACCTAGTGAGAATTGAGAGGTTGATTAGTAGATAAACAATCCTTGTCCAACATTCCATCACAGATAACCACAGTACATATAAGGGTTCAATAAAGGTGTTAAAAAAATATTTTGCTATTGTTGCTTTTTTGTAACCGGTAATTTACTGGTTTGTTGGTTTTTTGTGCGCCTGGGCGGGTTTGAGTAGGTCTGGTTATCGGTAAGGCTGGTTATTAAAAAGCACTCTTGATAGGACGGCTTGATGCAAAAGACAGCTTAATAAGAGGCTAGCGCCTCGCTCCCATGATAAGGCAAATGAGGCGAAGCCTAAACCAACAGACGCGACAATAAACACGTTTTAAAAGCCGCGCCGACTTTTTCTCGGAATGATATCGATTGATGGCAACAATCGATAGTTCGGCTGACAACGTGCTCAATCTATTGACTTAATCTGTCACTTTATCAAAAAATATGGTGACTTTGGCGACCGTGATACCAAATTTTTTAATATGCGCAATGTTCATCATATGATTGTCATCGATAAGGAACATTTGATCGTCAAAGGTTACTTCGTATTGCGTGTCATCAACGGGTAAAATCATCCGGTACTGCCAGCGAAGATACGAGCCTTGTCCCTCGCCTACCGCCTCACCGATAATATCATCGGCTCGCCCTTGGTAGGTTTGTTCGCCAGTGCGTTGTACCACCCAACGACGAAATTGTTTTTCACCATCATCGTAAACAAAATCTTCGTCTAACGTGCCGACGTCTCCCTCCCAGCTGGCATCAATGTCGACGGTAAAGCGACGCACCATGTCGTCACTAAAGTTTGTAACGAGGCCGTATCCAATGATTTTACCGTTAAAAAATTGCTCCAATTTAAACTCGGGGGTGGTGGTGCGATAATGATTAGTGTCGTTTGAGCAACTGAGTAACGCCATAGCAGTTGCGATCATAAAGAGTGTTCGAAGAATTTGTGTCATTGGGGTTCCCTTGGTAAATTTTTACCGGCTAGCTTTTGCCGGTTAGTTTGGCCATTAATTCAGGCCGCGTACTTTGCTCCGACAGCCAAATAGCGAGAAATTGATTCAGTTGTATACTCGGCTCAAATTGATGTATTCGCTCGCCATTAAACAACAAGCTACCTTGGTTTTGTTGGCTGAGAATCAGGGTCAGCGAGTCTCCCTTTTGCAAATTGGGAAAAATGCGATACAAATCAGCTATCCACGCTTTGTTGTCAGGGTGTCGAAACCCCATTTTGCGCCATTGCTTCGCCGTTTCTTTGGCTAAATCTTCGCCTTTGATATCCAAATAGTAGGTCAAATCTAGCTTGAGTGGACCTTTGATGCCATTAAAGGTGCCTGATTCTGTGTATAATCGCGCTTTGTACACATCCCAAAACAAAACTTCGAGTTTGGCCTTGCCGACCTCTTGCCAGGCGATCTCGTTAGCATGACCTGCCGAGGCAAGAACCAACAGTACAGTTAATATGATGTGACGTGCGATTTGCATTTTTCTCTCCGAATCAGTTGATGAAACATTGGTAAGGCAACAAACCAAAATGAGAAGAAAATCAGCAGCTGTGGCATTGCTGACCAATCGATAGTCACCGCGTCAAGCTTGTGCGCTGCCCAATAACTACTCGGCCCCGAAACCAATCCAAGTAGCGCATATTGCCAAATTTTGAGTGGTTTGAAATAAAAGAATATGCCACAAAAGTAGGCGAACGCTGCCCACAAGGTGACCAAAACATAAGCTGGGACGTTTGTTGGATCAAACACCATAAAGCCAGAGGCGACTAACATCGCGTCAACGGCTAAGCCAATGGCGAAAATCAACAGAACCGGACGCGGGCTAGGTCGACACGTTTGCGGAATACACGCCCACAGAGCAGCAAGTGTAAATGCGAGTATCGGCATTTTAGCTAACACAGCGGTCAACCAAATGATGTTAAATAAAAGCGAGTTAATCAATAAGCCCATGGTCGAATAGGATAAGTCATGGCAACGTTAATTGTTATACGCACTGCTAACTGATTTAGATGACTATAGCGGTTAAATTTACAGTTTCTGTCAGAACGAGCTTTGACTATGTAAGTGGTGGCGCTTGCTGCAGAGCCATCGAGGGAAATAAAGAGAACAGTTGGCGCTTGTATCAGTACTGCGTCGCTAACAAAAACTCGCTAATAAAAACGTCGTAATGGAAACGAGTTAGCTAAAACTCATCAGCTCATGTACTGTTATCGGTTAATTTGTTTGTGGGTAAATCGCACAATACGCGTTTAGATGGTGTTTAAGTAACGCTGATATAAGGTGGTCACTCGCTCGACATAAACTCGAGTTTCGGGGTAGGGTGGAATGCCCTTGTACTTGGCTACTGCGCCTTCACCGGCATTATATGCGGCGGCAATAAGTGTTATTTTACCTTTGAACTTTTTCATGAGGTGAGCAAGGTGCTTGGTACCACCGGCGATATTTTGATCGGCATTAAAGCTGTCAACAACGCCAAGCTGTGCTGCCGTTTTGGGCATCAGTTGCATTAAACCGACCGCTCCTGCTTTTGATACGGCGTCTGCTTTAAAGTGTGATTCGGCATGAATAATTGCTCGAACTAGCGCTTCGTTAACGTGATATTTTTGCGCTTCTCGTTTGACTTGTTGAGCATATGGCTTGCGGTAAAGCGGTGTGGTTTGCCAATCAACTGTAGATCGGGTTTTACAGGCGTAGCAATCGTTGCGAACAATTTCAAACGGCCCTTGAGCGGGCTGAACGTCAGAAAAGCTAGGGATACCGTTGCGCTGGTATTTATAAATTTTAGTCGAGGTTTGCTCAGCATGGCTGTTAGTCACTGCCATGACCAGAAAAGCAGCGATTGTTAAACGCTTTTTACCTATTATCATAACGACGTATTGTTATTGTTATTAGTTGACGATCTCAAGCCAGTATACTGGATTGTCGGTAATAATTACAGTTGGTAACAACTTGCGCAATCGCGAGAAACCATGTTTTTTTTTCGCTGGCGGTGTAAGTTAGCTCGGCTTATTGACCTTGGTTCACGCCTTTTTTGTCGCTTTGTTTGGCGAGCTTGCTTTGGTAGTCGCGAAGCACAATGTGTAATGCGTTAATCGCAAGCTGCTCGTCAATGTTATTTTGTTCGAGTAGCTGGATTATATCAATGGCGAGTTTTACGTCATCAGGCGCGTTGTCAATCATACTCTGATCATCCATAGTGCGGTTACTGTTATCTGAAAGTGCGTTATTTAGCGCCAAATAGCTAAATTGATAAAAAGAGCAATGCAGTTACTAGGGCGTGTTGAACTTTGCTGCCCCAAGGGTTCTGCCTAAATTCTCCCTGCTCTGTAATATCTGACATTTACATAGATGGCTATGCTGCTTGACAGCTATTTTGATCAGAAATCATTTAGCTTGAACAAAATTTGTACCTCAAATGTCAACACGTCCTCGTGTAACGTCAGTGTATCACAGTTAACAACACTTGGTGACAATCCCAGCGACGAAGTTCACGTTAACGAGAACGCGGCAACTCGCGTTAACAAATCTCCCGTGTCATGCGCTAAGCAATAGCATTGACTACGATTTAGACTAAACTAAGAATCACTGCATATTTTCAAGCTAAAAGGAGCGTTTATGCAAGAGGTTATCTTAGCGACAGTCGCCGGGTTTGTAGTCGGGATCTTGTTTTCATTTCTAAAATTGCCGATTCCAGCTCCGCCCGTGTTACCGGGGGTCATGGGGATTGTCGGTGTGTATTTAGGCGGACTGGTGTACCTGTGGATTGCTGAGAAGTTTTTCACCGGCTAGCTAACCAAGGTGCAGTGTGAATATCGTTGATTAGGTCGCAACTTTCGACTTGCTCATTGTGGTGAAATGCCGATAACCTTTTTTCTAAGAAAACGAGCCCTTGGTGCGTCGGCTCGCTGTACTCGATGAACGGGTAGTCGATGAACGTTGCTTCTTGTAGTTGCGACGGGCTTTCATTTTTCCTTTGCCTTTTAAACTACTGAAGTTTGCGTTACCAGTGTCATATAAAAGCCTGTTTAGGTTCTCGGTGACATCATTCATAAAATCACCGTACTTTCTTTGCTTTTGATAAATAGCTTCTAATTGAGCTTCCCATATAGCGGTCATGTCTGGCTCGCCGACACTTTCTGGTAATGCCAGAATCACGCTTCTCCCAATTTCGGTAGCAATAATTTCTTTGCCCTTTCTACTCAAATATTGCCTTTTAAACAGCAATTCGATAATACTCGCTCGAGTCGCCTCTGTACCGATACCATCAGTATCTTTTAGTATTTTTTTTATGTCAGCCGACGTTACGTATCTTGCGATACCGGTCATGGCAGCTAATAGGGTGGCGTCGGTAAATCTCTTAGGGGGCGTTGTATTTTTGTCTTCTATTGTGCCCGCCACACACTGTATTGGATCATTGATAGCAACGTCAGGTAAGGTATCTTCAGCCTGTCTTGTTTGACTTTCTTGTTTGTTAAAAAGTGCTTGCCAGCCGACGTATGTTAAGTCTCTTTGTTTGGAAATAAACAAGCCACCTTCAATAATCGTTTTAATTTGTTTATCGGCATACTCACTTGGCGGGTAAAACTGTATCAGGTAGTGTCTAGCGACCAAGTAATAAATATTTAATTCGTCGTTAGACAACTTTGCTGAATCAATTTTTTTGGTTGTTGGAATAATCGCGTGGTGAGCACCCACTTTGCTATCATTCCATGCTGAGCTTTTTCGTGATACGTCAGCATCATCAGTGAAGTTTGCTAATTTTTTATCAATAGAGGCTATTGCTTGAAGTACTTTTCCTGCCTCTGATAAATGCTCTTTAGGTAGGTACCTACAATCCGATCTCGGATACGTGATCAGTTTATGCCTCTCATACAGAGCTTGGCAAGTATCAAGAACTTTTTGAGCGCTATAGCCAAAAACTTTGGCTGCTTCTATTTGAAGTGATGATAGTGAGTGGGGCAGCGGTGCAGATTTTTTTGATGTTTTCTTTATGAAATCAGCAATATTGCCTCGCTTATTGGCGATTCGATTCACTACATTTTCGGCAAGCGGCCTAGAAATAACCCTGTCTTCATCGTCCATATAAGGTTTACATGATTCACTTGGCTTCCACTTTCCCTTGTAGATTTCGCCCTTTGCTGTTTTTAAGGTTGCAATAACCTCATAAAATGGCGTTGATACAAAGTTCTCTATAGCAAGATCTCGGTGAACAACTAATCCTAGAACTGGGGTTTGCACTCGTCCAATTGACAATACCCCTTGGTAACCACTTTTTTGTCCTTGTAAGGTACACATGCGCGTCATGTTCATACCATAAAGCCAATCGGCTCTTGCCCTTGCCAGTGCTGAAACAGACAACGATAAAAAGTCGCTATTTGGCTTTAAGTTATTTAATGCCCGAGTGACTGCACTTGGGTTTAAATCACTAACCAGACAGCGAAGAGCTGATTTTTTCTGTTGCTCAGAGGCTCCGCAATAGTTGAACATCTGATCAATTAAAATTTGACCTTCGCGATCAGGGTCACCTAAATTTACTAGGATATCCGCTTGTTTTATCAGTTTTTTTACAACGTTGAATTGCTTTCTTGTTTTGCTTTTAACAACGAGCTTCCAGTCTGAGGGGATAATGGGTAAGTGTTCAGTGGACCATTTTTTAAAAGCCGGATCATAAGCATCAGGTTCGGCCTGCTCTAATAAATGTCCTATGCACCAGGTAACAATGTCTCCATTGGCGACTTTGATAAAGCCATCACCTTTTTGTTGTGGTTTGCTCATTACCGCAGCAACAGCACGAGCCAAACTCGGTTTTTCGGCAATATACAATTTCATCACAGCCACTTTACCCTGAACAATAAACTTTTTAGACTGTTTAAATATACAGTTGTTCAGGCTGGCTGTAAATACACGAGCGCAGCAACACAGTAACAAAGCAGGAGCAGACTCATTTGCGTCTAGCACAGACGCAAGTACTGTTGCTTGTGTTTATGTGGGGCATGGCATCGAATAACCTACCCTGCGAATAAGCGAAGGCGATAGTTAGTCTGGGAAGATAAGCAACTCACCCTAACTCACTAATAATGAGCTAGGGCAAATTGTGCAGCTTAGATAGATTTTAAAAAATGGAGCGGAACGAGGAACCAGAGCCTCGTCTAGATAGGCGACGGTGGCGCATTCTTGAGTGTAGTTCGCGGCGTTTTGCATCAAGCCAATCGTCTTTAGTGATGGTCTCTTCAGAGCGATCTTGTTCACGTGCTCGGTACTCGCAAAACTCATCGAACGCTTCTATATCGTCTTTTAAGTCCTCACTCACTAGTTCAATCATGATTGCATCGTCGAGAAAGCCTAACGCTGGAATGTGATCCGGAACTAAGTCTTCTGGATCGCTAAAATACGCAAGTGCGCTAAGAACATTACTTTTTTCATCATCGGGGATTTGCCACTCACTGTCTTCGAGCATGGCAATCAGGGTTTTCAGCTTATCGATGCGCTCACTCACAAAAGTAGGCACGTTGGAGTGCACGCTTGTTATTAATTTTTGCGCGTTTGTAATAATGGTATGTTCGCTAAAATGCTTGGTTTTAGCTTGCGCTTTGTGCATCACTTCACGAAAATGCTCAAAGTCAGATTCGGTTAATTCAAACGTCACTTCAAACGCCATCATTGTTCTCCTTATGTGGCTGAAATTTCAGGCAGACTTTTTCGTTATTCCCTTATAAATTTATCAGATATTTTTATTTTCACCATGTCAAATCAACAATATTGAGGTGATAGATCGACGACGCGATTGATTTCGTCGGTTTGTTACTGGGCTTAAAGCAAGCGCTCAGCGGGTAAATCAGCGGGTAAGTATAGTGAGTTTAAACCTCCAAGGGAGTTATCAGCTAAACAGCCAAAGCCATGCGCTTAGGCAGGTTTTCGACTGACTCTTAGGCAATCAGGTAAGTAGTTAAAATTATTAAAAAGTATGCTGTTTATGTGTTATTCTTTGCACAAATTTGCATAAGAGCGATGTTATGGAAAAGTACGAAGAATTATTAGTATCAATTCGCAAAGTCATTCGCGCCATTGATTTACATTCAAAGCAGTTAAATAAGTCATCGGGATTAACAGGCCCGCAATTACTTATTATGCAAGAAATAGGTCGTGTAAAGGGAGTAACAGCCAGTCAGGTGGCCAAACAAATTAATTTAAGTGCCGCAACGGTTACCAACATACTCGATCGTCTAGAAAGTCGAGGACTTATTGAGCGTATTCGTAGCTCAACCGATAAACGCCGCGTCAGCTTGTACTTATCTGAAAGCGGACGCAACGCTCTTATCGACGCACCACAACTTCTACAACAACATTTTATTCAAAAATTCTGCAATTTACAGGAATGGGAACAGTCTCTGTTGTTATCATCAATGCAACGTATCGCTAGTATGATGGATGCCACTGAAATTGATGCCGCACCGGTGTTAGAAATCGATCCCATGCATAAAAGCATTGAAACAGAGAATAACGGTTAGCGCTATTCTCTGTTATTGTGTCAATGCCTGCTGGTGTTTTAGGGGAATTACTCTCTAAGTAAGTGTAAAAAGTGCATGTGCTTTTGGTATTGATCAACAATATCGTTGATCACTGCTTGCTCAGACCAGCCCATAATATCGTAATCTTGCCCACCTTCAATTAAGTGCACTTCTGCGCGAAAATAGCTCTGCGGCCCGCTGTTGGGTGCATCACTTGATTCAGACGTGGTGTATTGTTTTTTATAAACGCCGTAAATAAAGTCGTATTCATCGCCATGGCACACGCGCATGACAATTGCGCCTTTTTCAGGCTCTATCGTTACGTCAATATCATTGAGTTGAAATTGCGCTTTGACTTTTTCCAAAGCGGGTTTCACCGTATTATTAATAAATACGTCGACGTTATTCCTGCTAGGGGTAGATAAAATATTGTTGAGGTTTTGTTGCCAATCATCGCCACCGCTGTAAATATTATTAGCGCTTAAATTGTACTTTAGGCTGTACCGCTTCGCTGATTCAATACGCAGTGCTTTAGCCAGACCATAACAAGCTAGCAATAACACAAATGCAAACGGCAAAGCGCTGGCGATGGTAACGGTTTGCAATGCCTCTAAGCCGCCAACTAAGCTTAATACACCGGCAACTGAGCCCATTAGAATAGCCCAAAAAAGTCGTTGCCACATCGGCGTATCATTGCGACCATTTGAACACAACATATCAACCACCATGGCACCCGAATCACATGAGGTGACAAAGAAAATAACGATCATAGCGATAGTTACCACCATAAGCACATTAGACCAAGGTAGCTGATCGAGAAACACAAATAAGGCGACTGACGAGTTCTCGCTGACCATGTCGCCAATTTTACTGATGCCATCGTTAACAACCATCGATATTGCTGAGTTACCAAAAATACTCATCCACAAGAGAGTAAACAACGTGGGCACAAATAGTGCGCCAAAAATAAACTCGCGAATTGTTCTACCTTTTGATATACGAGCGATAAACAGCCCGACAAACGGTGCCCACGCAAGCCACCAGCCCCAATAGAAGATTGTCCAACCGCCAATCCAATCTTGTTTATCATAGGCAAACAAGTTAAACGTCTTAGACACTATGGTCGATAAATACTCACCGATGTTTTGTAAATACGCCTGTAGTAAGAACACCGTTGGGCCGATAGAGAATACCAAAAGCAGCAACAATACCGCTAACTTCATGTTGATTTCCGATAATATTTTTATCCCTTTATCTAAGCCAGTGGCTACCGAAATTGAGGCAAAAAATGTTATTGTAATTATGATAATCAACTGATTATTGGCATTAATATCAAATTGATAGAGATAGTTTAAGCCGGCATTGACCTGCGACGCACCAATACCCAATGATGTTGCCGTACCAAATACCGTACTGACCACAGCAAACATATCAACCAAGTGTCCAGGCCAACCGTATATGCGATCGCCTATTATCGGGTGAAGAGCGGAACGCAAGGTGAGAGGGAGACCTTGTCGATAGGAAAAGTAACCAAGGATCAGGGCTACTAAGGCATAGATGGCCCAAGCGTGAAATCCCCAATGAAAAAAGGTAATGCGCATTGCTTCTTTAATTGCTTCTCTTGAGCCTGGCTCGGCAGTTGGTGGTGACAAGTAATGCATTAATGGTTCGGCAACGCCAAAGAACATTAAGCCGATCCCCATACCGGCGGCAAATAACATTGAAATCCATGAGGTCATTGAATAGTCTGGGGTCGAGTGATCGGGCCCAAGCTTGATATCGCCAAACCGTGAAATCGCCAAAAACAGAATCACGCCCAGGAGAATCGCCACGGTAAGTACATAAAACCAGCCACCGTTTATGGTAATGCTCTGTTGCATTGCTTGAAACGTTTGGGTGGCTGTGTCTGGCCAGACTAGGGTAAAGCACAACAATATTGCAATCATCGCGGTTGCGGGTGCAAAGACTTTTCGGTTTAGGACCGCAGGCGAATTAGACATAGAAGCGTATACCTTATTAATTTGAGGTCGTTACTTAATGTCTTTAAGTAAAGTTGAATTTTGTCACATAGCAACGCAATTTACAGTAATTGTGTTGCTATGTGACAAAATTCAAAAGATTTGAGTTGAAATTATTTCTAAGGCACGAAGTCTGTCTACTAAGCGTCAATCGATAACAAAGTATCAACAGCCGCATATTACCACCAACTTAGGTAGGAGGACGCTAACCCGAGTAGTATGTTAATTTTCGATGCGCGGTGTAGCCGTGTTAAATGCAAATGAATACCTTACGGTGTAATCGAGTCAACTCAGTTAAACATCCGTCCTTTGCTGCGCTTTAACCTCGAGTACTCTCGTGTTAAGCCATTTACTCGATTGCAATAAAACGCGGGTTTAACTTGTTGGCTTGCTGATGACAAGAGGACCCGAGCAAGTGGCGACAGGTCCCCTCCTTCACACATTGACGAAAAAGTTAACCCCAACTTTTCCGATGTTGGTCAACCATCAAAATTAGCGAGGTCACTTGAGTGAATATTAGATTAAAATGTGGCGGTTATTCTGGGCAGCCACATCATTGTACTGGCGGCATAAACGCCTAAAAGAGTGATCAATACCGCCAGCGATACAGCGACGGCAGCGATGATTAGGGCTCTGGTTGTTGTTCTTCGTTCAGACCAAAATACAAGCTCAGCTACCGCCATTGGAATGATAAATGAAGCAAACGAAATAGCGATATCCGCTGGTCCGTCAATCTTTGCCGAATTACCAAGCGGACCTTGATTGACCATAAACCAAGCCATAAGATATAGACGAACACTCCAAACGCCATTGATTAAGATGAAAGCATGAACAGCTAATCTGCGATGCAGAGAAACGTTTTTTTGTACTGCTGTACGCCACGCGAAGTAAACGAAAATAGGGATAAGAATACCGTTAAGGGTGACACCTAATGCTCCTAAGTCACTCAACCTGCTGCCAATTATCCAGGTCATATAAAGACCACTTATGGCACCGACAAATCCGAAGAATAAGAATATTCGTCCATTCCAACGGTGAAACTTTGGATAGCTGCTTCGGATACTGGGAAACAACTGAAACGTCGCGCTCAAACTAATCAACATCACCGGTATTACATGAAGCAAGAGCACCGCGTTATTAAAAACGTCACCATTTCTATATCCGCGGATCATATGGCTAAACTGAGACTCGTCGAGCTGACCGCTTATCCACGGTAATGAAAATTGCGCCAAAATGTAAAGTGCAAACATCCACTGACCGACAAGAATAACGCCCACCCAAGATTTAACTGCGCCTGTAAGCCAAGTTTTATAAGAAATAGTTTTATTGATTGTATTTTGTTTTGATATTACTGATTCGTTCATAAGTTTTTTATGCAGGTTGTTAAACATGAGGTAATTTTTCACTTTTATCAGTTAAAAACTCACCAAATTCCGAATTTGGTTATAAGAAATGATGCTAAAAGTTAATTTTTGCATGAATATTGAACAGGGATGGTGGTAACGCCGATATTGATAACGCATTGGATAATCCTGTTCGCGTCATGTTACTTATGGCATTTTGGTGTGATAAAATGCATTCAATTTTGCGCGATAACTCAAACCATGCTCATGAATACTCCCTACGTTTTTCTTCTCGTGACAGCTTTGATAAGCATTATTGGAACGGTCGTTTTTCAGCCGAAAAGGGTAGAGCACTTTTTATTTGTCATCTTGGCAGTTTCGTTACTTTTACTTGCCATTAGTGAAATTTTGCCCACATCTTTTGTTATCGAACAACAACTCGTTGCACTTGGTACGTTCGCGACCTGCAATGTGTACTGGTTGTTGGCTCGTACCGTGTTTAGAAAAGGAAAGGCACTATCCACTCAGCACTACGCCCTGGCAGGTGTCATTGCCGTACTTATTCTGATAACCCGGAGTTTGGAATTTTTTGTTTCTTTGCAATGGTTACAGCAAGAAGCGTTTATTTGGTTTGAACGGTCGCTAAGTGAGTTATTGAGGTTACTGTCATCAGCAGTCCTGTTGTTGGCATTTTGGGAAGCGATTAGAAATTACTCCTCAGCTAATAAAGTCGTTCGTCAACAAAAGGCGTTATTTGCTAGCAGCATGCTCGTAGCAGTGATGAGTACACGAGTGATCGTGCCTAGCGTTCCCCTAGCACCTGAGGATATAAACCAAATCTACCTGTGGACAAGAGGCGCAGCTGCATGCTTGATACTCGCTTCGACCTTTATTGTATTGTGGCTACAGCAAAAACAGCGACAACAGCTAAGTTCAGCCCATAAGGGCGCTAAAAGAGAAGATGAGGGTGATCAACTTCTAACCATGATTATAAATTTAATGGAGGGGGATAGATTTTATCTAAAACCTGAGCTGAAGATGATGGATGTCGCTAATATTCTCAATATTCCTGAATACAAGATAAGTCGGGTAATTCGGGATAAAACTGGCTGTGAACATTTCAACCAATTCGTCAACGACTTTCGCATTAAACACGCGAAACAATTACTTGTCGGTGAAGAAAGTGCATCTTGGACGATTTTAGTTATCAGTATGGAGTCTGGTTTTTCTTCGCTTACGACATTTAATCGCGTATTTAAATCCTTTGAAGGGTGCACCCCTAATCAGTTCCGTAAAAGTGCCCAAAATACGGAAATCATGTGTTGATGTGATATTAGTGCAGGTATACCCGTGAAAGCTGCAGCAATATGGTGTTTCCCTTTCATACAATAATAAAAGTCCGCTAAGTAGCATTGGTTTGATATGTCTTTTTTAAACTACTTAGCATTCTTGTATTGTTGATAAAATTTGAGATCGCAACCGAGTTTATGCGGCCGCGATCTTTACATAGTCACACCGTTTTGGGTACGAGATTAATCTGCCAGTAGCGGGATAACTTCGGCAGCGATTCTGTCTGGGTCAAGTGCTAGCAAATCCTTGAGAATAGCCGTGTGACCTTGGCCACCTAAAACAAACACTCGTGTTCCCGGTTGCGCGTAGTGCTGAATATTGGCGTACATTCTAAAATTTCTGTGCCACCAGCTAGCTGCTGCATCAGCCCCTTCAAAGTTACCGCCACTGCCTATGTGATTTAATCGGATGTACAATGCTTTGTTTAGTGTATCGCTACTTTGTTGATTATGAGCAAGTAAAATATCCCGTAAATCTTTGGTTTGATGCATTAGGTTATGTTGCTCGGTAATCTCTTTGATGGCATTGTCAAAGGCATTTTTCTGTTTGCCATTTTCGTTTTCAAGCCATTGCATTAATCCCGTGGCATTCCACGTGATATCTCGCTCATCGTAACAAACAACGCTGGCATTGCTATTTGACGCAATGCGAAAACCGAGTTGAAAATTTTCATTTACGGGAAGCGCAAACTCACCTGATTTAAAGTCGTTAAATTGCTTGTTGTATTTGTCTTGTTGGCTGGGAGGACACTCAATTAATACGTGTGTTGGTCTGTATTGTTCACTCACCCGACTGGTGAAGCGTTCAAGATATTGCTGGTTTTGATCTGTGAGGACATTGATGATGTTTGTCTTCACCACATCCTTACCGGGATTTGCAAAATGGAAAGTCCCCATGATCATCACCGACGATTTTTCTTCGGCCTGTATGGTTGTCGGTAGCCAAAGGGCTGTGAGTAGCAGTAGCCATTGCGGTTTCATCATTCATTCTCCTCAAAGGGGTAGTCAATAGTATCCAAAGTTAATAAGCAAAAAACAGACCATGAATAATGCTTGATTTGTTTGGCCTTACAGCAATGGGAGGTATATCGATGTGGTTTGAAACGCCACTTTTTTATTAAATTTACTAATGTATTAGTTAAGTGAAATTGGCCAAGGTTTTATCGTTTGTACTCAATACAGTAACCACCTTAAGTATTGATGAACGTCGCTGCCTATCCAAATTATTCTCACACTGTCACTGCATAGTTCATTGAAAAGATCATTCGTGCTGACGTTGTAATGCGTCATTTAACCGTATCACTTTTAGCCCATTCGGGAGTAAATGTAGTGAGTATAGGTGCAAAAAACGGCGTATAAATACTTGTTGATGTCGTTAGTTTAATTAGTAAAGCGTCTATACTTTCAGTTAGTTACAATTGGCGAACCTGGCGGGTAACCAACAACTGTGGGCAATGGCATCGACTATATCAGACAGAATAAGTGGCTTCTGGCCTGTGCGCTTATTGGCCTGTTGTCGTTTGCCGTACACGCACAGCAAGTGGTTCGCGACGAGGAGATTATTTTTGATTTGCTCAGAAGCGGTGAATTGGATCTGAGTAAAGGAGTTGCTAAAGCCTTCAAAAAAGAAGAAAGCATTACCAAAATTCGACGCGTTGGCTTGGTCAAAGGTCAATATCGCATTCGCGCGGCGCTGCGCGATAAAAGCTTTGTCTGGCAAAAAGAAGCCAATGTCCGTTACAAAGACGCCTATTATCACGAGTTAGCCGCGTATGTCATTGCTAAGTACCTCGGATTAAATATTATTCCACCAACGGTTATTCGGCGGGTTTTCGTCAGTAAGAAAGGACTTAAGCGAAGTGATAAAGCCCTTGTTGGTTCGTTGCAGTTTTGGATTGAAAATGCCGAGGTACTTTACGACATAGAGCAATCTGGCAAGTCATATCCCGGGCCTATGGCCAACCGAAATAGTCAAATTAAGGAAATAAAGGTGTTTGATTGCATTATTGGTAATGTCGATCGCCACGCTGGTAACCTACTGGTCGATTTTAACCCGCGTTATGACGCGGGCGACGACAAGAGAACACCATATATTGGAAAAATTTGGGCAATTGACCATTCTCGCTCGTTTTATTACGGTCCGTTGCGAGCGGGTAAGCATTGTCGATTGAGTCGCTTAACAGCGGGTGCGATAAGTCGCTCGTTTATTAACGGTATACGCGCTTGGGATATCGAAGAATTAGCCCGGCGATTACGCGCTAGTGGACTAACCGACAAACAATTGGCGACGATTAATCTCAACAGCCTTGAACAGCGTTTTCAGGCGGTGAAAAAACACTTTTTGTCAGAGCAGAAAAAAAGTGCATTAACTGACGCTGATTTTTACACCGATGGCATTTGGCATAGGGTTCATTAAAGCCGCGAGCGCGATTGGCGCGCCACGGTTGCGAAAACGCGCTGAAAAAACAGCACCAACTAGAGGTTAGTGTGCAAGAAAATATTAATAGCGGCAATTACAGCTTGATAGAGCGGGTAATGAGATTGTTCACGCACTTGCGTCCGGGCGAGGGCAAGGCCACCTTGTGGCTCGCTGGTTACGCATTTTTGTTATTGCTTATCTACTACATGCTCAAGCCGATTCGAGAGGCGCTTATTCTCGCCGAGCACAGCGCCGAAATGCGCAGTTACACCATTGCCTTACAAGCTTTAGTTCTGCTGTTTTTAGTTCCTATTTACGGCAATCTCATTCGAGGTAAAGGCGCTGAGAAAACACTATCACGGGTGTCGTTATTAGTGGCAATTAGCTTGCTAGTGTTTGGCTCTCTGTATGTTCTCGAGTTACCCGTTGCCGTACCTTTTTATGTGTGGCTTGGCGTGATTAACGTACTGCTGATTGCTCAATTCTGGGCGTATGCCGCCGATGTGCATACCCCTGATGAAGGCAAAAGACTGTTTGCGTTTATTGCGGCTGGGGCATCATTTGGCGCGTTAGTTGGCGCACAGGTGAGTAGCAAACTGTTTCAGCTGATAGGGGCTCAAGGGTTAATGCTCACCGCGGCATTGCTGTTGCTGTCGACGATGTGGCTACCCAAGTGGCTGGCCATGGTGTCTAAAAGTCAAGAGCAACAAGAGCCCGTATCGGTGTCCTTAAAAGCCGGTTTTGACACCGTCCTTAGCAGTCGTTATTTACTGATCATTGCCGCCTTTGTCGTTTTACTCAATTGCATTAATACCACCGGTGAATACATATTGGCCAAATGGGTTAGCCATTACGCGCAAGAGCAAGCGGATGCAACTTTGTATATCGGCCAGTTTTACGGAAACTTTTATACTTGGGTCAATCTGTTAAGCATGTTGATTCAGCTGTTATTGGTGTCGCGTATCTTACAGTGGATTAATGTGCACGGGGCGATTTTGATTTTGCCGTTTGTGGCACTTGTCGGCTATGGCCTCGCCACATTTATCCCGATTTTTAGTTTGTTTCACCTCATTAAAGTCGCAGAGAACAGCGTTGATTATTCACTGCAAAACACTGCGAGGCACGCGTTGTTTTTACCACTTAAACAACGACAAATTTACGAAGGTAAAACCGTTATCGACGCCCTTTGTTGGCGCATTGGCGATTTGGCGCACGTCGCCATTGTGTTTATCGGTCATAAGCTTATGGACTTTGAACATCGCGAGTTTGCCGCAATTAACCTAGCGATATCTGTGCTGTGGATAGTATTGGCCTTGCGCCTTGCAAAAATGAACAAGTCTTTGGTTCTGGAGCAACAGCACGAGATAAACGGTCAACTTCCTGCTACCAACGCGAGAGCAACCAATCGCGACGCTTGAGCACGGCCTTGATTTGCGCATCAGATAACAATCCAGCGGTTTCAACTTTGAGTTGTTGAAAATTTAAATCACTAAGGCGTTGCTGTAACTGTGGTGAATATGCAATGGTTTGCTCGCGCAGGGCTTTGGGGGCGTTGCTTTTGGGGCGAAAACTCTCGCTATGATCGACTAGCCACATCAGCCAGTCGCCAGTGTAGGTGATATTGTCCTGATTTCGGCCGAGGTTATAAAACAAGTAATCAAGAATGGTCATAAGATTGGCTTGATAAGCAATAACACAGTCTTCGCTGGGCATATAACCTTTTTTTAAGCGCCGAGCCTCAGAAAAGCTCTTATCGATGCGTAACTGCAGTGCACCTTTTCTGCCGTCTACCTCGCGAATCACGGTAGGGGGAATTATCCCCAGCGCCATCGCTCTGGCAACGCGGTAGGCTGCTACGTCATAGCGATAGCTTTTGTTGTTACTGTGCTTTTGATTAAACAAGCCATAAAAAGTTTCGCCCTGATGCTCGAGTTGCAACTGCTGATACTCACTGTTGCCAATGGTTACCGAGCGGCTGTTAATTACGTTTGCTTGTTTTAGTGCGCTCTCCCAAGCGGTGTAATTACGCTGTTTGTACTGGTGACGATGTGGGTGGTTATCAATTGTAAACGGTTGCCATGTTTTGCCGTCGAATTGCTCTATTCGTTCCCCGTCAAGAGCTAACAACATGGCATTGCCTTGGTAATAATCGCGAAAAAGGCCGGTGTCGATACTCAATACTTTACCGTGCATACGGCTTTCAATGGTTCTGCTGAGCGTTGGTGTGTGACCGATTACTAACCTCGTTGCGCCAAAGTGGTTTAGTACTCGCTCGGTAATTTGTTGCTCGTAAATGGGGTGACACAGCGCTGAACCTCGATACCAATAATGGCTTTGACCACTAAAATAGTACGACTTATCAATATCGACAAACGTATTATATTGTCGTTGGATGTGTGCATCTTGATCTTGAATAACAGCCGCTAGGCGCTCGTTATTTTCAAACGCGGTGTGGCGAAGGTAAAATGGCATGGCTGTTAGCAGATCTTTTCGGACTCTGACATAACGGCGAATCGCATCGCTGGCTTGTTGGTTTAACTGGCGCAGTGAAATAAGTGGCAGCTCGCTTGATACACCGCCGTGGACAAATAAGGTGTTGTTGATCACCAAGGCACTCGGTTTGCTCAGTAACCACTTACCGTATTTTCCATCAAGGCCAAACAACTTTTGATGACCAAAGTAACCGGGCGGGTAGAGTTTTGTAAATTGCGCTTGCAAGTCGGTAGTGCTGACGGTGTTATTGGCAGTTTGAGCAGTGTTTATAAACTGTTGTAAATAGGTATCTCGCAGCGTTGGGTCTTCATCTTCTAGGTAGTCTTGATAGTCTTTGTTGTTGAGGTAGCGCAAATCTGAGATTAAGTTCATGTGCTCGTGATTGCCTATCACTAAGTGGATGGCACCGCCTGCAGTGTTCGCCTGCGCTTCAAGGCGCATAAATAGGTCGATGATTTTGCGCGATTCTGGACCGCGATCAATTAAGTCGCCAACGCTGACAAAGTGGCTTTTGCCGGCGGTCCAATTCAACTCGCTATCGACAAGGCCGGCGCGTTTGATTAAGTCGGTGAAGGTGGCAAAGTCGCCGTGGATATCGCCGACGACGATCACTTTTTCATCAACGGTTAATTGGTAGTCTTGTGCCCAAACTTGACTCAGTGGCGCACATAGCCACAGTACAAGGGCGAAAAGGCGGGAATGAATAGCAAAGTTGGCCATGATGACAATTAACTCAACACAGAGAATAACTAAGGTTTAGCATAGCATATATACGCAAAAACAATCGCTTAGCTAGTTGCTAGGCGGTAACTGTGCTGCTTGTCTCAGTTGGAAACGCAGCGGAATTAGGGCGTTAGTTGTCACCTAAAAGCGCTAGAGTTTGTTGATTTTTGTCTGTTTTCTGATTGATGTGCCATACTCAAAGTCATTTCCTACATTTTTAGAGTGACATACAGGGCGCAAGAAATGACTAACGTAAAAAACTCCACTTCAATCAAGAACATCATTAAATCACATGCTTCCTTTCCCAGCGATAGGTCGACCACAGTAAAGCACCTAGCAACTGCGACTATGGTAATGCTAGTAACAGCATGTTCATCCGTGCCAGATGAACAATCAATAACTATGGAATCTATCAGTAATGATGCTCGACCGTTAAGTTCTTTTGCCCAGCCACCGTCTGCGCAAGCCTGTTACGACCGAGAGAAGGAACCTTACACTGCCGTGGTGGATGCGCATTTCCATCCGCGTCCGTTTGGGGGCTCGGCAATTCCGCCGGCCGAACTGTTTGAATATTTTGACAAAACCACCGTTCGATTTGTGAATTATTTTGGTATAGGCCAAGTGCTCGAACTTGATTCTGGTTGTACCTATTACCTCGACTGCCCAGGGGTAGCGGCTAAACCCAGTATTAAAAACGACTTTGTTAACGGTATGGAAGTGAAGGCTTACCCGCATGAAAACTTACATGTGACGTTATCTATGACCTTCATGGATCTGGCGAATCCCGAAAATATTACTGACCTGATTGCACTTTACGACAAAGAGTATCCTGGCATGTTTTCTTGGTCAGGTGAGCTTAATGTTATGAAGCAGGCCTTACTCGGTAATAAGCATGAGCCTTCAACTGAAGCGAGCATCGACGATTGGGCACCGTTTATGGCGATTTTAAAAGAACGGGGCATACCCGTGACATTACATTCTGATTTGGGTAACGACAGAAATACCACAGAGTTCTTACCCTTAATGGAATATATACTCTCCTCGTATCCAGACAACAAAATTGTTTGGGCACATATGGGGTTGTCTAAAGAATTATCAAATATGAATCCGTATACCCATGTTTCTACCATGAAACGTTTGTTGGATAAGTATCCTAATTTGATGTTGGATATATCTTGGGACGTGCTTTACAACTCTTACCATGAGTGGGGGCCTGTCTTTATCGAATTCTTCAACAGTTATCCAACCCGCATTCTGCCGGGCACAGATTTTGTTGCTGCCGGTACTAAAGACTTTGCTATGTACGCAAAAGAGCTGGATGTGACAAGCCGTGCGTTGAAAGCGCTAGATGATAATGCGTTCAGACTCATTGCGTTAGGGGAAAATTACTTTCGCTTGATGGATCTCGATTACAACGCCCCTAATATTTGCTCGGCAACAGACTAACTCTAGCAGGAAACTTATCATGTCAATTCATCAGGTACCCTTTGGGATAAGCCTGCTGGGGCTGCAGTTGTCGTTTATCGCTAGTGCGATGGCGGCAGACACACAGGTCTATGAATATGAGCCTAACCAGCAGAGCGATATTGTGCCGCTCGATGTACAAGATACCGAACGTCGCGCATTTTTAGATGATACCTCGCTGATCTTCAAGCCGCGTTCGTACTATCTAGATCGAGATAGAGACACCAATCCTGACTCTGAGGGCTGGGCACTGGGTGGGGCATTGGAATACAAATCTGGATGGTGGGTAGATCGCTTGCGTCTTGGCGCTACCCTGTACACCTCGCAAAAACTCTATGCACCGTCAGATAAAGACGGCACCTTATTATTTAAGCCAGGGCCGGAAAGTTTTACTACCCTAGGTGAGCTCAACGTCACTTATCGCTTTTCTGAGAATCACGGTATTCGTGCAGGTCGTCAGCGTTTTGGGTTGCCTTATCTGGGGAGTCATGACATTCGCATGGTGCCTAACACATTCCAGGGCGTGGCCATTGGCAGTGTTGCTAGCGAGGGTTTTGCCTACATGGCCGGCTATGTAGACAAAATAAAGCGCAAAAACGATGATGACTTTATTTCAATGTCAGAAGCAGCCGGAGCCGAGGGAAGCAATAAAGGCGTCTACTTTGCTGGTGCTCGCTACCAGTTGACCGAGCGAATTTTATTGGAAGGGATATATCAGCGCACCGAAGACGTTTTTGATACGTTTTTTATGAAGGCGGAAGGACCACTTTATCGAGTCAACGATTATAAGATAAAGGGATTTTTACAGTACACCGACCAAAGTTCTACTGGTGACAACCTAATTGGTGACTTTGACACGTCACTGTTATCGGCCAAATTAGAAATGTCTAAAGGCCCTGTCAGTTGGCGAGTTGCCTATAGCACGACAGACGACAGCTTTGGCATTCAAAAGCCCTACGGAAACCCATCGAATTACCTTTCTGTGATCGTCGACGATTTCGACCGCGCCGGTGAAGATGCGTGGTTGATAGGCGGATCTTATGGCTTTGGCAAGGTAGGCCCTGGGGAGTTAAGTACTTTTGCCAATATTGTCAGAGGTGATACGCCTGATACTGGCATTAATGCCAGTGCGGATGAAACTGAATACGACATTACGTTTGATTACCGAATTCAGGAAGGCTGGGCTGAGCGGCTTTGGATAAGAACCCGTCTAGCCTATGTTAACCAGGACGAGGCGTTAGGAGGTAACGATTTTGTTGATTTTCGTATCATCATTAATTATGACTTTGGTTTACTCTAAAGGATGAATGTTATGAACACATGTAAAGCAAGCCTCGCAATCTGTGTGGCTACGGCACTCAGTTTTACCGCGTCTGCAGAGTCTTCGTCTGAACAAGTCAGCCGTCAGGCGACCCTTGAAGAAATGCAAGAGCTTAAACGCATGCGGGATGAATTAGCTGAACAAACCCGTGAATTTGAGCGGCGTATAGCCGAGCTTGAGAAGAAGGTGGATGATGGCGAGAAAGCGGTTGTTGTTGAAGACAAGCGAGTAGCTTCAGACGCATCGATTAGTCGTCAAGCACCGACCGCTCCTGCAGATCCTGAAACCCATGATTGGGAACCTTTTGAACCTGGTAAAGGCTTTGTTCTGTCTCGTTCAAAATGGGGCGAACTCAACTTTTCGGTGTTTTCTTATGCGCGTTATCTCAATCAGGATAACTTTGAAGATACTTATACCGATACGTTTGATCGAGTACGGGAGTTAGATAAACGCAATGACATTCAGATGCAAAAAGTCACCCTGAACTTTAAAGGTTGGCTTTTTGATCCTAAGTTTCGCTATCTGTTTTACACATGGACGTCCAATACCAGTCAGGGCGACCTTGCGCAGGTAGTTGTAGCCGGTAATTTAGGTTATCAGTTTAACGAACACTTTAACCTGTACGCGGGTATTGGTGGGCTTCCATCAACTCGTTCGACAAATTATACCTTCCCAAACTGGCTCAAAAACGACCATAGAACCATTGCCGATGAGTTTTTTAGAGGCTCATACACCACTGGTATATGGGCTAATGGTAAAATCATCGATGGCCTTGAGTATCGCATAATGCTCGGTAATAACTTGAGTCAGCTCGGGGTTAATGCGGTGCAGCTTGACGATGGATTAAACACCGTTTCCGCCGCCCTATGGTGGATGCCGACAACAGGGGAGTACGGTCCGGGTCAGGGGCTAGGGGATTATGAACATCACGATGACCTAGCCACATTGTTTGGTATTAACTTTACCCGCAGCCGCGAAGATGCGCAGGGCCAATCTGATACCGAAGGCTTTGAGAACTCACAATTGAGATTATCGGATGGCACCCTGATCTTCAGTAACGACCCGTTCATGACGGGAGCGAATATTCGCAAGGCAACCTACCAGATGGCGGCGATAAATGGTGGCTTCAAATATCGTGGCTGGTCACTTGACGCCGAGGCGTATTACCGCCGGATGGATGACTTTTCAACGATTGGCACGATTCCTGTTTCGTCGATTACCGATCACGGCTTTCAGATCCAAGGATCGATGATGATCATGCCGCAGAAGCTACAAGGTTATGTTGGCTATTCAAAAATATACGGTGATTACGGCAATCCTTACGACGTATCAGTTGGAGTCAATTACTTTCCATTGTCGCGCAAAGAAATACGCATCAATGTGCAGGGGCTTTACTTAGACGACTCACCGGTGGGGTATTCGTCAGTACCGTTTTCTGTAGGTGCTAACGGTTGGGCGTTAACTACCGACTTGATTGTTGCGTTTTAAAACGTGTTTATACCTCTGAAAAGCCTTTTTTAGATGTGCAATGGCAATATACCTGTTTTGGCGCCTATCTAATGGCTAACCGTTTAAGGGGGAAGTGGTCAACTAGTTTTGACCACAGTGTTAGCTATTCATAACTTTAGTTACAGAAGCCGTAACGATAAATTTCAGACACAAAAGAAGACGCTCCAGGGCGTCTTCTTTATTCTTAATATGGTGGCACAACTTAGGATTGATGTTAGTTTGCATCCATAATTGATCCGAAAAGGCAGTACTTTTGCATCTGAACCTTAGCCAGGCAATGTGTACTAATCATTTGGTAAAAATCCAAAATACCCGATTTATATAGTTCACTTTGCGATGCAAATTGTGGATTAGTTTTAAGTGCAAATTAACAACCGAATATTCACCGAATTGAGCTTGGTGGGGGGAGAAGATTGGGAAAGGGGCTTAATTTCACATCAATTTTTCGTAAATCACAGCCTACGTCTACTTTTACCACAATATAGTTGATTCAGTTGGCATTAAAGGGAGAAAAATTATTTTACTTTTGAGTCAGTGCAAACAGTAATATAGAAGCGAAAGCAATAATACCCAAACCACTTGAAACCATAACGATGCCAATGAGCCACATCAGGGGGGTAAACACACCAGCAATTACATCGAATAGTTTAAAGCCTTCCATTATGAGATAGGCACTGCCACCCATGGCGATCAATCCAACTAGCCATGCAAGATATACAAAAACTTTATTATTCTTCAATTTATCTATAAAAGTCATATTAATTCTAGACCTTGTATAAGTTTTCCATGCAATAACTAATATGAATAGTCTCACAACGTGTGCAGTGGTACAACAGATTTGTTCTCTGTCACTCAACAATACGTAACTCATTATAAAGTAAGTGGTTGCTCGTATTCGGAGCATTATCTTTATTCAATACTAATTTGCCTCCCGGGAACGACGTAATGCTTTAAAGTCAAATTGCCAAGTGTCAGTATTAGCTCATAAAAGCAAATTAGCATTAATTATGAAGTTAGAGCAAAAAAAGCCCTGTTCATAGAGCAGGGCTTTGTACGTTGCTAGGCTGCACCTCAAAAATACAGCATTTAACAGGCTGGGTTATCGAGCGGAGCCATCGCCACCATAGATTTTTCCATTATGGGCATCACAGCCATTGGCTTCGATATAGTCGATTGCATCTTTAGCTCGAACTAGGCCCCAACCAAACTTATGGTCATATCCAAATTCCCCTAAGTCTTCAGCAGACGCTCGTAAAGCCAGACGAATTCCTTGCGCTGAACATTGCGGAAAGTTGCTCCACACCAATGCTGCTACTCCAGATACATGCGGTGTTGCCATTGATGTACCTGACTGGAAACCGTGATTTGGATATTTATGGATATTAATCGTTGTCTCTTTGCCGATATTTTCCCGCAGCGCCAATCCCTGCTGTTTGGATACTGTGCCTGCTAAAATAGAAATATTATCAACTGTCCCTGGAACCGGTCCCGGTAGGTGATTTCGAATAATTGTAACGGTCAAATAAACTTGGAGACTTCTTTAGGCACTTTTTCTTAATTTCATCTCATAATCTGCTGGTGAGATGTTTCCTAATTTGTAGTGTCGTCGTTTTTGATTATAAAACGGTTCGATGTAATCAATAATATCAGCCATCGCCTCACGCCTTGTCAGATAGCGACGATAGTTAACTCGCTCTGATTTTAAACTACGAAAAAATCGTTCGGTAACCGCGTTATCCAAACAATTTCCAGCACGACTCATACTAGAGATTATTCCATGTTCTTTCAAGGAGCGTTGGAAAGCATCACATGTATATTGCACACCCTGATCTGAGTGAAACAACACTCCGTCAGTTGGTTGGCGTTTGTTTACCGCTAGTCGCAATGCTCGGGTTGTTAACTCGCTATTTGGCTTGTCTGAGAACGCCCAGCTAATCACTTTGCGAGAGCATAAGTCCATGATAACCGCTAGGTACAACCAACCCTGCTGTGTGCGTATATAAGTTATATCACCAGACCACAGCTTATTTAATTGCTGTGGATTAAACTGACGATTTAGGTAATTAGGCGCAATAACAGACGCTTTACCGCCAACCGGGTATTTGTGCTGTTTAGGGCGTTTGGCAACTAACCCCAGTCGTCTCATTGATGTACGAACACGGTGAATGCCAATATCAAAGCCCATAGCTTGTAATTCACCATGCATACGCACTTTGCCGTAAGTCGCATCCATATCGACATGAATTTGCTTCATGGCAGCATCTAACTGTACTTTTTCTGGGCAAATGGCCTTAGGCTTAGCTCGATGGTAAAACGAACTGACAGCAATAGACAAGCAGCGACAAATTTGTTGAACATTGCTTCCTGCCTTTTTCAACTTAACAGCTACTTGCTGACGTTGTTCATTTCCATAGCGAAAAAGGCCGAAGCTTTTTTTAACAAAGCATTGTCACTTTTTAGCTGTTTTACCTGTTTTTCAAGCTCTTGGATACGTATTTGCTCAGGCGTTAGTGCGCTCGCTTTAGGCGTTATTCCAGTTTGCTCGGCTTCATACTGGCTTACCCAACGCTGAATTGATGACAAGCCAACATTCATTGCTGCGGCTGCATCTTTATGTTTATAACCGTGGACAATGACAAGTTCTGCACATTCACGTTTAAATTCTGCTGATAATGTTTTCTTTGGCATTTTTAACCTCTTTCGTTAGTCGTATTTTACCTCTAACGAAGCCTCTAGTTAAATCATACCGTTACAAACTCTAAGATCATTATACTTGAAGGTTCAGACATGGAATGTGGATTATCATCGCTGTTATTGAAAATGGAAAATCACCTACGCCAAAATTTGTAATGAACATAAGCGTCATGCAACTGCTCAGAATTAGAACATGACGGTGTCGCAACTGGCGATTCACTTCTAAGGGCGGTTAGATTATGTCTTAGATATCTATAATAATTTAGCTGGCACAGTATTATTGACAGGCACTCTCAGCGCCTTCCTAACCTGATATAATACACTTTAGAACTATTTTTTCTTCAAACTAAAGATTAAGCTTGTTTTGTAATCCTAGTCGAATTATTTCGCGAGGGTTAAGGCCAAGCAGTTCTTCACAAGAAGCCACTTTCATGTATCCTAACTTAAGTACTTGACGATAACTAGGTTGAATATTTCTTTCTAAACTAGATGAAACCTCTGGTGGAAAGTATTCGGATTCAATAACCTTAAGCGTTTTTTTGAATGTGTCTTTAAGTGAAGCTATATTTTCGCTTTGGGATTGGTCACATTGAACAATCGGACTTTCAGGAAACTCTTCGGCCACTTCCAAAACGATTTCAGCGATGTTCTTACCAGCCAGGTTCTGTAAGACTTTTCGTTGAATATCCATTGCTTCACTTGTCTTAGGCTTAATCTCAAATATATCCTCTACGTCCAAGCTTTCAGAATTGACGTCTACAGACATACTTCTGATGATTTTGTGTGTATAAACTCCGAAAACCGCGGCAACGAAACGACCATCAAAGTCAAAATACTCACTTTGGTTTTGAACATGCTCTCTAAATTGCTCGATAGTTAGGTTGTCGGGTATTTTGGGCCCAATGTCTGCGATCTTAGTTTTACTGACCCATTCGACATCCACTTTAGGCTCCGAACAGGCAGCGATTATAAAAGATAATATCAACAAGAAGTACTTTTTACTCATAATCAATTTCCTTTAGGCCGTGTAAAGAGGGCAATTTACTCGCCTTGTGACGTTAGCAAACACTTTAAATTACTACCCGTAATTGGCAGTCTACCGCAATTCTCGATTTATTTAGCCTCGGCAATATTGTGATGCTGCCCTGCCGGCATTTTGCAATCTGTTCGAATATCTTAGGAAGTCTTCACTACTCATATCAAAATCTCGTTGAGCTACCGCCCTCACCATTTCATGATCATTCCTTATTTCAGGATCATCATACATTTTGGAAAGTTTAACCAACACTTTCCTGTCATCAGAATTGAGTAATTCGAGTATTTTTTCCGTTTCACAAACACACCGGTCTAATTTTTCTCCACTGTAATCAGAGCAACTCGCCGTTACAACTTCGCTATCGCCATTACTCAAACCGTTAGCAAAAAAATTTAAAATAACCGCTCCAGCAATAAATAGCAGTCCAACTCCAAGGATAATTCTTCTCATAAAAAAAAACTCAATCAAGGGGTTAACAATAAGCCTGACCATCAAATCCAGTTATAAACTAGTCACTTTAAACTTCACAGACTTTTCAAAAACTCTAGAGCAGAATAGTAAAAATGCAATTAATTTGTGCATCAATTTGCAGTATGCGGTCAAAGTACTGCGTATACAGGTGCGAATATCTTGTAGATATAAATTTATCAAGAGAGAACTTTTCGTGCGTTTGTAGTTAAAAAATCATCAACTATACTTACCGCCAATCGTCAGGTTCGGTGCTGAATTGCAGCAAAAACCACAATCTACCTTGCTGACGTATTGACACACCATTTATTTTCACCTTTAGAGGACTAGAATCATGTCATCAAGGAAAATATTATTTAGCAGTGCTGTTTCTTATTTACTTCTAATGAGTTGTTCTGAAAGTAGCGCACCACTGTCAATAGTCGGCACATCAATCTCTTGGAATTCGGAATACAACATATGTGTGCTAGAGGTTGCGGTGAATAATTCATCAAAGCATACGATTGATTTTGGGACTGTCTTAAAATGGTATGATGAAAGGGATATTCCCAATACATATGGGAATATAAACGGTTATTTACAGCCTGGAGAGGAGAAAACTTCATCGATTAGAATTTCGCGTGTATTTGGCAGTATGACAGAAGATAAGTGCAACACGGATCATTTACATGATGGCTATGTATTTGAGGTAGTTCAATGTAGTGTTGACGGCATTAGTGCGCCAGACTGCCTTGACAAATATATGAGCTTTAAACTACGTACTTAATCCGCAAGTAATTGTTGAGTGTTTTGGCATTCAAAGCTGGCGTAAATACCGAAGCGAGATTAAAAGCCGTTTATTCACATATAACACCATTATTATCAAGAAATGACGTATTGTAAGGTCCTAGGTTTATTTTGTGACTTTTAACATCCAAACTTCGTATGTTGAAGGTTGTCAACTATTACTTCTACAATGTTGACTTGGTAGGACGATAAGTCGATTAATCAACAATAATAGGGCTGAAGTACAGCTGATTTTTTAAGTTTCGAGCTATTCAAGCGTTGAGTAAGATTCACATATCAATAAAGAGTAAATTATTTGACATTTAGAGGAGAGAATCATGAAAGGTGCATTAATTTTTGCTGTTGTTATAGGTGTAGCTGTTTTGGTGTTTTGGGGATAGGTTGGGGTAGGTAAGAATAACAGTTTAAGCGATATAAAGCGCGAGGCTAAAAATGAGCTTACACAAATGCTAATGCAAATGGGCAAATACAAAGATAAAGAGGAAGATGAAGAATTTATGAAACTTATTGATGATTGTCTTAACCAGTGGATGGAGAATGTAACTGATGAAGCTGCCGAAATTTATTCGGAATATCTACGTCGCCAAAACTTCTCATCCGAAGATGCCTTTATAGATCCTAACCTGATCCTCAGACAAATAATGATAGAAAAAAATTTAACAGAAGAAGAGCTTATGAATCACATAAACAGTTTTGATCAAGGCCAGAGTAAAGTGGATAAAAACTGTCCTTTTTAAGTGAGTTGATTGTCGATCATTCCTTTTTAATGGATAAGAAGTTGAAATATTATGCAGTTTACGAACAGAAGTATTTCCAGAAAGCGGAAAAACAACATTGAACGACAAGATAGGTAAGCGGTAATTGTAATCCAAGAGTTAACATCTAGATGAAAGATAATCAAATAAGGCATATCTGAAGGAAATAATCATCCACTATCCCGGCCTCGCTTTGTACGGGAACATTCAGACACAAAAAAAGACGCTCTCGGGCGTCTTCTTTGTTCTAAATGGTGGCCCCTCCGTGACTTGAACACGGGACCTACCGATTATGAGTCGGGTGCTCTAACCAACTGAGCTAAGGGGCCATTTAGAAGTGTTTGCTTATCGTTGTTATTTATACCGTCTATAGCCTAAAGGCCAAGCCTGATAACCGATAACGCAGGCAAGTATAAGGTCTTTTTTTTCAGATGTCACCACTTGTAAAAGAAAATTATCGCGCTTTTTGTTTGAGTGGTTAATTTATAGGCGGTGGTTGTATCTCAAGCTAATTTTTCTTGCTTGCGCAGGTTTCACATATCATTGTGTGGCAGTGCTAAGATGCGAATTAATGATTAACATCGGTTAAAAAGTTGTTACTATAAAGGGGCTTTCAATAAAATTTACAATAATCACGAGGAAGGCAGGTGACTGGATTTTTACAAACAAGTAAGGCGTTTATTTTAGGGTGTATCTTTATTTTTGCTCTACACGTTGGCGCTGAGTTTAGTGTTGTTCAATGGCCTCAATTTGCGTTATCTATTGATAGTGTCGTCCCCATTTTACTTGTTGTTGCATGCTTGTTAGCAGCGTACTTTAAACAAGCCCGATTGTGTTTGCTTACCATTATTGTCGGCAGTTATTACGCGTTGCTTAAAACCCCGCACCCACTCTCTGAGCAGGCGGTATTTCTGTATGGTTTAGCAACCTTAGTTTGGGTATCGCTAATCAGTGAGCGTGGCTTGTTAAGCTTACACATGCTAAAGCAGCTGTTGTTTCTTTTGCTCAGCGTTGGCCTAACCCATGCTTGGTTGCAGGTAACACCACTGTTGCAAGCGAAATGGCCCATGTTAACAGCACAAATAGTTGATTTTTACCTACCCGTTTCTGTCGCGTTTGTCGTTCTAATGACGCGTAATGTGAGGCAAGCACAGTTAGCGCAAACGGCAATACTGATCACGGCAACTATTTGGTGCCTGAGCGCTACTAAGCTTATTACCTTGAATTGGCCTGTGACCATCGCCACTATTTGCGGTTATTACTTGATCGCGATATTAATGAATTCGTACTTTCTCGCTTATCGAGACGAGCTCACTGGGTTATCGTCAAGGCGATCGTTGTATCATCACGTCAGTACGCTGGGGAGTAAATACTCGGTGGCCATGCTCGATATTGACCATTTCAAAAAGTTTAATGATACCTATGGTCACGATGTCGGTGATCAAGTATTGAAATTGGTCGCTGCTAAGATTGCTCAAGTGAAACGCTCAGGTAAAGCGTTTCGCTATGGCGGTGAGGAGTTCTCATTGGTTTTTGCTGGTAAAAAAACAGAACAGATCACTGAAGAGCTCGAGCGCATTCGTTGCTTAATCGCCGACTATGAAATTGTTATCCGGCAAGCCGATATGCACAAAGGCAAACGCACTAAGACGGCAAAAGCTAAGAAAGTCAAAGTAACGGTATCAATGGGCGTGGCGACGCACAACAAGCAAGAGAGCTTTGACGACACGTTAAAGCGCGCCGATCAAGCGTTGTACAAGGCGAAGAAAAACGGCCGTAATGCGGTGGTATCAGCAACCTAACAGTGAGTTAATGACATTGCGGACGAGGTTATGTTTGGCTTACATAAACGGCCTACACCTACCTTAATGACTTAGCGGCAGATTTATTAGCGTACAAAAAAGGGACCATCAGGTCCCTTTTATCGTTAATAATAGCGTTGTTTACTCGCCGTCTAAGAAGCTTTTTAGTTGCTCTGAGCGCGACGGGTGACGCAATTTGCGCAACGCCTTCGCTTCAATTTGACGAATACGTTCACGAGTTACGTCAAACTGCTTACCCACTTCTTCTAGCGTGTGGTCAGTATTCATATCGATACCAAAGCGCATACGCAGTACTTTTGCTTCACGGGCGGTCAGGCCGGCAAGAACTTCGTTGGTGGCGGCGCGCAAGTTTTCCATAGTTGCTGCATCAACCGGCAACTCACCGCTACCGTCTTCGATAAAGTCGCCTAAGTGCGAATCTTCATCATCACCAATCGGCGTTTCCATTGAAATCGGCTCTTTGGCAATTTTGAGTACCTTGCGAATTTTATCTTCAGGCATCATCATGCGTTCAGCAAGCTCTTCTGGCGTTGGTTCGCGTCCCATTTCTTGTAACATTTGACGTGAAATACGATTTAACTTGTTAATTGTTTCAATCATATGCACAGGAATACGGATGGTACGCGCCTGATCGGCAATTGAACGCGTAATCGCTTGTCGAATCCACCATGTGGCATAGGTCGAAAACTTATAACCACGACGGTATTCAAACTTGTCTACCGCTTTCATCAAACCGATATTACCTTCTTGGATCAAGTCCAAGAATTGCAAGCCGCGGTTGGTGTACTTCTTGGCAATTGAAATAACCAAACGTAAGTTGGCTTCAACCATTTCTTTTTTCGCACGACGAGCTTTGGCTTCACCAATAGACATGCGACGGTTGATATCTTTAATGCCTTGCACTGACAGATAGGTTTCTTTTTCAAGTTGCTCTAACTTGTAGGTGCAACGCTCAATGTCAAACTGGACAAGCTTCAATTTGTCAGAGTAGCTGTGACCCGCGGCAATTTCGTTTTCAAGCCATTCAGTTTTGGTTTCGTTGCCCGGGAAAATCTTAATAAAATGCGCTTTTGGCATACCGGCGCCAACCACGCAGTGCTTCATGATCAAGCGCTCTTGTACGCGAACTCGGTCCATCACGTCACGCATGTTTTTGACTAAGCGATCAAACACTTTTGGAATTAAGCGAAATTCTTTGAACAACTCAGCAATGTCGTCTATTGCCTTAACCGCGTCTTTGTGGTCGCGACCTTTTTGTTCGATAACGCCATTGGCAACATCGTAAAGACGTCTTAGTTCAGTGAACTTCTCACGAGCCAGTTCCGGATCTGGACCTGTGTCCTCTTCTTCGTCACTTGAACTGTCATCGTCATCATCGCTATCTTCGTCTAGATCATCATCTTCGTCATCTAGCTCTTCTTCAGATAACTCAGAGCCAACGTGAGTAGCCGTTGGTGCAATATCGTCATCGTCCGCTAAGGGATCGGCAAAGCCTAAGATAATGTCGCTTAAACGGCATTCTTCGGCTTCAAAATTATCCCATTGATCTAATAAGTAATTGATCGCGGGAGGGTATTCGGAAACACTTCGCTGAACTTCGCGAATCCCTTCTTCAATGCGTTTAGCGATTTGAATCTCGCCTTTGCGGGTTAATAGTTCTACGGTACCCATTTCACGCATATACATACGTACAGGATCTGTGGTGCGACCTATTTCACTTTCAACCGTTGCAAGTGCTTGGGCAGCGGCTTCGGCTGCGTCTTCATCGGTATTAGCTTCACTCATCATTAATTCATCGGCATCTGGAGCGTTCTCAAACACTTGAATACCCATGTCATTGATCATGCGAATGATATCTTCAACTTGATCAGAATCAATGATGTCTTGTGGAAGGTGATCGTTTACCTCTGCAAAGGTTAAAAACCCTTGCTCCTTACCTTTAGTGATAAGTTCTTTCAGTCTAGATTGTGGGGCTTGATCCATTGACGAATGTCCACCTGTATTGGCTATCAAAATTCAAACAGTAAAGGACGAAATTATAGCAAGTCGAAAACAAAAATACCAGATAAAGCGAGGGGGTATTTTACTTAACTGCGAGCGTTAATAAGCACTTGCAGTTCTTTCTTTTCCGACGCACTAAGTTGTCCCATACGCGCTTTTTGTAACAGTAACTCGGTCCTTTTCTCGACAAAACTGTTAATAAGTTTTTCTAATATATCGCTAAAAACGTGTTCAGCAGCGTCACTATCTACGTGGTGATCCCACATTAATAGCTTTGACAATATTTGTTGTTGCGGTGTTCCGCGCCACATCTCAAGTAATTGACTTGAGTTCATTTTCGGGTTTTGCTTACACTGTTGCATAAGCTGTCTAAACAGCTCTATGCCAGGCATGTCTATGCGATCGAGTACTGATAAATCATCTAATACTGATACTAAATGGGGATGCTCGAGCAATAATGCAATAGCTAATCTGATCGGCGTTACCTTGGCGTGGTTATTCCGTTGTTGCAACTTTTCATTAGTTGTTTGTTTTTTATTAAGTTTTTGGAGTTGTTGTTGCGAACCGGCGCCAAGTTTATTTGCCAATTCGTTAATAATAGAATCTTTTAACAGGCTGTCAGGTAATTTTTCTATATACGGTTGAAAAATATCGGCGAGGGCCGCTTTGCCTTCTAGCGTATTAATATCAACAGTCGACATTAAATGCTCAAATAAAAACTTCGACATCGGCATCGCTTGATCTAATAACTGCTCAAATGCCTGTTGTCCGTGTTGGCGCACCAGGGTATCAGGATCTTCGCCATCGGGGACAAAGACAAATTTTAAACTGATGCCATCGCGTACTAGCGGTAACGCATTTTCGAGTGCTCGCCAGGCCGCATCGCGACCTGCTCGGTCACCATCGTAACAACAAATCACTTCTTTGACGGTGCGAAATAGCGTTTGCAGTTGTTCGGCTGTAGTTGAAGTGCCAAGTGAAGCCACCGCATATGGGATACCGTGTTGAGCTAAGGCGACCACGTCCATATACCCTTCAACAACGACCAAACGTTGTAAATCTTTACAGTTTTGCTTTGCTTCGTATAACCCGTAGAGTTCTTGACCCTTGTGATAAATTCGCGTTTCTGGGGAGTTGAGATACTTGGGCGTACCGTCTTTTATGACTCTACCACCAAAACCAATCACCCGACCGCGTTTGTCTTTTATTGGAAACATCAGTCGACCGCGAAAGCGGTCATACGGGCGCGCTTTGTCGCCTTGAATGGCCATCCCCAAATCAACTAATTGTTGCTGACTATCGCGATTACGCGCAAATGTGCTGACAACGTCATCCCAGCTATCAGCAGCATATCCAATGCCAAAGCTCTTGACGATTTCACCACTCAAGCCACGGCTTTTAAGGTAGCTAATAACGTTTGGTGCATCGGCGTGTTTACGCAGGTTTTGTTGATAAAAGCCACTGATGTTACTCATTAATTGGTAATCATCTTGCTTTTGTTTGTGAACGAGTTGCTCTTTTTTTAATTGGGCTGGTGTTTTGTGAGATTCTTCTCGCTCCACCTCTAAACCGTGAAAGCTCGCAAGTTCTTCGATCGCATCGACAAACTCTAAACGGTCGTACTCCATAATAAACGATATGGCGTTACCGTGCGCACCACAGCCAAAGCAGTGATAAAATTGTTTATCTCTAGAAACGGTAAACGATGGGCTTTTTTCACTGTGAAAAGGGCAACATGCCTGATAATTTTTACCGGCTTTTTTTAAAGCGACGCGAGATTCAACCAAGTCGACGATGTCGGTACGAGCTAAAAGATCATCGATAAATGTACGAGGGATTAAACCAGCCATAAATACTACGTGCTCTGCGCCAATGCTAAATTAGTGGTTTGATAGACGATGAATTACTATAGCAAATTCACCTTTAGAAAGACAACGCGAACGAGACAGTTTATCCATATCGCCTGTTACCAGCGACAGCGGTCAAGAATTGAGGATAAAAAAAACCGCACTTAGGTGTGCGGTTTTCTATCACAACAAAATGTAGGGCTTATGCATTGAGTGCAGCGCGAACTTGTCCGCTTACCTGACCTAGGTCAGCACGTCCTTGCATTTGGGGCTTTAACAGCGCCATTACTTTACCCATATCGGCCATTGATGCAGCACCGCTTTGCTCTATCGCTTGCGCAATCAGAGATTTGATTTCATCTGCACTGAGCGCTTGTGGAAGAAACTCTTCTAGCACATCAATTTCGGCCTGTTCACTGGCTGCGCTGTCCAAGCGACCGCCGTCAGTAAACATAGAGACAGATTCTTTGCGTTGTTTGATCATTTTAGTGATCAAGGCAAGGATATCGTCGTCGGTCATTTCTTTTTGACCGTCAATTTGCGCTTGCTTAATCGCCGAAATCGCCATGCGAAGTACACTAAGACGAGGTTTGTCTTTGGCACGCATGGCGTTTTTCATTTCGTTGTTGAGTTGTTCAAATAAACTCATAACTTAAAGCAAATATGCCTAAAGTCTTAGTATAAACGAACGCGACGAGCGTTTTCGCGAGCAACTTTCTTCGCGTGACGCTTAACTGCAGCTGCTTTCTTGCGCTTGCGTTCCCAAGTTGGCTTTTCGAAAGATTCGCGACGACGAACTTCAGAAAGGATACCTGCTTTTTCACATGAACGCTTAAAACGACGAAGAGCTACATCAAACGGCTCGTTTTCTCTTACTTTAATTACTGGCATTGTGCCTCTCACCTCTAGTGAATACTTAAGGACCGATATAAAACTATCGAGTCTGATTAAAAATGGTGCAGTATTCTAATCCGATCCCTTCATTAATGTAAAGGCTTAAATTGTTTTTCTTTAAAAGCGGTGGTGAAAAAAGGCATACGAGGTTAAAATTGCCACGTTGGGTTAAAAACCAGCGCCAAATTATTACTCATTCTGCCTACGGAATTATACAGTTATGCGAATTTTAGGTATCGAAACCTCTTGTGATGAAACCGGTATAGCCATTTATGATGAAGAGCAGGGCATTGTCGCCCATCAGCTTTATTCACAGATAAAAGTGCATGCCGATTACGGTGGGGTTGTGCCAGAATTGGCATCGCGCGATCACGTTCGCAAAACCATTCCGTTGATCAAGCAAGCATTAGCTGATGCGGGCTTAAGCCCAAGCGATCTCGACGGTGTCGCTTATACAGCCGGTCCTGGTTTAGTTGGTGCCTTGCTCGTCGGCTGCTCTATTGGCCGTTCGCTCGCCTATGGTTGGGATATTCCTGCGGTTCCTGTTCATCATATGGAAGGACATCTATTAGCGCCAATGTTAGAAGATGATGTGCCTGACTTTCCATTTATTGCGTTACTGGTGTCCGGTGGCCATACCATGCTAGTGCGCGTTGATGGTATTGGCAAATACCAAGTGCTGGGTGAATCGGTCGACGATGCGGCAGGTGAAGCGTTTGATAAAACCGCTAAATTGCTCGGCTTAGATTATCCGGGTGGTCCTGTTTTAGCAAAAATGGCAGAGCAAGGAACCAAAGGGCGGTTTAAATTTCCACGGCCGATGACCGATAGACCGGGTCTTGATTTTAGTTTTTCTGGCTTGAAGACCTTTGCCGCCAATACCATTCGCGACAACGACGACAGCGATCAGACTAAAGCCGATATCGCATATGCCTTTCAAGAGGCGGTGGTTGATACACTGGCAATAAAATGTAAACGCGCGCTTGAACAGTGTGGTTTGAACCGACTAGTCATTGCCGGTGGGGTAAGTGCGAACACTTCACTGCGAGAAAAGTTAGCGACTACCATGCAAAAACTCAATGGTAAGGTGTATTACCCACGTCCTGAGTTCTGTACCGATAACGGGGCGATGATCGCGTTTGCCGGTATGCAACGACTCAAATCAGGTGTTAGTGCCGATATGACGTTTAAAGCGACGCCGCGTTGGCCGTTGGATAGTTTACCACCAGTGTAAACGCTTAAATCTTGCTTTCTTTACCCTGTAGCAAGCGAATGATGTTGTCTCTGTGGCGAAATAAAATCAGCAGAGACAACATGGTTACCGAGTTGGTATACAGGGGCTTTATTAGATAGGTATACAGTGGCGCTAGTGTAATGGTAACTATAGCGGCTAGCGAAGAATAACGGCTGTACTTAACAACCGCGCCCCACGTAAGGATTAGCGCTAACGCCATAATCCAACTAATTGGCGCGAGCGCGCCAAATGCCGTTGCCACCGCTTTGCCACCTTTAAAGTTAAAAAAGATAGGGTACATATGACCGAGACACGCGGCAATGGCGATAAAGCCCAAGTGCAACGGTTCAACGCCCAGCTTATACGCCCCCCACACCGGAATCATACCTTTTAACACATCAAACAGTAACACCGCAGCTGCCGTGGCTTTATTGCTGATCCGCAAAACGTTGGTCGCGCCGGGGTTGTTTGAGCCTTGACTACGCGGGTCGGGTAACCCAAGCAGGCGACAAATTAAGATGGCACTTGAAATAGAGCCTAACAAGTAAGCAAAGATAATGATGGAGATGGTTAAAATCACAGTGTTTTTCCTATCTCGTTATAGCCTCATTGTCGGCTCGCGGGGCGATAACGTCAAACGAATCGTTAAGATGGTTAAAATAAAACCGTTATCACGCATTCTAACAAGACAATGAGTGGTTTTTCTATAGCACATTAGGGTAAAATTAAATTTTTACCGCAAGCTAGCGAGTCAACATGGATATTGTCTTTATCGAAGGTTTAAAAATCGACACCACCATAGGGTATTACGATTGGGAAAAAACCATCAAACAACCGCTGATATTTGATCTGCAAATGGGCTGTGATATTCGTTTGGCAGCAGCGGGCGACGAATTACACAAAACCGTAAATTACGCTGATGTAGCGGCTGATATTGAATTGATAGCGCAAGAGAAAGTCGTTGATTTACTCGAAACCTTAGCCGAAAACATGGCTCAGCGGTTGATGCAAAAATACGCCATCAGTTGGCTGCGCTTGAAAATTAACAAACCACAAGCGGTGGCCAATGCACAAGGCGTTGGGGTCATTATTGAACGAGGCAGCAAAGGGTAATGGCGCAAGTATACATTTCTATTGGCAGCAATATTGAACGAGAAACACAAATTGTACTTGCCGTGCAGTCATTGCGGGATGAATTTGGCGCTGTCGATGTATCATCGGTGTATGAATGTGAACCGGTGGGCTTTAGCGGCGAAAATTTTTATAACTTGGTTGCCAAAGTACACACCAACAAGTCACCGCAATACATTGGTGAGTTGTTAAAAACACTAGAAAAACAACATGGACGAGTCGATTTTTCAAAAAAGTTCAGCCCGCGTAAAATGGACTTGGACATTTTGTTATACGACGATTTAGTGATGGAGCAACCGGTCCAGTTGCCAAGAGATGAAATTCCGCTAAATGCGTATGTGTTGCAACCGCTCGCTGAACTAGCTCCTGATGAAGTACACCCCACGCTGGGACAAACGTATCAACAAATTTGGCAACAATACGACAAAACCAAACAGCAAGTGCAACGCATAGACTTTACCTGGCCTATTGCGCTGTCGCATTAATACTTCAACAAAACAATAATAACAACTCAATGGACTTTTAGATGTCGACCATAGAAACCATTATCCTCGCCCTGATTCAAGGGTTAACCGAATTTTTACCGATTTCGAGTTCCGCGCACCTTATTTTGCCATCGCAACTCTTGGGCTGGAGTGATCAAGGGCTTGCTTTTGATGTCGCCGTGCACGTTGGCACGTTGCTGGCGGTAATGATTTATTTTCGCCAAGAAGTGGCCAATATGTTTGTCGCTTGGACTGACAGTATCGTTCACAAGAATCGAAGCTTTGATGCCAAGTTAGCGTGGTGGATTATCTTTGCCACAATCCCCGCCGGCCTATTTGGTTTGTTTGGCAAAGACTTTATCGAACAGCATCTGCGCAGTGCCGCTATTATCGCCCTAACTACAATCGTTTTTGGTTTGTTGCTTGGTTTGGTCGACATCAAGGGCAAACAAAACAAGAATATTGAGCAACTGGGATTCAAAGGAGCGATGATGGTGGGATTAGCGCAAGCAGTGGCATTAATTCCCGGTACGTCACGCTCAGGTATTACCATGACCATGGGCATGATGCTTGGTCTCACCCGCGATGCGGCGGCGCGCTTTTCGTTTTTATTATCAATCCCGGCTATCGCCATGGCCGGTACCTACCTAACGGTTAAGCTGGTATTTGCCGCACATGCCGTCGACTGGTCAGCCATCGCTTTAGGAGCCAGTGTGGCGTTTGTCAGCGCCTATACGTGTATCCACTATTTTTTAATTTTACTGGATAAAGTTGGTATGATGCCGTTTGTCGTTTACCGCTTGTTATTGGGGGCGTTTTTAGTCTGGTTTATCATCTAAACGCAACCGGTTCACGGTAGCTACTCATGACCAAGGGGGCAACAAGCCCCCTGTGCTAGCTAGGTTGCTGGTGCACGGGATCAGCGAGTAGCTTGATTGACTGTAACTTGGGAATTTCTATTTTAGGGCATCTATCAACGATCATATCAATGCCGTACTGTTCAGCCTGCTGTTCAGCCCCGTGATGAACTACGCCGAGCTGCGTCCATATGCGCTTAATGCCAAGTTGATGACACTGTTCGACAATCTCTGGCAGCGCATCGCCTTGGCGAAACACATCGACCATATCTATGGGGGCAGTAATATCGGCGAGACAAGCATATACTCGCTCATTGTGGATCTCTTTACCCGCCACTAGCGGATTCACTGGATACACGCGATAGCCTTGATGCTGCAAAAACGCCATCACTTGATTGCTCGCTCTGTCGGCTTTGTCGCTAGCTCCGATCAGCGCGATGTGTTTTACATGAAATAACGTATCGGCTATATGGCTTTGCATCGGCTCACCTTCAACATTCACTGAACAATTTTACTGTATTAATTCTAGTGCATCTTTCAAGGTTGATATCAATTTTAACCGCTGTTGATAAATAGCGTCTTTTATTTCTTTACCCTGTAAACCACGTTCGACAAAAGGCTTGGCTTTTACAGTTAAGCACTGTTGATAGGCGTCACGCAGATAGTCAGCTTGTCGATAGTCACTGTGTTCAAACCCTATTCGTCCTTTGGCATCGGCTTCACAAACCAATAGATAGTGCTCAAATTGCTGCGGTTTACGCCACGCATCGAGCTGGTCAAATAACGTTAATACCGTGCTTGGCTTGAGCTCAAACGCGCGATGAGCATGGAGGTGAAATTCGCACGCTTTGATACTTAAATCACGCACTTCATTGGGTACTTTAAATGCTTTGCACACCTGTTTTACCAATTTAATACCAGACTTTTCATGGCCGTAGTGCCTTGGCCATTGGCTTTTATCGGTCAATCCTTTACCGAGGTCGTGGCACAAGCAAGCAAAGCGCACCGCAATACTATCGGAGAGTTTTACCGCTTGCTCTAACACCATCAGGGTATGGACACCTGAGTCAACTTCGGGGTGGTGATGCGCTGGATTTGGCACCCCCCATAAGGCATCGAGACTTGGCCATATAACGCGCAAAGCACCGCATTGGCGAAGTACTTGAACAAAAACTTGTGGGTGTTGTTCACTAAGCGCCGATGAGACTTCCTTCCAAATCCTATCCGGTGTCAAGTGAGCTAGCTCGCCATTATCGGCCATCTGTTGCATCAGCTCTATGGTTTCTGGCGCCACGGTAAAACCCAAATAGTGGTAGCGGGCGGCGAACCGAGCCACGCGCAGTACGCGAAGTGGGTCCTCACTAAACGCCGTCGATACATGGCGCAGTAGTCTTTTTTCTAGATCTGCTTGGCCGTTATAGGGATCAATTATATGACCGTGTTGATCTTGCGCCATGGCGTTAATGGTTAAGTCTCGACGCAACAGATCTTGTTCAATGGTCACATCGGGCTCGGCATAACAGCTAAAGCCCGTATACCCCTTGCCTTGTTTGCGCTCAGTGCGCGCAAGCGCGTATTCCTCTTTGGTTTTGGGGTGTAAAAACACCGGGAAGTCTTTGCCTACTTGTTTAAAACCGTGGGCCAGCATCGCCTCGCGCGTTAATCCGACAACCAGATAATCGCGCTCGTGTATTGGCCTGTTGAGCAGACCATCGCGCACAGCGCCGCCGACTAAATAGGTGTGCTCGGCTAGATCGTTACTATCAAGAGTCATAGCGTTACATGTCAAAATTACAGATAGGATTATTGTATGGTACTTTATCGCGTTGGGTAACGACAAGTTTTGACTTATCGGTCGCGTTTGGGTAGCTTTGCCTTAGACAGCAGAAGAATAACACCATGAACCAAAATTATTTGCACTACTTTGGCTTAACGCAAGCACCGTTTTCCATAGCCCCTAACCCCAATTATTTGTATATGAGCAATCGCCACAAAGAGGCGTTGGCGCATTTGAGTTATGGCTTTGGTGAATCAGGAGGTTTTGTTTTGCTCACTGGCGAAGTGGGCACTGGAAAAACCACCTTGAGTAAACGGTTGTTGAGCCAATTGCCGGACAACACACAAGCGGCGTTTATTCTCAATCCGACGTTGTCGGCTTATGAGCTGTCGGCAACGATTTGTGATGAACTAGATATTAATTATCAAACCAGTGCCAGTGTCAAAGATTTATCGCAAGCGATTTATCAGCATTTATTGTCAAACCACGAAGCCGAACGTCACACGCTGTTAGTGATTGACGAAGCACAGCATTTACAACCCGCGGTGCTCGAGCAATTGCGCTTACTGACAAATTTGGAAACCGATACCAAAAAACTATTGCAGGTTATTTTAATTGGCCAGCCAGAATTACAACACCTATTAAAGCGCCAAGACTTGCGACAACTGGCACAGCGAATTACTGCCCGCTACCATTTACTACCCCTTAATTTAGCCGAAACCAAGCAGTATATTAATTACCGTTTAGGTGTCGGCGGAACCAGCGAATCCTTGTTTGACGACAAGGCTATTGCCCTTATACAGCGCTTCTCTACCGGTGTACCTCGGTTGATTAATTTGCTCTGTGATCGCGCCTTACTCGGTGCTTATGCATCACAGCAAAAACGCGTCGACAAATCGCTGGTGATTAATGCGGCTGCTGAAGTGCTCAACCTTGATACCAATCAGCTGGTTGTGTGGAAAAAGACATGGCTTCGCTACGCCCTTGCAGCGACAGTGTTGGTGGGAGTAGTTACCTGTTCAGGGCTGTTAGGACAGCGACAATACCAACAACAACAGTCACTGTTCACTCAAACACAGCAACAGCTTAACGTTGAGCAACAACGCGCTGTTGAGCGCGAACAAAATCGCATACCAACATCGTTAATTAACCAAAGTCGCAGTTTGCGGCCGGCGTTTGAAAAGTTATACCAACAGTGGCACATTCGTTATGCAGTTGGTAACAGTCAGTCGTCAACGGAACAACAAACCGCGTGTGATGTCGCCTTGTCATATCAGCTACAGTGCCATTGGTCTGATGGCAGCCTTGATACCTTATTAAGTCTTAGTCATCGCGCGATTGTGGTGCTCTACGATGACAATGATGATCCTTTTTATGCCGTTGTCGAACCCAGTCAACATACTGATTTATTGCAGTTGCACTTGGCGACAGAGTCGATATGGGTCAACAAGCACGCGGTTGCCTCGCGCTTTAAACAACAAGCGTTATTGCTCTGGCAGCCACCGACGGATTTTGTAGAAACCCTCGACAAGACACTGTCAAATGAGCTGTTAGTGTGGTTAGAAACCGCACTGGCAAACGCCCAACAGCGCCTGCCGCGCCAAGGTGTCGCATATGATGCGATTTTCGTTAATCAACTGAGCCAATTTCAACAAGGCCATCAAACACCTCTATCGGATATTGAAACTGTTATTGCGCTAAGTCGTTATACCCATAGCAGTGACCGCATAGTTGATGACCAAGTTGTCAACGTCACACCTCAAGCGACGCAGAGCAACAAGGCGACAATGGACCCTATTAGCGTTGATTTGGCAACGGAGGAGTAAGCGAGTGTCGTTTATTTTATCGTCATTACAAAAAGCCAATGAGCAACAGCTATCCAGTTCGTCATTGGCATCAGAAGCACTGCAAGAGGCATTGGTGCAACCCGATCAGCAATTGATAGATGACAAATTTACTTACCTAAAAAAGCTAAGTGGGCTAGTCATTTACTGCTTGCTGGTCAGCGCTTTGGCGGCGGTAAGTTATTACTTATTTGGTGGCTATCAAGCTGACCAATTACGCCAGCAACGCCTTTCGTTACAAAGCCAGTTAACGTCACCCACCGCTGAGCAACAACCGCTACGACCACTAACCGAGCTAGACCGTCAACACGCACTGGTGGCCAATGGTTCGCAGATCAACGTCAATATGACACAGCAACGTCTCAACGCCCGTCAGGCGCGGCAACAAGAACTTCGAGCGCTACAACAGCGTCAACAAGCTAAGCAAGCCGCAGAGCTCGCATCAAGGCAACAGCTCGAGCAAAAAATTAATCGCTTGTTATTGATGCAACAACACAGCGCTACTGAGGAGGTGAGTTTCGATCAAGAACAGTTAGTGGCGCAGGCAGATACAGATGCGCAGGCGTTATCGGTTGAAGAAGTGCAAGTAACACCGTCGTTATCGTTAAATCGCGAGGCTCTTGACGATATCGATCCAGCGCTACTTGCCGCTGTGGAAGCTGCATTGACCGAACCTGAGTTATTAACTAACGACAATCAAACTTCCCAGACACCTGACATTGACAACACCAGTAATCAGCAAGATCCGTTGATAAAACCACTGGGGCAGATGCCCAGTTGGCTGCAAGAGCAAGTGTCACCCTTAAGTTTTTCACTGCACATGTACAGCTCAGATGCCAACAACCGCTGGTTGCGCTTAAACGGCAAGGATTACTACGAAGGCGAGGTTAGCGATCGCGGTGTGGTGATTGAAACAATCGCCCCGCAACAGGTGATCTTATCTTACCAAGGCTACCGATTTAAGGTGCCCGCTCTGTCGGCAAATTAGCATTAGCAATGGCTATTGAGTTAACCTCGTTCAAACACTGGCAGGCGATAGTAAACGGTCGGTAGCAAAGACTTGGCAGTAATTACTGCCAAATCGGTAAATTGCGTTCAAAGGCGTCAATCTTATCTTGCTTTTTCAATGTCCAGCCGACGGCATCAACTCCGTTTAACAAGCAGTAGCGCTGAAACTCGGTGAGGGTAAAATCAAAGCGCTGCTGGCCCAAAATAACCTGACTGTTAATTAAATCAACGGTAAGTTGCAGCCGCTCGATACTGGTTTGTTGAAATAAGTAATCGATCACGTGTTCCGGTAAGGCGACGGGGAGTAAACCAATGTTAATGCAATTGGCGAAAAATATGTCGGCAAAGCTGGTGGCAATAACCGCTTTAAAACCGTACTCTTGAATGGCCCAAGGCGCGTGTTCGCGCGATGAACCGCAACCGAAATTTTCGCGCGAAAGTAAGATACTCGCGCCTTGATTTTCCGGTTTGTTCAAGACAAAATCGCTATTGGGCTGCTCGCCTAATTCATCTAGATAACGCCAATCGTGAAATAAGTGATCGGCAAATCCGGTGCGGGTTGTTTTTTGCAAAAACTGTTTCGGAATGATTTGATCGGTATCGATATTCGCGCGATCAATGGCAACCACGTAACCTGTGTGTTGTGAAAACTTTTGCATGGCAAATTCCTTAAACCTGAACGTCAGTAAAATGACCTGCTAATGCGGCGGCAGCGGCCATAGCAGGGCTGACTAAGTGAGTACGAGCACCGCGACCTTGGCGACCTTCGAAGTTGCGATTGCTGGTTGAGGCGCAGCGATCACCGAGCTGTAATTTGTCATCATTCATGCCCAAACACATTGAACAACCGGGTAAGCGCCATTCAAAACCGGCGTCGATAAACACTTGCGCTAAGCCCTCGCGCTCTGCTTGTTCTTTGACTCGATAAGAGCCAGGTACCACGATTGCGGTTACCCCTTGAGCTACTTTGTTACCGGCAACAACTTTGGCTGCGACGCGCAAGTCTTCGATGCGAGAGTTCGTACACGAACCAATAAAGACGTTGTTGATGGCTACGTCTGTGATCTTCATGCCCGGCTCTAAATCCATGTATTTAAGCGCATTGATACAAGACTCGCGCTCTACAGGATCGCTAAAGTGCATGGGATCAGGGATCTGTGCATCGATGGCAATTACTTGCCCTGGGTTTGTCCCCCAAGTCACTTGTGGTTTGATGTTTGCACCTTCAATAGTAACGACTTTGTCAAATTGGGCATCGCTGTCTGATTTGAGTGTTTGCCAGTCACTTAGCGCCGCTAACCAGTTATCGCCTTTGGGCGCGAACTCCTTGTTGTAAAGGTATTCGAAGGTAGTTTGATCGGGCGCGATCAAGCCGGCTTTGGCACCGAGTTCGATACTCATATTACACACCGTCATACGCTCTTCCATCGTCAGTTTACGTATCGCATTGCCGCTGTACTCAATGACGTAGCCAGTGGCCCCCGCATGACCAATCTCGCCGATAATCGCCAAGATGATATCTTTGGCACTGACTCCGTGGCCGACATCGCCGTCAATGTGAATATTCATGGTTTTGGCGCGCGTCTGGCGCAGTGTTTGGGTTGCTAAAACGTGTTCAACTTCAGAGGTGCCTATGCCAAAGGCGAGTGCGCCAAACGCCCCGTGAGTCGCCGTGTGAGAGTCGCCACAGACAATGAGCTGGCCCGGCAAAGTCAAGCCTAATTCAGGGCCAATAACGTGCACGATACCTTGGTTTTTATGACCCATGCCATATAGTTCAATACCAAATTCAGTGCAGTTTTGTTGCAGTGTTTTTAATTGAATCGCCGCACTTTCTCCGGCCGCATCAATATCACAGCGCTTGGTTGATATATTGTGATCCATGGTGGCGATGGTCCGCTCTGGACTGCGCACCGAGCGCTGGTGGTAACGCAAATTGGCAAATGCCTGAGGTGACGTTACCTCGTGAATCAAATGGCGATCGACAAACAGTAGTGGTGTTTCGCCTGGCGTGGCGTCAATTAAGTGACGTTGCCATAGTTTTTCGTATAACGTTGTGGCCATAAGATCTGCTAACTCCGGTTATTGTTCTATTTGAGCGACAATAAAATCGCCAATTTGTGTCGTTGACTTGGCGTGCTGCTGTTGCTCTGTTGTTAATAAGTCGGCGCTTAACATGCCGTGTTGCAGGGCGCTCGAAACCGCGTTTTCAATCGCTTTTGCCGCTTGTTCATGAGCAAAACTAAAGCGCAACATCAATGCCACCGACAGTATTTGCGCAATCGGGTTAGCAATGCCTTTTCCGGCGATATCAGGAGCGGAACCACCTGCAGGCTCGTACAGGCCAAAATTTTGTTGATTTAAGCTAGCCGACGGTAGCATCCCCATTGAGCCGGTTATCATCGCGCAGATATCGGATAGAATGTCGCCAAATAGGTTAGGGCACAGTAGCACGTCAAATTGGCCAGGGTTTTTGACCAGTTGCATCGCAGCGTTGTCGACGTAGATGTGTTCGAGCTCAACTTCAGGGTAGTCAGTGGCGACCTCATTGACTACCTTACGCCAAAGTTGGCTGGTGGCCAACACATTGGCTTTATCAACCGAACTCACTTTGTTGTTGCGCTTTTTGGCTGCCTCAAAAGCTAGGCGAGCAATCCGTTTTATTTGAGCGCGCGAATAGTTCATGGTATCGAAACCGTATTCACTATCGCCACAGCCGGTTCGTCCTTTGGGCTCGCCAAAGTATATATCGCCAGTTAATTCGCGGATTACTAGAACATCAAAGCCGGCATTGCTGATATCTTCGCGCAACGTTGATAAGTGTGCCAATGACGGTTGTAAGGTGGCTGGGCGCATATTACAAAACAAGTCAAAATGAGTGCGCAAAGACAGCAACGCGCAGCGCTCTGGTTGTTGCTCCGGTGGTAAGTGGGTCCATTTGGGCCCGCCTACACTGCCAAATAAAATCGCGTCGGCTTGCTGACAACCGTATAACGTAGTCGCTGGTAAGGCGTGTCCGTGCTTGTCAATGGCGATACCACCGACGTCATAATCTTCCATTTGTATATCGAGTGAAAAGCGATTAACAACCGCATCCAACACTTTTTTTGCTTCAGCCATGACTTCTGGACCTATGCCATCGCCTGCCAATACTGCTATTTTTGCCATTGTTGTTAAACTCCGCGTACTGATTTTTGTTGATTTGCTTGTTGTTTTAAAAAGGCCACTTGCTGAGCTCTAGAAATCGCATTTAAAGCGTTGATTAATGCTTTGCCTGAGGCTTGAATAACATCGGTCTCGATTCCGTAACCGTGAAAATTTCGTCCTTGGTAGTGAACCACCAAATCCGCCTGACCCAATCCGTCTTCGCCTTCACCTTTGTTGGAAATTTTATAATCGGATACCTCAAAGTCGATATCGACCGCTTGCTTTATCGCCCGATAAAGTGCATCAACAGGACCATTTCCGGTGGCCGATTGAATTTGCACCGTGTCTCTACAGCGTATTTTAATACTTGCGGTGGCAAACTCACCGCTACCAGAGTGTACGGTAAGGTATTCAATCTTAAATGCATCTTTTTGATTTTGCTGTTTTTTATCAAAAAGTAGAGCTTCTAAGTCGTCATCGAAAACTTGGCCTTTTTTATCGGCTAAGGCAAGAAAGTCTTGATAGAGCTCGTCTAAGTTAAAGTCGTCATCGTGATAGCCCAGTTCACTCATGCGGTGTTTGATGACGTGCCTGCCACTGCGCGATGTTAGGTTTAATTTAGTTTTGCTGATACCGACGCTTTCTGGGGTCATGATTTCGTAGGTATTACTCGCTTTTAACATACCATCTTGGTGAATGCCGGAGGAATGACTAAACGCATTACTGCCGACAATCGCTTTGTTCGGTTGGACTGGCATATTACACAATTGACTGACTAGCTTTGATGTCCGAGCAATTTCGCGGTGTTTGATTGCCGTGGTCAGATTAAGGTGTTTTTCTCGGGTTTTAATGATCATTGCCACTTCTTCAAGGGAGCAGTTACCTGCGCGCTCACCAATGCCGTTGATGGTGCATTCTATCTGCCTGGCACCGGCTTGCACCGCAGCCACGGAATTTGCAACCGCTAAACCTAAATCATTGTGACAGTGCACCGAGATAACGGCTTTGTCGATGTTAGGTACGCGGTTAAACAATTGATTGATAATGCCGCCAAATTCATCGGGTAGGGTATAGCCGACCGTGTCTGGAATGTTGACCGTCGTTGCGCCGGCGTTGATCGCCGACTCAACCATACGACACAGATTGTCAATTGGCGTCCTACCGGCATCTTCACATGAAAATTCAACATCGTCGGTAAATCGTCGAGCATAAGATATCGCCTTAATCGCCATCGCTTCAACATCGTCAAACGGCTTGCGCAGCTTTTGATTGACGTGAATATCTGAGGTTGAAATAAAGGTGTGAATGCGAAACTGCTGAGCAACGCCAAGGGCGTCAGCACAGGCTTTAATATCGGCTTCTACCGCACGAGATAAGCCACATACGGTGGCGTTTTTTATTTGTTTTGCTATTTCTTGTACCGAGTGAAAGTCGCCCGGCGAAGAAACCGGAAAACCCGCCTCAATCACATCGACACCGAGGCGTTCAAGCGCTAAGGCGATTTGAATTTTTTCGTGAAAAGACAAACTAGCGGTTAGTGCTTGTTCACCGTCTCTAAGCGTTGTATCAAATATTTTTACGGAATTTGTCATGGTGATACCTTGGTAAAATAGAATGGTTAAAAGCAAAAAGCCCGCATTGTTGTGCGGGCTTCTAGTTTATCTTTGGTTTTTATTTAAACACTCGAAAAACACCCGCTAGTCAATTCCAGCAGGAGCAGTAAACCGATGTTGTCGTTATTCTGTTGACGGTTGGTTGGCAAATATTCAGTCATCAATATTAACTCGTGTGCATAAAACAAAGGCTGTGTTTAACAGTGCATTAACAATAAATGTATGTGCTTGAATAAGCACTGTCAATAACTAAATTTGCGCGGTTAATAAATTGCGAGCCATAAAGGCGTGAAAAAAACATCGACTGATCAGCCCTTGGCTTTATTACTGGCGCAACGAAACGAGGTGCAAAATGCATTAACGCCTGTTTGTCTTTAGCGCTTATCGAGTTTTTAGGGCAGCGCGGATCAGGAGGACGAGATAGACGATCAGCGAGGTATAGAGGAAGGTGGGAATAAGCCAACTGATCGCGGTATCGTACATAAACGGCCAATGGCTATCAGTGGCATCGCGAAAGATACCTGCCGGGTTTTCATACCAGTGCCATAGCACAACAGCACAAGTCACAAAAAGTGCCGTTGTTACACCGATGGCGATTGCAATAACGCATTGTTGCAGCGTTGTTTTAGTACTGAGCAAAGACGATGAGTTGCCTCTGATGAATCACATTACCTACCTTTTAGCATATAAGTGATATCGGCTTTGCGCTAGGGGCTATTGCACTAGGATCTGAAAAACTTCCAGTAACCGAGTTTACGGCGCATTTTGATTTGTCTCAGCCAATTTTTAGGCTTTGCTGCAAGTGGATACTTGCCCGCTAGCATGTCATCAATGGCATCAAGCACTCGGGATGATGACTGGCCATCTTGGTAAGGGTGAGTATCAGCAATGAAACGCTCTATGTTTGCGCGCAATGTAGGGCTTGGGTTTAACGCCTGTTCAATCGCACCAACAAGTAGCTCTGGCTCGCTGATATTGATCATATAATCTTTCGGCGCAATGTTATTGAATGTCACTACGGGCTTGCCTTGTAATGCAAACATTAACAATACCGAAGAGGTATCACACACCATAACATCAGCTTGCTTGAGCAAAGGTAAGACATTATCGGTTTCAATGAAGCTCAGGTTGTCGTTTTCCAATCCTTTGTATGAATCGACAATATCTTGTGACATTTTCGGATGAAATTGAATGAGCCACTGCCACTTAGAATCTTGACTGAGGTGTTTTACCGTATCGTATAAATGAGGTGCGCAGGTGAGGTTACGCGAGAAAGTCGAACACATCAAAATGGTCGGTCGACTGTGTTCCTTTATGCCGCTTGTGGCCGCGTCCGTAAACAGCGGGTCGAGTGCTGACCAGCCGGTTTCGATGACTTTAAAGTGACCGTGTTGTGCTTCAAGTTGCTTAAATGGCTCAGTGGTGTTCGGCCCTTGAGTGCAATAAAGATCAAAGCAGTTGCGTATTTGAAAGTGATCAACCTGACCACGGCGATTAAGCTTGCCAGCATTGAACCCATGAAACACCGCAACCTTAAGGCCGGGAATAAAGCTGGGCACCACATTACCGGGTAATAGAGTGGCATCGGCTTGATAAGCGACAACGTCGTCTATGGTCATTAAACGCTGTTCATTATCGTGCAAATAATCGGGATTAATATCGCCATGTAAAAACCACTTCACCTCGCCGTTACGACGCCAAATCTGTTCTTGAATAGGCCGTAAAATCGCATAACTGTAGTTCTGTGACACGTAGAATAGATATTTTTTCGCGACCATGAGCAACCTAAATGGATTGTTTGTCAATAGAGTAAAGCATACTAGCCAGCAAGCGTAGCCGCGTTTGCTTTGTCGTTTAATTCAGCGTTGTTTAAATAATGGAACTTTTAACGATTTCAATTACTTTCGTGGTCGAGACCGATGGCGTTCTCGGCAAGTAAATCACCTCACAAAGCTCTTTTAAATGATCAAATTTGCCTTGCCAATCATCACCCATAATGAGCATGTCGGCATTAAAGTATTTGATGTATTCGGCTTTAAGTTCTAGTGACTCTTCAAGAAACACTTCATCGACGACGGCCAAAGAGCGGATAATATGCATACGATCTTTTTCGCAGTAAATCGGGTAACGATTTTTTTTCTTATAATTGAGTTCATCCGACGATACACCAACGATAAGATGGGTACCGTGCAGTTTCGCTCGTTCTAAAATATTGACGTGGCCGACGTGAAAAACATCGAAAGTACCAAATGTTATGATTCTCATAATGGATTAATATCTAAAATCTCTAGTTAAGTTGCCCGCGCAAGTTATGCGCCAATTTAAGCACAGACTACGAATAGCGTAAACGCTAGTCGGCAATTGATGTCCATCGCTAGCCGTTTGACTTAATGAGCACACAGGTAATCGACAATTCGCTCACTGGCCTTACCATCCAAGGTACCGGCTAATTTTTCACTCATTTGTAAGCGTATCTCGGCAAGTTGCTGCGGTTGCTGGTATTGTTCGTTGACCAAGGCTTTTAAATGACTGTAGCTGCGCGCATGTACGGCGATGTTGGCATAATCGCCATAGTCTTGATCCATACGCTTATTAAAGCGAAACTTTAATGGTCCGCTGTAACTGAGTCGTAATTTAAGGAAATCACACCAGACGACCGGTTTATTCAGAGCCGCAAACTCAAATAATGCCGACGATGCATCACTGATCAGTACATCAGCACTGGCCAAGAAAGGCACCAAAGAATAATCGTTATCGTTAGCAAGATAGACATTGTCAAACCGTGCCCAATATTCAAGCAACTGTTTGTGTTTCCGATATTTACTTTTAGCAACGGAAAAATAATGCGGTTTGATTAAGATGTTGTACTGCTTAAAATCATCTGGCCAATTTTTGGCGAACTTCTCAATCGAACTTGGGTAAAACGTCGGCGCGTATGCCAAGGTCGGCTTAGTACTATCCAAGCCTAACGCGTCAAGGTTTAAGCCAGGTTCTTCGCTGTTAAGTATCGGATCGAGTTTGCTGAAGCCGACATCGACAAATTGTCCTTCGGGATACATATGCCGTAATCGTTGGCAACGGTATTCACCTTCTACAAAGCGCACAGTCGTGGTGGTGGCCGATTGTGTATAATAGCTGCTTTTGGGGCCGATACCATGGCCCATCTGGGCAGACTTACTCACTTTATGTAGTTGCTCTAGATAGTCAAAGCTATTAGCAAAAAACACCCAATCGGGCTGATGCTGTACATAAACCTCAAGCGCTTGCTTGTCGTTGTCTACCCAATGCACAGCCAATTGCTCTTCGTTAATAACGTGCTCTAATACGTGATCAAAAGCACCGTGATAAAACACAAATTGACTGTCTATACCTCGCTTTTGTAACTCCTGATGAACAGGCAAGTACTGCGGTAAATAATAGAGGTGCAATACATCAAAGAAAACCTTCATAACGCAGTATTAGCCCCAAGACGAATAGTTGTTACGGCGTTTGAAAAAGCGCGGTAAAATCAGACCGAGCAACACCCCAATGGCCATCACTCCACCACCGTACATAAACCACGTGAGCATAATATTGAGTTCTTTGTTGTCTAACTCATTTGCCGCCACTTGGTATTGCTCATTCAACACCTTATGTTGCTCTTGCAGTTGTGATAATTGGCTGTCTAGCTCGGCAACTTGTTGGTTGGCTTGAGTCAATTTCTGCTCCAGCGAATTCTTGCTACTGACGTGATCGGCAAGCTCGGCGTTGAGCTCAGCCACAACCACTTTAAGCCCAGGGGATTTAGATAGGTATTTTGCATCAACCCAGCCTTCGCGTTGGCGCTCGTCAACCAACTGTTGATAGCCATTTTTGGGCGCGCCCATCAAGGTAACTTGTTCACCGGCATCGATGGTGCCCAAAATGCGATACTGCGTACCCGGTCCTGAATGAAAATAAATAAACAGTTCATCACTGATATAAGCCGTGTTGTTGCTTGTGCTTGGCGTGAGTGATTCAGCGGGTTGCTGCTCAGCACTTACTGAGTATGGCAAGGCCAAAACAACAAGTGATAAAAATAACGAGAGTAACTTCATAAATACATATAATGCTGTGTGAGTCTTTGGTTACAAATACTAGGTGTTTGTTAAAGTGATGGCAAGACATAGCCTGAAATTGCTCATCAATATTGTCTATTTGAGTGCTTATTAGCGAGAATTATTGACTTTTTGCGCGTTTTTTGTGCGTTATTAAGGCTCAGTTAAAGGCGAGTTATCGCCCGTGATTGGCGATTATTTGCGAAGTTTTGTTTGAAAGCCGAGCAAAGCTTTTGTATTGTTAGTTTATCAACTCTTTTGAGACACCCCTAACCTTAGATGGCCACTGAAATAGAGCTTAAATATCTGTTAACAGATAGTGACGTTGCCGAAAGACTAAGTCACTTACTTAGTCAGCAGCAGATAAAATTTTCACAGGGTATAAAAACACTCACCAATACCTATTTTGACAGTAAAGATTTTGTTCTTAGACGCCATGATATAGGCTTGCGCATTCGCAGCTTTGACAACGGTACCAAAGAACAAACGATTAAGCTGGCTGGCCAGGTTGTTGGAGGCTTGCACTCGCGACCTGAGTACAACGTACCAATAGACAGTGAGTATCCCGATTTAACCTTGTTTGATGACACAATTTGGCCTGACAACTTTGCCTTGGAGCAGGTTAACTCGCAATTGTTACCGATTTTCAGTACCGACTTTACCCGTCACTTTTATCACATTCACGCTGCTGATGGCAGTGAAATCGAACTGGTTTTCGATCAGGGTAAGATAACCAGTGCGGATAAACAGCGCGACATCTATGAACTCGAAATCGAGTTGTTAAGTGGCGATAAGCAAAGCCTATTTGATTTGGCTAGGCTGTTATTTGCTCATTTTAATATGCGTCCAGGCACGCTGAGTAAAGCCGCTCGAGGATATCAACTGTCGAGTTTGTACAAACAGCATCGCCAACAAAGCAAGCCATCGGAAACGCAACGCAATGTATTTGATGAACAAGCGCAAAACCTGCGTATTGATTTAACATCTGATCAGCCCTTGTTAGCCTCGTTTCAATTTGGCATGCAGCAATGTTTACAGCACATTCAACAATTGACGGCCAAATGCATTAATGATCCTCAGTTGGATAAACTCAAATCGATTAGCGACACCCTAGCATTGGCAAGGCACGGCATTTGGCTTTATTCAGATTACCTGCCGAGTCATGCAAGTGAACAATTAAGACAACAGATAAAAGCGATATTAACAGAGCTTTCTTGGGTGAAAACAGCAAGCCAAATCAAAGAGTTAACTGCCAGAAAAGGCAATTATCGCAAAAAGATTGAAAATAGCGAAGAGTTGCTGGCAACGTTAAAAGAGCAACGTCATCAATTGATGCAAAAAAAGCAAATCAAAAGCTTATTGCAAAGTGAGCGCTTCAACAATCTGCAATTGAGTGTGTTAGCAATATCTATAGAGGACTTGCCCGAGCCAGAAAACTGTCCGCAATTGATGGACTTAGCGCCGAGCTGGTTGTCAATTAACTTAGCAACGCTACAACAAAACATGCCAATCGACAAACCGTTTTCAGCCACCGATTACATCAACAATCACCAACACGTGGTGTACAGTTTGCTGACTGGTAGTTGGTTTGGTCGACTGTATAACATTGATGAACGACGCCAGTTTAGAGGGCCTTGGTTGGATATTCACCACGGCATTGATGAGCTCGAAACACTGTACTTTTTAATGCACTATCTTCAGCAGCATCACTTTGGCTCGCATGCAAAATTGGTCGGCTGGTTAAATGATAAAATAGATAGCTTGTTGGTGGCGCTTGAACACACGCGCAAAGCAGCATTTACGGTCAAGCCTTATTGGATGTAAGCAGCCGACTGACTCACTGAGCTTTAGCGCAAAGGGTTGCTTGGTGGCGACGCTTAATCGCTGTGTTGATCGACAAACTCGATCAACTCGTCCATTAAGCGTCGTTTTATGTCGAGCTGCTTTTCTGGTGATATCGAATATTTTTCACCCAGAACTTGGTAATCTTCGGGGCTTAACGAGACGGTCAAGCGCGGACGCTTGGGCTTGCGATGAACACTTAAGCCGAGAATCTTTCGAATTTGATCCGATGGACTCAAGCCGGCTTCCACCGCAGCTTTGCGAATTTCTTTTTGCACTTTTTCGTCCATATCGAATGCGACCTGTACCGCTTTTAACGCTTTGACATTCGATTGCCATTTCTCCGGTATCTTTACTTTGCTCATGTCAGCTTCCAGGAAACATGTCTTTAATATCGGTTAACGGTCGATAGATGTGTACTAGGACATCGGTATCACCGTCTTCAAATACTTCAATATCCACGCCAAACTTGTCGTTGCTACCTTCGAGCTGATAAAGCTCAAACGGCTCGCCCTGAGCCTCGCCTTGGTATTGACCGAGCGCTGTTGAACGGTGGTCTTGGCGATGAAAGTAACCCACTTTAGCAAAGGTGGAACGACGATACTGTTGGCACGTCCAGCCTTCGGTTAACGCGTTGTCATTTTGCTTGTCAATGAGGCATTCACCTTGTTCAAATACATCGGCAAATTGGTCGAGATCAAACAGCTCTGCCACATCGGATTCAGCCAGTTTAACGGAGAGTTTTAAATAGCGCTCATCGTCATTATCAACAGATAAGTAGACGTTTGTTTGACTGCTGCCACGTAGCACCCATTCAGTATCGGTATGGTATTCGTATTCATAGCTGTTGACCGCTGACACCATAAATTGTTGACTGCGTAGGAGTTGGGGAAGGGCGAACGAGTCATCAAAGACGATAATGTCATTGATTTGCAGTTCCTCTACATCGCCAATTGTGCGCTGTTTATTTGGTTGTGCAAATAACTTTTTAAAAAAGTTCATAGGATTCTTACGTTGTTCATATAACAAAAGGCGCAGTGATTAATCTGCGCCTTTGGGGCTGTTATTTTTGTTTCGCTTTGATGCGTTCCAATACTGAGTTGGCGGAGGTATCTTGACCACCAATGCCAGCAGCCTTGAGCTGAGCTTCAAGCGAACTATCTGAATCTTCAGCTTCTAACACTTCTGCCGCTTTCAACTTGTCGTCAAACTGTTGCTGTTTGGCTTTTATGCGCTCTAAAGAATCTTTAGCGTTCAACAACTTTGAGTTACTTGATGAAAAGTTGTCGGTAATGGCCGACGTTGCTTTTTGCACACTTTCTGTGGTTTTCACCATAGACAACTGGCGCTTGTATTCAGCGACTTGGCGTTCTGATTTCTTGACTAACTCTTTTAAGCGATTGGCGTTGCCACTAAAGCTGTCAAGCGCTTGTTGTTGCGTACCAAGCTCGCTTTCCAAGCTGGCAATTTTTTCTGCTACTTGTAGAGCTAGGTTTTCATTGCCTTGCTCTAGGGCTTGCGTTGCATAGCCTTCGTGCTCGCTGATATCGCGCTTAAGGCGATCTACCTCTCGTGACGCCGACATTTGCTGGGCCATGACCGCGGTTAAATCGCGTTTCGCCTTGGTCAAATGGTTTTCAGCATCGCGGATTTCTTGTTCAAAAATTCGCGTTGAGTTGGCATCTACAATGTTCTCACCAATCTCTGTTGCACCGCCGCGAATGGCTGTCATAATTTTTTTAAAAATACTCATAATGTCTCCGCTATGCCTTACAGCAAAAATTCATCCATATCATCGATGACTTCGATGGCGTTATTGCTTAATACCGCTAATTCATGTTCAATTTCAGCAAAATCGGAAGATACCGATAGCGCGCCAAAAATGACAAATTTATCAGCAATTTTTGAAAACGATGACAATGGCATTGGAATACTCATTTCTAACATGGCTTCAAGCATGTCCGTGCGCTTTTCAGGTTTTACTTCGTCTTCACCCCATAGGTAGGTAATACAAAGTACTTGATCATCGGTAACCGATAAGAATATTGGAAGTTCTTCACGTCCGTTGATGCTAATTTGCAGCACATCAACATCGCCGCTAATCGGTTGGCAATCAAAGCCCAAACCCGTCACTGAGTTATCGCCTAATCCATTTAGGTGATCAGCAATCTTATGAATATTCATTATTATCCTCGTTTTACTTTTATGGCTCGACATATTATGTCAAGTGATCTTACTTTAGCATGGCGACATAATATGTCAATTGTTTTTTTGTGAGCTCGGTTGCCAATATCTATTACTGCTTATCACAGTCAACGTGCTAACCGAAGTTCCTCTAACAGCGTCAATACACCTTGGTTAAACTAAAAGGTTATCGGCGCTATTGCAAGTTTGCGTTGTTTAATCCCTGTTGCGCTTGCCATGCCTGTTGATGATATTGATACACTTGATGTGAGCCTAAGTAATTGACTTGCACTTTGTCTGCGTGTTGATAAAAATCCTTGGGAAAGGCGAAGGCGTTAGTCAGCAACTGTGGTGTTAACCATTCAGAGTCAACGGGAAAACGCTCTATTTGTTGCAATCTAGTTGACGGAATTGCGCCTTGCTTACTGGCAATGGTCCAGCCCCATTCGCCAAAGCTGGGCACGTTTGCGTGCAGTTGTTCGACGCCGGCAAAGCCTGCTCGGGCGACGGTTTTACCAATAGAGATAAAGGCTTTTTTTGCGTGATATGGGCTGGTTGATTGAATATTTATCAGTCCGTCACCTGCGAGCAGTAATTTCAATCTGGCGTAAAAGTTAACCGAATACAGTTTGTTGAGATCAGGATGGCTCGGATCGGGTAAGTCGACAATAATAGCATCGAACACCTCGCCTTTAGCCAGTAATTGGTCGATATAAACATAGGCATCATCATTGATGATAGTGACGCGTTCATCGCGCAAGCTCGCTTGGGTAAGTGATTCAATCCTGCGGGCCAAAGCTGGTGGTAAGTGTTGTTCTGGGTAGCTAAAAATATCTACCAGCTCGGCGTCTAAATCGATTAAGGTGACCGCGCTTACTGGCCATTTTAATACATTGCGAAGCGCTAGCCCATCACCTCCACCGATGATCAACACCTTGTCTTGTCGGGCGGAGCCGAGCAAAGCAGGTGTGACTAAATACTCGTGATAAATAAATTCGTCATTGGAAGAAAATTGTAATCTGGCATTGAGATAAAAGCTCGTCACCGGTGTAGCGTTACCGATATTGCGTTCCGTAAAGGTCAGCTGTTGATACCGCGTCTTTTGACTGTGGCTAACTTTGTCGAGAAATAACAAGTTGCTCATCTGTGTTAGCCACTGATTGCCGTGTTGGTATATCAGCACAATAAGAAACAATAATAATGCGTGACAAAGGATCAGCAGCTTTTTAAATTTCAGTTTATGCCAAAAGCGATAAATAAACACGCTACCGGCCAGCAAGTTTAGCGAGGCGGTTAATGCCGCGGCATTGGCTATGTCAATGGTCAGTAATACTCCCACCCAAACGGCGGCGCCAATACCGGCACCGATGTAGTCAGCACCGTACATAGTTCCGAAATTATGGGTTAGGTGTTGTTGGTGTTGTTGTTCGCGTATCCGTGCCACCAACGGAATTTCCATACCAATAAAAAAGCCGAGAATAAAACCAAAGACATAGGGGGTGGCAAAGGCAAATTGGGTCAATGTTTTAAAAACGCCACCATTGGGCATTACGTCTTGTGGCAAGGCGAGCATATCGCTGACCACTTGGGGCAGCACTTGAGTAAAGCCAATAAAGCTGGCAATGATCAGAATACTACCGCACCCCAACAATCCAATAACCAACTCGAGTACCACAAATCCTTGGTAAGCGTCTTTGACTAAGCGCGCGGCAAAAGAGCCCAAGCCCATGGCGACGATCATCAAGCCTATCATCGCGTAAATGGTACTTTCCATCACACCTAATACGCGCCCGGCGTAATGGGACAACAAATACTCGTAGATTAACCCACAGCCAGCGAGTACGGCCATGGTCAAAATCAGTAACACGTCGTCCCAAAACAGCGGTGTTCTATATCGCATTGGCAAACGGTTTACTTGGCCTGTTGAGTCACTCACGCGTTATCGAACCTTGCTGATTAGGCCATTAAACCGGTTAAAATTAGGGCAATGGCAATACTTATCGCCATTTCAACAGCCGCTACACCAACGTTGTGTTGCTGATCGACTTCTTCAAACATATTAATACCGAATAGGATAATGCGTTTGGCAAAACCGGTTAGCACGGAAACGAGTACCGTCATCAACAAACCAAATACTAGCCAACCAAGCAAGTTTTCAATGATCGTTTCTGGACTGTAAATTAAGAAATAGCTGGCTGCCGTGACCGCCAGTGCGGTGGAAATTATTTGTCCGCTGTAGCGCAGCGACAGAGCAATTTGTCCATCGACAAACGCATCTTGCATTGAGTCACCTTGATTGTTGCGCTTGTAGTGCGCTTCGCGAATACGGGTGACCAGAACTAACATGATTTGAGACACGATAAAGCCACTTAAGATAGCGACAAAGGTGTAGACGTTAATGCCATCAACCCAAATTAATACGGCGCGAATAATGATTGCGGTTGCAATAACACTGGCGGCATCAACAATGCCAACGGTAATATTGCGCTGGCGAATTTGCTCCATTTTGTTGAGCTTGTTCAGCGCGAATTTATCGTGCACCATGCGACCAACTTTGATCAGCATTAACCCCATTAAGCCATAGGCAAACATACCCAATGCTTCGAGAATGTAATCACTGGCGCTTTCACCAGTAATTGCACCGGACAATACAATGCCCAATGCGGCAATGGAGCCAGCGACGGAGATACCAAAGGCAAAGTTGTCTTGCTTGGCTAACTCGTCTTTGCTGTTCACTTTGGCCGTCATTCCGGTGACAAACCGCATCGCCGTTAGCAAGGCAATGGCAATAGCAATATCGATGAACAAGATGATCAATAAATGCTGATTAAGAGCTGTAATATTTAATAAATTACTCATTGTTATTTCCATTATTTACCGCGTCTGAAACTGCGTGTTGTTTTTGTTCTGCTGTCGCGAAAACTTGAATTGTTGCCGTATTTTGATTGATTGCCCCGTTGGGCAAATTTCGAGTTGTTGCCAGCACGTCGAAATTTACTGCTTTGCTGAGCATTAACGCTTTGTCTTGACAACCCCGACGACCCCACTCGGTTTTTACTGTATGCGCTGTTAAAGGTTTTACCTTGATTGGCAAAAGATTTACGCACGCGAGTTTCAACTTGTTGTTGTTGTCGCATTTGATTGGGTGAGGTAAAACGACTGCGTCCGTAATCGTGATAATAACTGTAACCGCGGCGACTGCCCCAGCGCCCGTATGACACTCGATCGGTAATATTACTAATCAGCGCGTACATACCGTACCACTGCCAAAACGACATGCCGGAGTTATCGGTTTGCCATTGGCCATAGGCCGGATTGCCAATAAGTTGCGAACCTGTACCAAAATCTTCGGCGCCGTTGGCTTGCAACGCCTGCTCTTTACTCATTGCGTTAACGCGAGGCAGTTGGCCTTTTGATAAATCGGCCAATACGTTTAACGGGTCGCTGAGTGCGTCGGAATAAAGCTGTTTGTCAGCGGCCAAGTATATGTTTTGTAGCTCTTGATAGCGTTCCTCATTACTCGCAAACACCACCGGTTGTTGGCGAACTATACGCGCTCGCTCCACTAATGATTGGTATAAGGGACCTTGACTCGTGGCATCTTTTCTCAGTTCGTTAACTATCGGTGCCAAGTCGGGTTGAACACCACTAATGGTATCTGCGTATTGAGCAATTAAATTGGCATTGCGAATTTGGCCGTTATCTATCGCTTGTGATAACTGCTGCAAGCGCTGCTCAACCAGGGGGAGCTGCTGGTCGATTTTTGCGATGTAGGGATCGCCACAGGCGGTGATCAACATGACAAAAATTAAGATGAAGGCTTTTCTGTAACCCATTACGTCGAATTTCCCTTTTTAATGCTAAGGTCAGTATAATAATAACAGCGCATAGCTTACCTTGAACGACATAATATGTCTAATAGCATGGCTGTCTTAAGTATTGCACAGAACGCGTTGTACAGCGTGACTTTACGCCTGTCAGCATATAATAAGCAACAGAGAAACCTATGACCCAACCTGTAAAAGTATCATTGCCTGATCAACTTGTAAGTAAGTACGAAGGGTACTATCAACGTTTAAACGATTGTGCCGTCGAAGTTGTACAAGGATTGACTACAAAGCAGTTAGAGCAGTTAAAACAACTGTTCGCACTGAGTGACTTTGCGGCAGAACACTTGTTGCGACAGCCTGATCTCATTCACCTTTTACTCGCGGAACTAGGGCCTGATTTTGTTAACAAGGTTGATATACAGCAGCAGGTTGCAAGCGAAGTGATGGCTTGCCAAAGTGAGGCGGATTTGCATCGAACGCTGCGCTTGTTGCGCAATAAATACATGTGTGCAATAGCTTACGCCGATTTGTGCCTAAACGCGCCGTTGGTTAACTGTATGGCCAATTTATCTCACCTCGCCGATAGCCTTATCGATGCGGCAAACCAGTGGTTAACCGCCTATTGTCAACAGCTATGGGGCGTACCGGTTAGCCTGGAGGGGCAAATTCAACCATTGTTAATTTACGGCATGGGCAAGTTAGGGGGGCAAGAGTTAAATTTTTCATCGGATATCGATCTGATTTTTTGCTTTCCTCAAAATGGTGAAACTCAAGGAGCTCGTCGCAGTATCGATAACCAAACATTTTTTACCAAATTGGGACAGAAATTGATTGCAGCGCTAGACCAAGTGACGGTGGATGGTTTTGTCTATCGGGTAGATATGCGATTGCGACCATTTGGGGCAAGTGGTCCTCTGGTGTTGAGCTTTGCCGCGATGGAGTCATATTACCAAGAACAAGGACGAGACTGGGAGCGTTATGCAATGCTCAAAGCGCGACTTATTGGCAACAGTGATTATCACCAAGCGTTAAGTAACTTGCTGCGTCCATTTGTTTACCGACGTTATATCGACTTTAGTGTAATAGACAGCTTGCGCCAAATGAAAATGTTGATAGCCCAAGAGGCTAGGCGACGCCAACTCGATGACAACATAAAACTCGGTATTGGCGGGATCCGCGAAGTCGAATTTATTGTGCAAGTATTTCAACTGATGCGTGGCGGCAGAATTAAGGCGTTGCAGCAACGCAATTTATTAAAGGCATTGCCATTACTGGTTGAATTTGAGTGTTTAACCGACACCTCGGCCGAACGGCTAAAGCACGCCTACGCTTTTTTACGGCGCAGTGAGAATGCGATTCAGGCATTCGCCGATCAACAAACCCAACAATTACCCAACGATGAAATCAATAGACAGCGTTTGTGTTGTGTCATGGGCTTTGCAGATTGGGATGAGTATTACCAAACGTGCAAGCATCACATGCAGGCGGTACATCACGAGTTTGGTTTACTTATAGGAGAGGAAAATAGCGCTTGCGAGTCAACCAAAGAGCATTGGCAAACACTGTGGCAAGCGAATTGGCAAGTACAACAAGCCTGTGAGTTTATCGCTAGCTATCAGCCACATTGGCCGGCGACCGATATTTATAAAGCGTTGCAGAACTTTCAGCTCGATGTCAACAAGCGCGGTCTTGGCAATCGCGGCAGGGTGATACTAGACAAGCTGATGCCGGTACTTTTACAGTTGCTAGAAGGGGAATCACAACCCTTGGTGACCCTGCACCGCGTGTTGCAAGTATTGACCAAAATCGCCACCCGAACGGTTTACCTCGAATTGTTATTAGAAAATTTACCGGCATTTAATCAGTTGCTGTCACTGTGTCGCTCCAGTGCTTGGATCGCCGAGTATTTGGCTAAATATCCATTGTTACTCGATGAGTTAATCGATCCGAAATTATTGGTCGATATTCCCACGCTCGATGAGTATCAACGCTCCTTTGCTGAGCATATGATGCGCATACCTGAAGATGATTTAGAGATGCAAATGGAATCTATTCGTCAGCTAAATCACGCCAAGCAATTAAAAATAGCCGCAGCTGATATTACCGGTATCTTGCCGGTGATGAAGGTAAGCGATCACTTAACCGCAATAGCTCAAGCAACCATAGCGATGGTTGTCGATATGGCATGGCAGCAAATGGTGCACCGCTATGGTCAACCCAATTGTAGTTTGGGTAGTAACGACAAGCGCTTTGCCGTCTTGGGGTATGGCAAGCTCGGTGGTATCGAGTTGGGATATGGCTCCGATTTGGACTTGGTTTTTATTCACCGAAGCGACCCCAATGACGTAACCAATGGCGAGAAGTCGATTGCCTCAAGTCAGTTTTATTTAAAGTTAGCGCAACGAATTATGCATTTGTTTAACACGCGCACGGCCAGTGGTATCTTATACGAGGTTGATTTACGGCTGCGACCCTCCGGTGATTCGGGGTTGATGGTGGTACATGTTGATACCTTTGAACACTATCAAAATCAAGATGCTTGGACATGGGAGCATCAAGCCCTCACCCGAGCTCGGTTTGTTTGCGGTGACGAAACCCTTGAACAACGCTTTAAAGAGATTCGTCACGCGGTGTTGTGTTTGCCAAGAGAGCCGCAAAAACTGGCCGCTGATGTGATTGATATGCGCCGTAAAATGCGCGCTCATCTCGACAAATCAAACGACAGTGTTATCGATATCAAGCAAGGCCCTGGCGGGCTAGCCGATATCGAATTTTTTGCTCAGTTTATGATTTTGCAACACAGCCATAACTATCCAAAGTTAACCGAGTATTCTGATAATGTACGCATGTTTAGCTCGTTGGCAGAACAAGGGTTGATCAGCGAACAACAAGCTAACGGCTTAATTGATGCGTATTGCACGTTGCGACACTTAGGTCATAGTTTAACCTTGCAAAATCAAGCGTTAGTCATTGACCACCGTCAACTGTCTGAGCTGTGTGAGGTCGTTGAACAGTGCTGGCGACACTATTTATTGAGTTACCAAGCAAGTTGACCAAGCCGCAATCAAGACTGCGGCGCTGGTTTCTTAGCTGGCCTGGAGTTTAGTAGAACTTCGGATCACTGGCGCTTGGGCGAGTTTTAAAGCGTCTATGCAACCACATGTATTGCTCTGGCTTTTGTCGAATGGCGCGTTCTATCTTTTCGTTGACTAAGGTGATGTCGGCTTTGTCATCACCTGAAGGAAAGTTATCAAAGCCGCCGATAAACTCAATTTGATAGCCACTGCCATCATCTTTGCGCGTTGGAATACCCATCACAGTTTTCACGTTCGGTTGTTTGGCAAAAATCATCGTTCCTATGGTACTGGCTACGTCGTCGACACCAAAGAAGGGAACAAAAATAGAGCGCTTGCGCCCGTAATCTTGGTCGGGTAAATAAATCGCAATTTCGCCGTCGGCCAGCGCTTCTTTCATACCGCTAACATCTGATTTATCCAACATGTACTTATTGGAACGAGCTCGGCCTCGATGTTGAAAGTACTCCATCAGTTCATTGTGATTAGGTCGGTAAAAGACCACGGTCGGTTGCACGTAACCAATCAGTCGTGCACATGCTTCTAAGCACAAATTGTGAATGGCTAACAGCAAGATGCCATGACCTTGTTGTTGCGCTTCGCGCAGAACCTGTTCGCCAACAATATTGACCTTGCGCTTGAGCCGCCAATCAGGCCACCACCAACCAATACCCGTTTCAAATAGGGCGCGACCGGTGTTCTCAAAGTTTTCTACTAACAGGGCGTGTTGTTGTTGTTCAGATAATTCAGGGAAACAGGTTTGAATATTCTTTTTAGCTACTTTTAGTCGTGTGCCGCCTAGTTTCATCATCAGGCGACCTAGTATTGCCCCCATTGCCATTTGCATTTTGTAGGGCAGCCACGACAAACTGTAAAGAATAGCGACACCAATCCAGGTTAACCAATACTTAGGAAGTAGAAAACTGGCCTTGAATTTGGTTTGTAAAGATTTGTTTTTGCTCAAGGTTAATCAACTCATTGAAAAGCTTGTGATACACTATACCTAATTTCAGCAATAAATGCCGCTTAGGCCATTAATTAGCCCGTGTTTTGGCTGACGTTGTCAATCGACCAATCAGCACAACAAAACTAATAACAGCTAATTATACCCATTTTGGAAACAGGTATGAAAGTAGATATTCCCAATTTTAGTCAGGCCCGTGTATTAGTCGTGGGCGATGTTATGCTCGATCGTTATTGGTCAGGACCTACTGGTCGCATTTCACCCGAAGCGCCTGTACCGGTTGTAAAAATTAACGGTCGAGAAGATCGCCCCGGCGGTGCTGCTAACGTTGCACTGAATATAGCGTCTCTTGGTGGGCAAGTCACCCTGTCGGGAATTACCGGCCAAGATGAAGTTGCCACAGCGTTAGACACCAGTTTGTCAGCGATGGATGTCATTTGTAAGTTTAGTCAATCAGAATTAGTGCCCACTATCACTAAACTGCGGGTGTTAAGTCGCAATCAGCAATTAATCCGCCTCGACTTTGAACAGTCTTTACACCAAATAAACAAACAAAATTTAAATCAGTTAGTGGCCGACAATATCGCCCAGCATCACTTGTTACTGCTTTCAGATTACGACAAAGGCACGTTATCGGATGTCCAGTCTCTGATCACACTTGCAAAGCAACACGGCGTACCGGTATTAGTTGATCCCAAAGGCAGCGATTTTGAAAAATATCGCGGAGCTACTCTCATTACGCCTAATATGTCTGAGTTTGAAGCGGTAGTTGGCCCTTGTAACGATGAAAATGAGATCGTTGAAAAAGGGCAGAAATTATTGGCAGAGCTCGAGCTAGAGGCGCTGCTTGTCACCCGCTCTGAACAAGGGATGACACTTATTCGCCCAAATCAAAACGAATTGCACATCCCCACTCAGGCGAAAGAGGTCTACGATGTAACTGGCGCTGGCGACACGGTTATCGCCACCTTGGCATTGGCAGTCGCTGCGGGAAGCTCTTTATGTGAGGCGAGTGCATTAGCCAATATTGCCGCCGGTATTGTGGTTGGCAAGTTGGGTACATCAACGGTCAGCGAAGTGGAAATTGCACAGGCGTTATCTACCGGTAAAGAAAGCGGCAACGGTGTGGTGAGTGAGAGTCAATTAAAGATAATCATTGAACAAGCTCAAAAGCGCGGCGAAAAAGTGGTGATGACCAATGGCTGTTTTGACATTTTGCACGCAGGTCATGTTAGCTATCTGACTAATGCGGCAGAGCTTGGCGATAGGTTGATTGTCGCTGTCAATGATGACGAGTCGGTAAAGCGTTTGAAAGGGTCGGGTAGACCTGTTAATCCACTTGAGCGTCGCATGGCGGTATTAGCCGGGCTTGCTGCCGTGGATTGGGTGGTCAAGTTCAGCGAAGACACCCCTCAGCGGTTAATTGCTCACCTGTTACCGAATGTTTTAGTTAAAGGCGGGGATTATCAGGTCGAGGATATCGCCGGAGGTAAAGAGGTTGTCGACAATGGTGGACAAGTGATGGTGTTGAATTTTGAAGAAGGCGTGTCAACGACAGAAATCATCAATACCATTCGCCTTGAGGATTAAATAGGACCGTATTGGACCAAACAGACCCGTTTTAAAGGCGCTACCCAGCGCCTTTTCCGTTTTGGCAATGTCGCTAGCAGATAACAGACCGCTTATTTGACGCCAAATTGTGTGACGTCTAGGTACAACACCTTTAGCGATTCTAGTGACATTCATCTCTCCCTACAACCGCACTTAGATAATCGCTACCGAGAGTTAACTTACCGCGTATTGTCAAAGAGATGCCGGCGGTTCCTGTTACGTTGTTAATGTTAAGTTATTAATTAACCAAGCGATATATCGTGGCTTGGTTTTTTGTCAATAACCCGTGACTTCAGTGCTGCGTTAGTAAAGCGCTCAAGCATTAAGGTAATACGAGCGGTGAATGGTCAGGTGATTGTTAGTTGAGTGATTTTAATAGTTTTATTTTCGCCTTTACCGCCAGCGGAAAATGCACACATTTATTGGCGCAAGCCTTATTTAGCTATTATTATTAAGTATCGCAGTAGTATTTAAGCGATGGTTTTAAACAAGCAAATATAGGAATAAATGATGTCTTACACTCGTTATATCACCCAAGCATTTGCAACAATCACACTTGTTACTGCTACCTCAATACCAGCGTTCGCTGATGATGAAACATGTTGGATCGAAAACAATGAACAACACTGTAAATCGCGCTTAGGTTGGTATCTAGGGGCCGAGTACAATTACAATAAAACGGATATCAGTAACGGAGACGTCAGCCGCTATTACGATATCAATGGTTTTACTGAAACAACGGTAAACTTTGATGACGATGATGACGGCTATGGTGCCTTTATCGGCTACAAATTTGCCCCGGCCTGGGCCGTGGAGCTAGGTTATCTCGATCTTGGCGATCGGGAGGTTTACTTCAACGGTATTGCTGAAGATGTACAGCAGTTTTACGATACCGCGCAAGATATTTACCCCGAGACAGGTGAAGGGGTGTATTTTGCACTTATTGGCTCATACTCGCTATCGCAACGCGTAGATTTGTCGGCGAAAGTCGGGGTATTTGACTGGGAATACGACTATGACAAGTCGAATTTACCATTGCCTTTGACGCGACCTGCGGATGCCGATGCGGTGAGTACTAAATCTGGAACCGACTTTTTTGCCGGTGTTGAGCTGGGCTTTGATCTCAGCAAGAGTTGGCAACTGTATTTTGCCGCTAATTATTTTAATCTACAGCGCGATAGCAACGAGCAGCTGGCGGTAGGCTTGCGCTACTACTTTGGTAAAACAACGTCGACGCCAATTGCGGCAGCGCCGGTAGTTGCACCAATGGATAGTGATGGCGATGGTATCGTTGACGATCGAGATAGTTGTCCAGACAGTGACTCTCGTTATGTGGTTGATGAAACTGGTTGTACGGTCATGACAGAGCGAATGAAATCGACCAGTCTGGTTATCAACTACGCAAATGATAGCGCTGAAATTGATGCGAGCTATTACGATGATATCAGAGAGTTAGCTGAGTTCATTAAAACCTATAATGTGCAGAAGCTGACAGTCTATGGTCACACATCGGCACCTGGTAGTGAAGCATACAACCAAGCCTTATCAGAACGTCGAGCAGAGTCTGTTGGTCAAATCTTAGAAAGCCAATTTGGCATTGACGCGGATGTGATAAACCCTGTTGGTAGAGGTGAGTCTGAGTTACTTGACCCGTCTAACACCGCAGAAGCAAATGCAAAAAATCGCCGGATAGAATTGGCAATTAATGAACGCTTGATGTTACCGGTTGAAAAATTGTAATAGCATTGCTTAGCCAATCTGAAACACGCTTTTTACAGACTGGTAATGACAAGCAGAAAAATCCAAGAGCTGTTAAGTTCTTGGATTTTTTATTTACCGCAACACAGTAGAACACCCATGACATCAGCGGTAGCTAACAGGCTTTAAAGCATTCAGATTAAAAAACGATAGTCTTATTGCCTTTTATGATCACTCTGTCTTCTAGGTGGTAACGCAAGCCCCTCGCCAAGGCGAGCTGTTCTACGTCTTTACCAAGTCGTATCAAGTCTTGTTGACTGCAACTGTGGTTGACGCGAATAACTTCTTGCTCAATGATTGGGCCGTCGTCGAGTTTGGCGGTGACGTAATGACAGGTAGCACCAATAAGCTTAACACCGCGGTCAAAGGCGCGCTGATATGGATTGGCGCCAATGAAAGACGGTAAGAAACTATGGTGAATATTAAGCAAACGTCCAAAGTATTTGTCACACAGAGCATCAGGAATAATTTGCATGAAGCGCGCCAGCACAAGCGTATCAGCGCGATAGTGGTCGAGGAGCTGCTCGACCTGTTGAAAGGCTGCGTGTTTATCGCTCATCGTCATGTCGATGTAGTGATATGCAATGTTGTAAAAGTCGACTAACGGTTGCAAATTTTGATGGTTGGATATCACAGCTACAATGTGGCAGTCGAGTTCACCTCGATGCCAGCGGTGTAAAATGTCGGCTAAACAATGTGAGGTTTGACTGGCAAATAGCACAACGTTGGGCTTGAGCGCGTGATCTTTCACATGCCACTGCATATTGTATTGCTGAGCGATATTGGCAAATTGTTGTCGAAATTGGTCGATATTGATGCGCATTTGCTCGGTATTGATCACATTGCGCATATAGAACCAATTGTCCTCAACGTCTGAATGTTGATTTGACTCGACAACCGAACCTTGGATGTCGGCAATAAATTGACTGACTCGCGCGACTATACCAATACCATCGGGGCACGAAATGACCAGAGTGAGCATTATTTATCCTTTTGTTATTTGTGTTATGTCGGCATTGACCTCAATCATCGCGCTGTATGATAAAACAGAGCCGATATTTTAACCCTAGTCGATAAAAAACGAGAAAAAAAGCTGCACTGTGTTATTGCGCTGATTTTACTTTAAGTCGCGTTGACAGTGCCGTGTCAACGCCCTCTATAGGCGTAGCGGGTAAACGAGTCAGCTGATTAAGATCTCAGCCACATATCTTTGCGTATACTCAACGTATAAACAGCGACGTTAAACCCTGTTTTGCGTAGTTTGCGACCGTGTTGAATAGGTTTACTTTAGTCACTGCACATGAGAAAATTTGCCGTTATCGGCACGTCGGTTTTGGCCACCGGTACACAGAGTTGCGTGGCCGTATGGCAAACCTGTTGATCAACTTCAAAAAGCTTAAGAGCATATATGTCTAACGAACCATTACTTTTTCACCGTGTTATTTCTCACCCCAGCTCCGAAGAGTGGGTGGTATTTGTGCACGGTGCCGGTGGTAGTTCATCGGTCTGGTTCAAACAACTCAAAGCGTACAAGCAACACTTTAATTTACTCTTTGTCGACTTGAGGGGGCACGGGCGCTCAACGCCTGTGTCTTTGCGAAACCTGTTGAAACGAGGCTATACCTTTAATGCGGTGACACAAGACATCATCGACGTACTCGATCATCTCAAAATTGAACGAGCCCACTTTGTCGGGGTTTCACTAGGTACTATTTTAATTCACAAGTTGGCTGAGATTGCTCCCGATAGGGTCAAATCTAAGGTGTTGGGCGGAGCGGTAACGCGCTTTGATTATCGCTCGAAAACTCTAGTCAAGTTGGGAGATATGTGCAAGCACGTGATACCTTACATGTGGTTGTACCGACTATTTGCATTTATTTTAATGCCGCAAAAAGGCCAGAAAGAATCGCGTCACATGTTCATTAACGACGCAAAAAAACTGTGTCAAAAGGAGTTTAAACGCTGGTTTAAACTGGCCAACGACGTAAACCCATTAATGAAATACTACCGCCACCACAACAGTGGAAAGCCAACCTTGTATTTAATGGGCGAAAACGATTATATGTTTTTGCGTTCGGTACAGGACTTGGTCAAGTTGCATCCACACAGCGTGTTAATTGAGATCGCCAATTGTGGTCACGTTTGTAATGTCGAACAACCGCGTCAGTTCAATCGACAATCGATTGCCTTTATCAAGCAACACTCGTAGAATCCATATACTGGTTAGACCTGTTTGTGGGTGATGCTAATGCACATCGATGTAATTTTAAATGATGTAAAACAACAGCTTTGCAACGGCAACTCAAGCGCTGTCGTGAAAATAGATAAATCTTGGACTCAAGGACGAACCGTGTTTGGCGGTTTGTCAGCGGCGATAACTTACCAAGCAATCGCCGCGCATCTCACCGGTGACCGATTATTGCGCTCATTGTCAACGAGCTTTGTCGGACCGATAAAAGCTGGCGTTGATATTTGCATTGAGGTAGAGGTTCTGCGCAGCGGTAAAAACGTCACTCAAGTGATGGCCAAAGCAGTGCAGGACAACAGTGTATGCCTAACCTGCTTGGCCAGTTTTGGCGTTGAAAGGGCGTCAAAAATTGTGGTTCAAAGCAAGGATTCTCATCCTCACAACGCGCCGAAGAAGGCCAACTTTATTCCACAAATACCCAAGATTGTACCCAACTTTTTACGTCATTTTGATTTGGCTTTAGTCGAAGGGAAAATGCCATTTCGGGCCAGTGAACAATCAAACCTGTTTGGCTGGATGCGCTTTTCCAAGGCTCCTAACGCGGTAACCGACGCTCACCTAGTTGCTCTCATCGACAGTTGGCCTCCCGCGGTATTACAAATGTTGCGCTGGCCTGCGCCGGCCAGTAGCCTCAGTTGGAATTTAGAGTTTATTCATCCGCATCGCACATTTGCCTGTGACGCTTGGTTTGCCTATCAAGTAAACACCCGACAAGCCGCTGATGGATACGCCCATACCGAAGCCAATATCTGGGATCAAAACGGCGACTTAATCGCCATCTCTCGTCAAGTGGTGACGGTATTTGATGGCTGATGTTGGGAAAATAGCCTGACTCGTGCTATACGTGTATCCACGTCTTATTGCCAACGGCAATTTTTAGCCGAAGAGAACGGGTTACCGAAGATAGCTATGAAACATTGGTTTATTGTCAGTTTGTTAATCAGCCTATTTTCGTGCACATCTGTGCCGGAAAACGTTAAACCCGTCGATAATTTTGATTTGAGCAAATACCTTGGCACCTGGTATGAAATCGCTCGCCTAGATCATTCGTTTGAGCGAAATATGAATCAAGTTAGCGCCAATTACGCGATTGCCGATGATAAAAGTGTGATCGTACTCAATCGAGGTTTTGACACAAAAAAGCAGGCGTGGCGTCAGTCAAAAGGACAGGCGGTTTTTGTTGATAACAGCTCTATTGGACATTTAAAAGTATCGTTTTTTGGTCCCTTTTACAGTTCTTATGTCATTTTTTACCTAGATGCTGATTATCAATATGCCTTTGTCAGTGGGTACAATCACGACTATTTATGGCTGCTCAGCAGACAGCCACAGGTGCCAGAGTCAATCAAGCAAAAATTTATTCAGATGAGTGCGAATTTGGGTTTCGCCACTGAGCAATTAATTTGGGTTGAACACCGAGCTCAGCAGTTAAAATTTACCGTTAATTAAATACTACTTGTCCGCCTTTTTTCACGGCAGTAGAGCAGATGTGTTAACGCGGTGTATTTAGCGCGACCAGCTGACTAAGCGAATTGCTAAGTGTGGCTAAAAAACAAATCTATTCATGTTCTTAGTTGTCATTGGTCGCTTTATTTTTCACAGTTTAAGGCGGTCAAATCAAAATTGTTTAAAAATTGATCCTTTTCAAAATCCTTCTAGTATTGTATTGCGCGACACAATTTCATAACAGAGGAAAATAAGATGAAGAGGATCAATAAGATCATTTTACCCGTGTTCCTGCTGTCTGTCATCACTGCGTGTGATAGCGACGGCGATAAAAAACATGTCATCATTGACTCAGACAAGTCAAATATTGTTGAAACCGCAATTGAAGCCGGCGAATTCACCACCTTGGTGGCTGCGTTAGAGGCGACAGGTTTAGACGCAACGCTCGCAGATGAAAACGCCAGTTATACCGTATTTGCGCCCACTGATGATGCCTTTGAGTTACTCGGTGAAGACGTAGTCAATCAGTTGTTGAGTGACCCTGACACACTGACGCAAGTGTTGACGTATCACGTACTGGACTCGCAAGTAAATTCCAGTGCGGCTGTCGATGCTGCGGGCTCAACGGTAACTACCGTTAATGGCGCTCCAATCGCTTTGTCATTAAGCGGCGATAACTTACTCGTCAATACTGTGACAGTCACCGCAACCGACATTGAAGCGAGTAACGGTGTCATTCACGTTCTCGACGCGGTACTGATGCCACCTGCCGCGATGGGTGAACCAACCGCCAACATCGTTGACACAGCTGTTGCCGCTGGCAACTTCACAACACTCGTTGCGGCGCTACAAGCAGCTGGGCTAGACACCCTGCTAGCCGACGAAAGTCAAACCTTTACTGTGTTCGCACCGACAGACGACGCGTTCGCTTTGTTTAGCGATGCAACGTTACAGGCGCTGTTAGCCGATAGCGACGCATTAACTGCCATTTTGACTCAACACGTTATCGCGGGAAGTGCCGTTGATTCGGTGACCGCCTACACGTTAAACGGTCAATCAGCTGAGACAGCCTCAGGGGCCATGGTTGATATCAACATTAATCAAGCTGACGATGGTTTGTACATCAATGGCGCTAAGGTTGTGGTGAAAGACATTTACACCACCAACGGCATTATTCACGTTATTGATACGGTACTCATTGGTGATGTAATGGTTCCGGCTCCGCAAGCGTCGATCACTGAGGTGGCGGCGTCGGTAAATGACTTTTCTACTCTCGTTGCGGCATTGCAAGCTTCGGGGCTGGACAGTGTGTTAGCTGATACCAACAATAACTATACCGTGTTTGCGCCAACTAATGCGGCCTTTGACAAGTTGCCGGCCGGCACAGTTGAAGCGTTACTGAACGATACTGATGCCTTGGCGTCTATTTTGCTGTACCACGTAGTTGAAGGTAAAGTTCAGTCAGATGCGGCCATTGGTGTTGCGCGTTCAGGTGACAATCAAGTGATGACCGTTAACGGTAACAACGCGGCTCTGTCGTTTGTTGACGGTGCTTTGTATATTAATGGTGCAATGGTTGGCCCTGCTAATGTTCAGGCTAGTAACGGTGTCATTCACGTAATCGACAACGTTATTTTACCTCCACAAATGAACGAAGCTACTGGTACTATCGTTGATGCAGCCCTCGGTGACGAAAATCTGTCAACACTTGTCGACGCCCTCACTGCAGCAGGTTTGGTGGATACGTTAGCAGACGAAAGTGCGACATTTACTGTTTTCGCACCAACTAATGATGCGTTTGCTGCCATCGACCCTGATGTGCTCGATCAAATTTTGGCTGATAGTGATGCGTTAAACGCCTTGTTATTGCAACACGTGATAGCCGATGCAAGTTTGTCTTCTATCGATGCGTACGCTGCTAACGGTCAAATGGTTAGTACCGCATCAGGTGCTAAGATTGGTGTGGCTGTAGAGCCAGACACCGGTATTATCACTTTTGGTGGTGCCAAGGTTATTGTCAAAGATATTTATACCACCAACGGCGTGATTCACGTTATCGATAGTGTGGTTGTAGGCGACTTAGAGTTACCTGAGCCACGCACTAGTCTTATTGATTTAGCTCGTGAAAACGGCAACTTTACTACCTTGCTTGCCGCCTTGGAAGCAACGGGTTTAGACGAAACCCTTGGAGACCTTGATGCAAGCTATACGGTATTCGCTCCAACCGATGACGCCTTTGCGTTATTACCAGAGGGCACCGTTCGCGCGCTATTAGAAGACAGTGATACGTTAACCAACATTTTGCTTTATCACGTGTTAGCTGGCAATGTCGATTCAACCACTGCGTTAGAAGTGGCTGCATCGATGAGCAATCAAGTAGAAACGGCTAATTCGTCGAACTTGGCTCTGTCAACCGTTGACGGAAAACTGTATGTCAATGGCGCCATGGTGCAAACCGCTGATGTGGTTGCTGACAATGGTACTATTCACGTTGTTGACCGAGTTATCTTGCCTCAAGATTCGACCGACAGCACCGACAAAACCATTGCCGAAATTGCGGTGGCTACCGGTAATTTGTCTACCTTAGTTAGTGCGGTATCTGCTGCCGGCTTGGTCGACGCATTAAGCGATGAAAGTGCTACTTTCACCGTTTTTGCGCCAACTAATGCGGCATTTGAGGCGCTGCCTGATGGCACCTTGGAGGCTCTGTTAAATGATATTCCAGCGTTGACTGATATCTTAGAATTGCACGTGATCAGCGGCGCGGCCTTAACGGCAACGGATGCCTATGGTGCAAACGGTCAAATGGTGGAAACACTAGGCGGTGAAACAGTGACTTTCGGCATTGATGAAACGTCGCGGATGATTACCGTGTCAGGTGCTAAGGTGGTGTTAACCAACATTTATGCCAGTAATGGTGTGATTCACGTTATCGACGCGGTGATCACTGAGTAGATGTGGTGACCTAACCTAGGACTTATAAGGCCTACATATTGACCACAAATGTACTTACTGAGGCTTAAGCCAGGTTAGACACGACTCAGTAAATCGTAACAGATAAATTAAAAGCCCTCTGGTATTAGAGGGCTTTTGTGATCCGAGAGGGCGCTTTTAAAAACTTGTAACCCCTTGCCAAGCCATAGGCTAACTATTCGCTAAAACGGGCTTGAAACACATGCTAAAACAGAGCCTGAGCTACTTAATGGGGCTGGTGTGGTCGATTTGTAAGCGGTTTATCGATCAAGCCATTGCGCTTTGTCACTATCGCCACAAAAATGACCGCTATAACTGTTGAACCAGTGATCAAACTCGATTGCGCTTGCGTACTAATTGACAGTACACAAAGGAGGCGCTCAGCGTTATGAAAATACCCGTTTTTCCATTACCTGTTTATTTGTTGCCCGGCGGCGTTACGCGCTTGAGAATTTTTGAGCAACGGTATTTAAACATGGTTAAAAACGCTCATTTAACAGACGGTTTTGTCATCGGTTTATACCGACCTCAACAATCGCCGTGTGTTGGCGAGTGGGGGAGTTGGGTAGAAATTTGTGATTTTCAACTAGGCAGCGACAATTTGCTGGTCATTGACGTCAAATGTCGTTCTCTGGTGCACTTGAGTCAGTTTGAACGAAACTTAGATAACCTATTGTTGGCGACAATGGCGAAAATCGATCACTGGCCACCTATTTCAGCTGGTACTCATGTTAAAATCTTTGCTGAGCAATTGCGCAAGCTGTTTTCACAAACCGATGAGCTCAGCCAGCTTTACAAGACAACCTATTTTGACCAGCCCAATTGGGTTTGCGCACGTTGGCTGGAGCTTTTTCCGATCAGCGTCGAAGAAAAAGACCACTTTGCTAAATCCTCCAGTGCTGACGATGTGGTTGACTTTTTAAGCTCGGTGATAATCGAGCAAAAAAACATCGAAAATCTCTCGTAAATATTGATCCGATCTTTTTCTAAAGCCGTAAGACGTTCTAAATGTATAGCTTATCAGGGTTTTCTATGGCGTTAACTATGCTAACATCAAGGTCATCAACTCAATTAAGATCGGCGAGATCAGTTTCGATGACGGAAGAAATAGACCATCAGCAGCTAGTAACTTGGCTGATTGCGGTGGCAGAAAAGCGGGATAAAGTGGCATTCACTCACTTGTTCAAGTTCTTTGCCCCCAAAATCCAGCGCATAGCGACGAGTAAGTTCACCAATGAAGCACTGTCAAATGAAGTGGTGCAAGAAACCATGACCAATGTGTGGCGAAAAGCGCACTTATACAGTGCCGAGAAAGGGGCTCCCACGACGTGGGTTTATACGGTGATGAGAAATGTCACCTTCGATTTATTGCGCAAGCAGAAATCGAAAAAAGAAGACAACTTAAGTGACGACATTTGGCCAATGGTCGAGGCAGCTCAGGTAGAAGAGCAACCATTTGATGATCACTTGCAGTCGAAGCAAATTTTGGACTATTTGGATTTATTACCAGAAAATCAGAAACAAGTTATTAAAGGTTTCTATTTCATGGAAATGTCGCAAGAGCAATTGGCTGAGCACCTTGATTTACCTTTGGGAACCGTCAAGTCTCGGTTGCGTCTAGCGTTGAACAAGCTACGCAAGCAGATTGGAGAACAGTTATGATTAAACACCACCCATCAAATGAGTTGTTGCAGGCGTTTGTTAGTGGTGAGCTACCAGCGTCAATGTCTGCTGCAGTGGCGATGCACACTCAAATGTGCCAATGCTGCCAACAAGCAGTAAACGCTCAAACCGATGTCAATGCGCACCGTTTATTTGAACAGGATAAAGCCACGAAACAGGGCGCGTTTGAGTCGCAAGGGACCTTCGGTACCGACATTGCCAATTCAACATCAGATATGGCAGCTGATCTTGACATGATGGCGATGATTGACGAGATAACCTTGAGTGATGATATTGCGGTTGATGTTCAGCAGGCGGTGAAAACCATTGATCTTGGCGGAAAAACAGTGGAACTACCCCGCGTGTTAACGAATATGCCTATGGGTAATGCAACTCGGTTAGGGAAACTAACCAGAGCTCGAATGGATCTTGAAGAAGGTGACATTCACGCCAGCTTATTGCACATTGATGCAGGGGGCGAAGTACCTGAACACACCCATAAGGGCTATGAGGTAACCTTGCTACTCGAGGGCAGTTTCAGTGATGAAATGGGGAGTTATGAGAAGGGTGACTTTATTTTGTTGGACGCAGAGCACAAACACCATCCCAAAACTGAAGATGGCTGTCTGTGTTTTACCGTGGCTAATGATGCTCTGCATTTTACCCAAGGGTTGAACAAATTATTGAATCCGTTTGCGAGTTATCTGTATTAAGAGAGGATGTCACTGGCCCTTTACTCATTTGCGTGACATCAATTGAGGCGCCCAGAGACTACAACTCGCATCGATGTGAACAAGCCCGCATTTATTGCGGGCTTTTTGATGGCCGAGTTTTCTCTGTTTCTATATCGCTTTTTTTTCAGAATAAGCAGTTTAGCACTGACCTCTCTGTCTTTATTGATAACAAAATGTGATTGCCATTAATCTATACTAATAACTGACTCGTAATAAACGCTATAACGATTACAAACTTTAAGGTGGACACTATTATGGCGACTCCAATTACTATCGGTATCAGTGCTTGTTTAGTCGGACAGCAAGTTCGCTTTGACTCAAGTGCGAAAACATCGCACTTTTGCGTGAAAGAGTTGGGAAAACACGTGCAATACAGAGCATTTTGTCCTGAAGTTGCAATCGGGCTTCCAGTTCCTAGACCGACGATTCGTCAAATAAAAAAAGACGATATGATCATTGTTGCCAGACCTGATGGCAGTGGTGATGTGACTGAGGCGCTAGCTGAATACGGCAAGCGCGTAGCCAAAGTGGCAGAAAATTTTAGCGGCTATATTTTTTGTGCGAAAAGCCCAAGTTGTGGTATGGAGCGGGTCAAAGTGTATAGCGAGGATGGCAAAGGCTCGACTTCGGATGGTGTTGGCGCTTTTGCCAAAGAGGTGATGAAAGCCAACCCTTTATTACCCTGCGAAGAAAACGGTCGCTTAAACGACGCTTTGATCAGAGAAAACTTTGTGGCGCGGGTTTTTGCATACCGAGATTGGCAACAATTAAACAAACGAGGCTTGTCAAAACACGCGTTGACCCAGTTTCACGCCCGTTACAAATACACCTTGATGAGCCATGATTTGATTGCTTATAAGCAATTGGGGCGCTTACTTGCCGACGCGGATATCGAACTTGAGCAGATGGCATCGCAATACATCGCCGGATTGATGTCAGCGCTGAAAAAAATAGCCACTCGCAAGAAGCATGCGAATACCTTACAACACTTACAAGGTTATTTTTCCAAAGAGTTAACATCTGAGCAAAAACAAGAGTTAGCTCAGCAGATCGACGACTACCGCAACGGGGTGCTGCCGCTAATAGCACCTTTAACTTTGATCAAACACTATCAGCGAGAGTTTCCCAAGGATTACTTAGCCGAACAATTTTACTTAGATCCTTATCCAGCCGATCTCAAGTTGCGCTATGGTTACTAACTCCCTGCTATGGCTGCGCAGTGATGTTCGCATTGACGACAATCCTGCGCTCGATTTCGCCTTGGCCCAGCAGACTAAACGAGCCATTTTTATGACCACGCCGAAACAGTGGCGATCACATAACATGGCTCCCATTAAGGTCGACTTTATTCTGCGCCATCTGCAGCTATTACAACAACAGCTAGCTCACTTAGGTATTGAGCTCGATGTGGTTGAAGTTGATGATTTCCAGCAACAAGTAATATTCTTACAGCAATACTGCCAACAGCACCAGATCAACCATATAATTGCCAATCAAGAGCTTGAAGTGAATGAACGTCAACGCGATGAGGCGGTTAGTCAACTGCCATTGTCGTTAACGCTGTTTGAGGCTGATGTAATCGTACCCAAGGGTAAGGTATTAAATAAGCAGGGACAGATGTTTAAAGTGTTTACCCCGTTTAAAAAAGCGTGGCTTTCGTATCTGATAGACCATTATGACCAGCTCATTGAACCGACTCGTGTGCCGTATAGCACTCCTGTAGCTGAAGAGGCGAGAGAGATAACGTTTAAAACCGCATTTGATACCATAAGCTCGGCCCAGTGGCCTTTAGCAAACGACTATTTAAATCAGGTTTTACCCACTTTTTTATCCGAAAAAGTTACCGATTATCAAACCTTACGGGATATTCCTTCGGTAAAAGCTACCTCGGGTCTTTCACCATATTTGGCGATTGGAGCGATCAGCGCCAAAACAGTAGTTAGAGCATTACTTCGACGCGATCCTGAAGTATTGAGCCACCAATCGGGCGGCACTTTTTGCTGGTTAAATGAAATTATCTGGCGTGAGTTTTATCGGCATTTGTTAGATCATTTTCCCAAGCTCGCCAAAGGCAAAAGCTTTAATGCTAAATACGATGATTTGCCTTGGGTTGGCAACGCGGCAAATCTCCTTGCTTGGCAACAAGGCAAAACAGGCTACCCCATAGTCGATGCGGCAATGCGACAGTTGGTCAAAACAGGGTGGATGCACAATCGGTTGAGAATGATTGTTGCCAGCTTTTTATCGAAACACCTTTTGCTCGATTGGCGATTGGGTGAACAGTTTTTCAGCCAGCACTTGATCGATGGCGACTTAGCAGCAAATAACGGTGGTTGGCAATGGGCGGCTGGCACTGGCTGTGATGCGCAACCTTATTTTCGCATTTTTAACCCTATCAGCCAAAGTGAAAAGTTTGATCCCAACGGTATATTTATTCGTAAGTACATTCCAGAGTTAGCTCATGTGCCTGATAAATATATTCATTTTCCGCATCAGTTCTTGGCCAAAGAGCAATCGTCTGATTGCTACTGGCCGGCGATAGTGGATCACAAACAAGCGCGTTTGGCGGCATTAGAGTTCTACAAACAGGCTTGATAAGGCGTAACACCCACTTCTTTTGATTAACCTCGGGTACTATGGAAGTTCAATGGGAGGGCAAGGGTTAAGCCTAACAAGCTACTTTTAATAGCGTAAGCAACTGATTTAATGTAAGTTATAAAGTATCCTAAGTTATTGTGAAACACAGGAATACCACTTGATTTGATCGTTAGCGAGGCAATGTTGAAAGTAGTAGCAACGCAAAATATTTATAGGCGGACATGAGCACGTTAACAAGAAGGGTAATATTATGGATAATACAGCGACGCAACAGACCTTTGTCCACTCTAGCCTGCCAAATTGGTTATCTAATTTTATTCAAGTGTATGAGAGCCTCGGTGTGGATAACCTAGAAAACTTAAACGACATATATGACACTGATGTGGCGTTTGAAGACCCTATGCACAAGGTACAGGGGTTCGATAACTTACAACACTACTTTGACGCACTGTACACCAATCTTAGTGAGTGCCGTTTTACCATTGACAACGTCATAGCGAACCAAGATCAGGCTGCGCTTTATTGGCATATGGTGTACACCCACCCCAAATTGAATGGTGGTAAGCCGGTATCTGTTGAAGGGCACAGTCATTTAAAAGCAGCGAACGACAAGGTTATTTATCACCGCGACTACGTCGACGTAGGGGCGATGTTGTATGAACACATCCCCGTTGTCGGGCGCATGATTAAGGCGATCAAAAAAAGGGCAGGTCAATGAACGTGATGATCACTGGGGCAACGTCGGGCATTGGTTTATCGCTTGCCCATAAGTACGCAAAGCACGGCTACCAAGTTGTTGCTTGTGGTCGAAATGAAGATAAGCTCAATGAGTTGGCCACACATAACGCGATAACATCACTGGCCTTTGACTTAACTGATCAACAGGCCACTGAACGCGCATTAGAGCGAGCATCAACACCTGATTTAGTGATCATTAATGCCGGTGATTGTGAGTACATCGATGATGTAAAAGCGTTTGATGCCAGCTTATTCAAGCGGGTGATGAATATAAATATACTGTCGGTAGCGACCTTACTCGAGTTGTTGATCCCTCGGCTTGAATCCGGTTCGCGCATCGTGTTTGTCTCTTCTAGCGTTACTAAATTAGCGTTGCCTCGCGCCGAAGCCTACGGGGCTTCCAAGGCCGCAATGGACTATCTCGCCAATAGTTTACGCATCGATTTGCACCGCCATAACATAGACGTTACCTTGGTTCATCCTGGTTTTATAAAAACGCCATTGACCGATAAAAATGATTTCGATATGCCATTTTTATTGTCGAGCGACGAGGCGGCAGAGCGAATCTTTAAAGGCGTAAACCAAGGTAAAGCCTACTTAGAATTTCCCAAACGGTTAACGTGGTTGTTGTCATTATTATCGTTTATTCCGACAAAACTATGGACTAAAATTGCTTGCAGGAGCTAAAGCAAATGAAAAAAATAGCTGTTATTGGCTCGGGCATATCTGGCTTGACCAGTGCCTGGTTACTATCGCAAAAACACCACGTACAGGTGTTTGAAAAAAATAATTATATTGGCGGTCACACAGCCACCGTGGATGTTACTGTAGATGGCAAAGACTATGCTATTGACACCGGTTTTATCGTTTACAACGATAAAACCTATCCAAACTTCCTCAAACTACTGGCAAAACTCGGTATCGAGCGTCAAGAGACTGAAATGAGCTTTTCAGTGCATAATGTTAAGAGTAAATTGGAGTATAACGGTCATAACTTAGACACCTTGTTTGCTCAGCGTCGCAACCTATTGCGACCTGCGTTTTGGCGTTTGGTGAGAGATATCTTGCGTTTTAACAAGGCGTGTAAATTAGCCTATCAGCAAGCGGATTACGATGTTGAGCTGACTCTTGGTGAGTTTCTCGAACAACAAGGCTTCAACGACTTTTTTGCCGAACATTACATCCTACCCATGGGCGCTGCTATTTGGTCAAGCTCACTGGAACAGATGAATCAATTTCAGTTTCACTTCTTTGTTCAGTTTTTCCACAATCACGGATTGCTAAACATAGCAGATAGGCCACAATGGTACGTAATTCCAGGTGGCTCTCGGCAGTATATCGAGCCGTTGATAGAGCCTTTTAAAAACAATATCACCCTCAATGCCGATATTGTCTCGGTGGTACGCGACAATGGTATCACCATTACCATGGGCGATGGCACATCTCACCAATTTGATGAAGTGGTTATCGCTTGCCACTCAGATCAGGCATTGCAATTACTCGGCGATGCGTCAGAGGCAGAGCAACAAGTGTTGGGAGATATAGCCTACAGTGCGAATGATGTCGTACTTCACACCGACATCGGTTTATTACCGCAACGTCGAAAAGCATGGGCGAGTTGGAATTATCAATTGTCAGCACAGCGAGATAAACCCGCCAGCGTGACCTACAATATGAATATATTGCAAGGGCTAAATTCAGATACCACATTTTGCGTCACATTGAATCAAAATGAGGCAATTGCCAAAGACAAGATCTTGCAAAGTTTCGTTTACCACCACCCCGTATTTAACGTGCAGTCAATGCAAGCACAACAAAAACGCGAAACCATTTGTGGACACAATAACACCCATTTTGCCGGGGCGTATTGGTACAACGGTTTTCACGAAGACGGCGTGCGCAGTGCAGTTGATGTGGGTAAGCGCTTTGGCATTGATTTATAGTGGCTGTCGGGAACAGGGTAGAGTAATGGCACAGTATCACTCAAGCCAGGTATATCGAGGCACAGTTAGGCATCGACGCTTCACCCCAAAGGCACATCATTTTAACTACCAGTTATACATGTTGGCCTTAAACGTTGATGATGTTACTGAGCAAAAGAACTTTGGCCGAATTTTTGGCTATAAATGGTTCAATCCAGTGCGTTTTGTTGAGCAAGACTATGTGGTAGGTGAACTCGGTACGCTCAGACAACGTATTTGTAAAAAAGTAGCGTCGTTAGGCGGTTCACCTTTTGACGGCGACATTGTTATGCTGGTGCAAGCGCGTTGCTTTGGTTTGTATTTTTCACCGGCCAACTTTTACTTTTGCTACCACGCTGACTCAGAACAATGTCGCTACATGCTCGCAGAGGTGAGTAATACGCCATGGAATGAGCGTCACTACTATTTAATTGATATGCAGCAAGAAAAGATCACCGATAAAAATTTCCACGTCTCTCCGTTTATGGATTTGGCGATGCAGTATCATTGGCGCATCAAGCCGCCGTCAAATGATGACAGCAAGCTTTTGATTCATATAGATAATAAACGAGATTCTGGAGATAAGGTGTTTGATGCAACGCTCGCCTTACAGGCGTTGCCATTATCGGCTAAGCACATGTTCAAGGTGTGGCTACAATTACCTGCGATGACCTTGAAAGTGGTCGCGGGCATTTATTATCAAGCAGCTAAATTACTGCTAAAGCGCATTAAGTTTATTCCCTATCAACACGGGCAATAAGCAGCTCTATGCAAATTAGTTAAAAGGCGTAATTAAGGCGACTTTATCTGTAGTTTAAATGAGGTAAGGTTGACCAATAGTCAATAACAAGATGAATTAAAACAGGATTAGACGTGGAAGGCATAGTAACAAATAAAACGACAACATCGTCAACATGGTTACAGAATCGTTGTCGCCAACTGGTATTTAGTATTTTAAACAAACTCGACGGTGGCGCATTGCGCATCATTGAAGGCGATACTCATGTCGACTTTGGTAAACAGAATCCCCATCGCTATAACGAAGCGCTTGAAGGGGTTATTGAGATTCACGATCCAAGTGCTTATCCAAAATTTGTTCGCGGCGGCAGTATTGGTGCGGCAGAAGCGTTCATCGCCGGATTGTGGTCGAGTCCAGATTTAACCAAGGTGATTCGCATTTTTGCCAGAGCGCAATCGCAAACAGATCAACTCGAAAAGAAAATGGCGTGGGTGAGTCGGATCAAGAACAAGCTTTTTCATCGTCGAAATCGCAATTCACATCAGGGTTCGAAGCAAAACATATTAGCCCATTACGACTTGGGCAACGAACTGTATAGTCGCTTTCTCGACCCGTCCATGATGTATTCAAGTGCGATTTTTGCGCATCCCGAAATGGATTTAGCCCAGGCGCAACAACACAAACTAAAGCAAATTTGTCAGCGCCTAGAGCTAACTGCAGGTGAACATTTGATTGAAATTGGCACTGGTTGGGGCAGTTTAGCGGTTTATGCAGCACAGCATTACGACGTCCATGTGACGACAACCACCATTTCTGAAGAGCAATATCGCTATGCCGAACAACAAATAAAATCGCTTGGCCTAGAAGATAAAATTACCTTGTTAAAGAAAGACTACAGAGATCTGACCGGCCAATATGATAAATTGGTTTCTATAGAGATGATAGAAGCGGTTGGTTATGAATATATGGATAACTTTTTCAGTCAGTGTAATCAGTTGCTAAAACCCGGCGGTAAAATGCTGATTCAAGCGATTACTATAGCTGATCAGCGCTTTGATTATTACCTCAACAATGTCGACTTTATTCAGCGCTATATCTTTCCTGGTGGCTTTTTGCCATCGCTTGAGCTGATGAGCAAAAAGCTAAAAGAAAAAACCGACATGGTGTTACATCAACTTGACGATTTTGGTTTGGATTACGCTAAAACACTGCGTTGCTGGCGGATGCGCTTTTTAGCCAGTTGGCAGGAATTACTCAAATTTGGCTACGATGAGCGTTTCAAAAATCTGTGGTTGTATTATTTGTGTTATTGCGAAGGGGCATTTTTAGAGCGCTCGACATCTACGGTGCACTTTGTTGCTCGCAAAGCTCGGTAGACGCCAACAAAGGAGGGAGCACTTTGTTGATGCACTTATCTAACTAGCGGATGCAACACCATAAACAGCGCGTATACATCGATGTACGCGCTTTTTTTTGTGTTATTGTCGAAGTGGGTGTTCGTCAGGCAACTTACTGGCTACCCAAAGGGCCAGCTTGTGTTTCATCATCAATAGATTTTCTTGCTCAACGGGAACGGCAGTAAGGAGTTTGTCATGTACCAGCAAGCGGTACAGAGCCTCAATTTTTTGCTTTGAAGAATCAGTGGTCGAAAAAGCGTTATAGCCTTGTTTTACCGCGTAATTTTCACCTACGCGTAAGGCTACTTTCAATAGCTGTGCTTCGTTCTTTATTTTTTTCATCGCCATACTCACCCGTTTAACAAACGAATTAGAGTATGGCATATATCAAACGAAAAAGAGATGAATTTGTTAGCCTTTTAAAAACTCACTACGAGACGCCAGGTTGTCTTTAAAACAGCCACTTAGAGCCGTTGTCGTGGTACTGGAGTTGCTGTCCATAACACCGCGAGCTTTGACGCAGTAATGGGTCGCGTTGATGGTGACTGCCACGTGTTCGGTATTGAGTAAGGTTTTTAAGGCAATCAATATTTGCTGGGTGAGGCGCTCTTGCACTTGCGGGCGCTGAGCGAAAAATCGCACAATGCGATTGATTTTACTCAAACCGATCACTTTATCACTGGGGATATATGCGACTTTCGCCGTGCCATCGATGGTGACAAAGTGGTGCTCACAGGTACTAATGACATCGATATCCCTAACCATCACCATTTCGTCCAGTTTCATTTTATTGTCGATGGTGGTTACTTTGGGAAAGTTCTGATAATCCAAACCGCTGAATATTTCGCCGATAAACATTTTTGCAATGCGGTGTGGCGTTTCTTGTAAACTGTCGTCATTTAGATCGAGCCCTAGAGTTTGACAGATATCGACATAGCTTGCTTTGATTCGCTGATATTTCTGCTCTGACGTGAGAGAGTTGTCTTTAACCGGTGTTTCCAAGCCAGCCTTAATTAGGGCTTTTTGCACCAGTAATGCCTCATCACTAATCAAGGTATCGTTGTTTTTACGCTTTAACTGCTCTGTTACTTTATTCATCTAAAACTCTCTAATTATCGCAAGTGACGTCCGCCATCAAGGTGAATGGTTCTGCCATTAACGTATTTGCTGTGTAGTAACCACACAATGGCTTCTACACCTTCAGCCTCTCCGGGAACGATACCAAGAAGAGATTTTTGCGCCGTTTTTTTTCGATACTGTTCATCGTCCCATTCGTTAAAGCTTAGCAGCGATGGAGCGATACAGTTGACTTTGACGTGTGGGGCAAGTTTTTTCGCAAATGACAACGCAAGATTGGCCAAGGCTGCTTTACTGGCGGCATAAGCTATGTGTTTACTGCTTCCCGTTTCTACGACGTAATCGGTTAAATGGATTATATCGCTGCACATATTTTGTTGTTCGCTAAAACGCTGTAACGCTGGAGCCAAGGCCAGATTCAGTTGATACGGCGCGTGGACATGCACTTGCATCATCGCCGTCATCAGGGCACTGGCATCGAGTTTGTCGTTTTCAGGGTGCCAATCTGACGCGTTGTGTATGATTGCTCTGATACTCGCGTAGCGCGACTTGATGGTCTCAATAAAGTCGCCAATACCACGGTCAGTGGCAAAGTCGGCTTGAATGCAGTCAGCACCAAGCTCAGACAGTTCATCGACACCTGGTTTGTGGGTGCGGTAGCTTATGACTAGGTGATAACCCTTTGCTATTAAAGCTTTAGCCGTATGCAGGCCTAATCTCTGTCCCGCTCCAGTGATAATAATGGTGTGTTTGTTGTGGTGTGCTTGCATGCGTCACTCCCAATCGCTATTTGCGGCTGGCGCTCAGAGTTAGTGATACCGAATCAGCAAAGCGCAGTGCATGTGGCTTTTCTACCGTTACTTTAGCGAAGTTGACGGATGGGTTTTCCATACAGATTTCAAGCAAATCGCTGGTTAATTTTTCAAGCAGCTTAAAATGTCCTTCTTCGACGTGATGTATCATCGCCTTGGTGATCGTTTTATAGTTTAGCGCTTGGGTTTCTTGGTCAGTTTGACACGCATCATTTGCTGGGTACTTGATTTGAGCGTTGATAACGATATCTTGCTGCTTGGTTAGTTCTTCTGGGTTAAAGCCGATATAGGTTCGCAATCTAAGGTTGATAATATCAATAATAGCGTCGTTTAATTGCAGTTTCGTCGATGATTGACTTGATAGTGGTGATACGTTTTCCATAGCGGTTCCAAGTGATTTTTTTATCAGTATAACAGTACTTAGTACGTACAAGGCAAACACTTAGATGACAGTAGCCAGATTAAATCACCGTTTCGGTTAGACGAGATGATAATAGTTATTGCTCAGTGGGCTATCTTATCGGTGATACAGCGCGAAAAACAGTTGGCATATGCGATTACTTGAGTATAATACAGCTATCCATTTAGATGTCTAAATGTCTAGGTGGTTATGTTTGTTAACCCAGTTCTGTCTTGGTCTGTTATTTATTGGAGTTTTTATTATGCGATTGTTTGATATTCTTGGGGTTTTATACGAACCAATTAATGCGTTGGACAATCACGAACACCTACTCAGTTATATTGAACCCAAACTCAATGAAGATGGAACCTGTCCTATTTTTAAAGAGCCCGGTCGTACCTATAACTTAGAGCAATACCTCACTAAAACCGACGGTATCAGCGAGCAACAACAACGCAAACATTTACTCGATTTATTGGCCCGACTCAGTCGATTGGTGCGTTGGATTCACCTTAAGACCGACGTGTTTTGGTTTGGCATTTACCTGCGCCACGGCGATAAGTTAGTGAAGTATGTGTACAACGGTGAAATGAGCAAAGCGGAGTTTGATATTTCTGAAGAGTATCTCGAACGCTCTATTAATACCCGAGTCATTATGGAAAAGCGCCCGTATTACATCGCTGATGTTGATAACCATACCGGTCCCTACTACCGTTGTGATGCAAAAGTGAAATCGGAATTGTGTTGTCCTATTTTTGCGCCGAATGGCGATGTTATTGGTATTTTTGACTGTGAAGATCAACGAAAAAATTTCTTTGATGACAAAATTGATTTCATTTCATTAAAAGTTCGTCGAGCGATAGAAATCTTCTTAGAAGATCACCCTTACATAACCCACTGTTCAGATTTTGTTATTGAACAAGATGAGTTTTCAAAACGACTCGATAGAACCAATTTAGGTGGCAAATAACACATCTGTTATGGTGGTTAAATAAAAGCGCAGTTAGCATTTGCAGACTGCGCTTTTCTGTTAGGGGGGTATCGCCATTGACGGTTGATATAACAGGCTAATATAAGCATCAATGCAATCGCGCCACAAAAAACGCTCGGCTTTTGCTCGTTGACACAGTTTGTTAAATTGCACCTTGTCTTGCTGATACATGGTTAACGCCAAGGTGACAGCTTCGAGTAACCCGTTGACTTGCTCATTCACACTGTTGCCAGAAAACAGAAAGCCATTGTGCAAGTGGATCACGGTATCGTTTAAGCCCCCGATTTTGTGGGCAATCACTGGCGTTGCTGCGCGCATTGCCAACATTTGTGAAATACCGCAGGGTTCAAACGAACTGGGCATCAAAAACAAATCCCCGTTGACGTATAATTGATCAGAAAGGCCGCTACAAAAGCCATTGATAAACAGAAGGTTGTCATGGCGTTTCATCACTTCGGTTATTCTTTGCTCAAGTTGCGCATCACCCGATCCTAGAATGATCATACGCCCCTTAAAACGTTGTAAATTATCCATGATGTCATCGAGTACATAGCCGCTTTCACTGGTTTCAAACACCAATTTTAATTTTTGTTCGGTGATCCTACCGACACTGATAATTAACGGCCCACTTGCGTTGTGTTGTTGCCATTGCTGACAGCGTTTTTCGGCAATAAAGTGCGAGGCGCGAACAAAGTTATCGACACCGTGTAACCCGCTGATTTGTTCTTTAATAAGTGTGAGCAGTTCTTTATTAGCAACGATTGGCGGTATGGTTTGTGTGTAATCACAGCCGTTTAGAATACCAACCAAGCGGTGTTGTTGATCGGCGACCTGCAGGTCTTGTTCCAACCCTTCACCGCCGATAAAACCTCGGTCTGGATCACTGGCTTGGATGACTTCTTGGCGATAAGTGGGCGACACCACATGTACCACATTGGCCAAATTTATGGCTGCCCGAGTCGGATTGTAGCAGTCGCTATAGCGCGTATCGGCTAAGATACTCTCGTCGTAGCGCAGAGTGGGGAACCAAGCGCGCAAACTCGACTCTGTCTGGGTCAAAGGGCGTATCCCTTGTATGGCTAAATTGTGAATAGAATACACGCTGTGCAATTGCTCAACCGCCTTGTACCTCGGTTCAAATCGGCTGAGCACAAGAACTGTTGCGCTGTGCCAGTCGTGCAAATGCACCACGTCATATCGGTTTTGCCATGGACCAATTAATAATTCGCAAATACTGGCGCAGAATAAAGCGAATTTGTTGGCGTCGGAATAAAATGGTTTATCATCGCCGTCGTCAAAATAAATTTGTCCGGGCTGACCTTGGCAAAATAGCTTATTTTCAACAACATACTGACCTATTTTGTCACTGCTTTGCTGCTCGAGATAATATAAATCAACCCGTTCATTAGTTTGGCGAAACGGCACGTCAACAGCGTCAATAAGTGTCGAAGGATTGGCCAATGCGTGGTACTGATAACCCGGTGTGATAACATCAACACAGATATCTTGTTCACTTAGGAACTTAGGAATATCGCGAATCACGTCACCGATACCGCCCACCTTACCATTTTTCAATGCATCGTTTTCCGATGCCACCATTAACACTCTCACGTGTTAACCTTGCTGCTTGCTGAGGTAGTTGGCAATCATATCTCGCGTGACCAAGACCACGCCTTTTTCGGTCACGCGAAAACCATTGGCTTTGTCTTGCTCATTATCGACGCCAACGGTAAGTCCTTCAGGAACAACCACGCTGCGATCGATAATGGCTTTTTTAATGGTACAGTTTCGGCCTATCTCCGCACCCGGCAAAACCACCGCTTGCTCAACGTAGCTGTATGAATTTACTCGAACTTGCGAAAACAACAGAGACGACTTGACGGTGGCGCCTGAGACTATGACACCACCTGACACCGTTGAATTAATCGCTAGACCGCGTCGGTTTTCTTCGTCAAAAATGAACTTTGCCGGAGCTGTTTGTTCTTGGTATGTCCAAATCGGCCAGTTGGCATCATACATGTTTAACTGCGGGCTAGGTTCGACCAATTCCATATTGGCTTGCCAAAACGAGTCCAAGGTACCAACATCTCTCCAGTACGGTTGGCCACCGGTGTCTGAATCGATAAATGGATAAGCGTATACTTTGCTGGTTTTTATGATTTCTGGAATGATGTCATGGCCAAAATCTTTACTTGATGATTCTTTTTCGTTGTCGCGCTTTAACTGTTCAAACAAAAACTCGGTGTTAAACACGTAATTGCCCATTGATGCTAGCGTTACCCCTGGCTTGCCCGGCACGTGTGATGGGTGTTCGGGCTTTTCGTCAAAACGCTGGACCCGATTTTCTTCATCGACAGTCATCACGCCAAAGGCACCCGCGGCTTCTTCGGTTGGTACTTCAATACAGCACACAGTCATGTCCGCACCGGTTTCAACATGCTTGGCAATTAATTCACCGTAATCCATTCTGTATACGTGGTCACCGGACAAAATCATCACGTATTTTGGCAGTTCATGACGAATAATATCGATATTTTGGAATACCGCATCGGCGGTACCTGCATACCAACGATCACCATCGCGTTGTGATGCCGGTAAAATTTCAACTGATTCACCAAGCTCCTTTTTGAAGTGGCCCCAGGCGCGGTTTATATGACGAATAAGCGAATGAGATTTGTACTGCGTGGCAATTCCTACGCGGCGAATTCCTGAGTTAATACAATTAGACAGTGGAAAGTCGATAATGCGAAATTTACCGCCAAAAAAGGTCGCTGGTTTGGCTCGCCAATCGGTTAATTCGTAAAGTCTTGATCCTTTGCCACCTGCGAGAATGAGAGCATAGGTATCGCGAGTTAACTTACTGATATAACGATGTGATGTAATGGGCATAGTAACGACCTTTTATTTTGATAATAAGTAGATAGTAAGGTAAGAAAAACAAAAAATCACCTGTTTATTAACAAGTTTTTAACGGGGTTTTCGTCGCGGAAAATAACTCGGTGAGTAATACGAGGGCAGGTACGCTAGTCTCTTGCGCACCTGCCAAAACCACAGACACCGCTAAGCGCAGTGTGTATGCGTAGAGACTATCGAATTGTCGCTACCAAATTCATTAGCGCGATAGGCATCAGCACAGTAGTCGTTTTCCCATTCTGAGCCATTGAGCAGATAGCGAAATTCAAATTCACAGTCTTTGGGTAATCGAACTTTTGCTTTAAAGCTGTTGCTCGACTTAACATAACTCATTTTTATCGGTTGCCAATTATTAAAGTCCGCGTATAAAAGTACGTCATTGATGTCGTCTCTGGCGAAGGCAAAGGTGACTTCTGCTTCGTTTTTGGTTTTAAAAAATTTCTTATTTAACATGTTCATCCCCTCGTGTTTAAACATTGTGCAGTCACGGTTGGTTATTACTAGGCGAGTGCACAGTTTTGGTGCGCTATGACAAGCCAGTTGGCTCTAAGGATATAGCAAAGTGAAACAAGCAAATATCGTACCTTGTTGATGTTAATGGCTGACTATATAGGTTAGGTAGGCATTTAAACACGGTAAGCGGCCGATAGATATCGCCGCTATCAACCATGACAAAGTTACCTCCTTGATTTTTATGTTTTTTTTTCATATCGTTATGGTGAGGTGTAAAAAACACTATCAAATCAATGCCCTAAAGTGTAGCTGCAGCTAAAAGACGTCGCGATAGGGTTAAGGAACTTTGTATTGGCTTCGTTATCTTAACAAGTAGATTTACTCTACCCAGAATTGACGAACCAAATGCATTTTTGAAGAGGAACTATTCATGAAAATACGTCATACCGTTGTGGCTATTGGTACCTTTGCAATGGCGCTGTTTGCCAGCACAGGGAACGCTAAAGACCAGCAATCAGCAACGTCTGAAGCGGTGCAATGTGGTATTGTCAGTGTCAACAAACCAACCCCCACAACCAAAGATTTGTATCCTGCAAAGGTAAATACGATTGACGACGATCCAGTAAAGTCAAACAGCCATACATTTTTTCTACCAGTTGGAAAACACAAAATTAAAGTAATGGAAAATATCCATGATGATCTGTTTACGCGTCGTCGCAGTGGAATGTTGAATTACAAAATTATCGAAGTTGACGTAAAAGCCAATACTCAGTATTACCTGGCGGCAAAGTTTAACAGGAAGCAAAAAACAGATTTAAAATCAGGTGGTTATTGGGAGCCTGTGGTGTGGAAAACGATGGCGCGAGAATGCTCTAATTAATGCTTTAATTTGTATCCAAGAAAGCCAACGTTTATCAGCCAACGTTGGTTTTTTTTATTTTACTGCATCCGATCACTCTATAAATCGCCTCTTACTTTATAACATCATACAAATAAGTTAACAGAGGATTTTATTATGGCGAGCGATCTAGTTCCAATTGCATTATTTGCGACCGTAGGTGTTGTGATATGGTTGATTGTGTTTTACAACCACAAAAACAAAGCTGTGTTTCAACAAACTATTCAAAAAGCCTTAGACAAAGGCGAGGGCATATCTCCTTCAAGTGTGGAGCAACTATTACAGATGCAACAGAATCCGCAAAGTGACTTTAAGCGGGGTATCCTGTTGGTGTGTGCGTCGATTGGTATTGCTCTATACTCCTATATAGGCGATGTCGATCGCGACATCGCGGCGATAGCCATGTTTCCGTTGGCAATAGGGATTGGTTATTTGTTACTGGCAAAAATGGCCAATAAAGGCCAATAGCAATCATTTATCATGTTAGACAGCTTAATCGCTAAGTTTCAACTGCAGCAAAGCCGACGTGTATTTGATCGCATTGTGCGTCAATGTCAGTCAGAGGTACTCGGCTATTGCCGGCGTTTAACCGCTGGTGATATCGCTTTGGCCAATGATATCGCCCAAGAAAGCTTCATTATTGCCTATCAACAACTCGGACAGCTCAATAACACGTCGGCATTTAAATCGTGGTTGTATCGCATTGCTTATCGGCAATACCTCAAGGTGTTATCGGAGCAACGAAAAAATACCTTAGTGCATCAGAGCGTAAGTGAACAGCAATTGCACACCACGGTGGCCGATGTCGATGAAACATTAGCACAGGAGCAATTGATTTACCGATTGATGTCGTCACTTTCAGTCAACCAAAGAGCGGTAATCACCATGCACTTGACGTTAGGTTACAGCCAGTCGGAAATAAGTCAGTTATTAGATATGCCGTTAGGCACGGTAAAATCTCACTGTAATCGCGGTAAAGAACTTATGCAGCAGCAGTTGAAAGACTGTTATAAAGGAGTAGCCTAAATGAATGAACATATCGATTTAGACTCACTATTAAAGCAGCCAATGCCATCTGTTGATGACCCTAAATTTAGGCAACAAGTGTTACAACGCTTGCAAAGACGTCAGCGTAACAGATTCATTGTTTGGCTGGCATTAACGCTGTTGATGTTGGTTTGGCTAGCCGTTGTTTTATTCACTCTTGAGCCACAGGCAATTACCGCGTGGTTTGACCTTGATAAACTGGCCGGGGGATTTTCTCAGACCAGTCTCAGTGCATTTTCATCGACCCATGTTGTGATGTTATTCGTCGTCTTTATCGTATTTATACTGGGTAAAGATGAGCTAACATAACTAACAAGGTCTAAGCTCATGGCGGTATTTTCTCGAAAGCCGTAGATAGGTGACATCAATAACTATTAACCTGAGAGTGGTGTTGTCAGTTTGGGTCAACACCATCTCTTTTGCATTTATGTATGCGAGATCGGTTACGCGCTGATCGTCGGGTGGATCATACAGCGTTGAGGTAGCGCTGTTGAGATATGGCGCGATGGCCATGATATGGCCACCATGGCTACAGCGTTACAGGGCTTTAGCTAACAATTTGGCGAAGTCGATAACATTCATTTCAATACCGCCTTTGTCAAGTTCCCAACTAACCCCGATACCAACATTGTCGTCATTGAGATCAGCAACCCATTCTTCTAAAAACGTTTCAACGTCAATTTCACCCACTTGATAATCTTGCCATTGATCGACGCAAAAGCGCTGAGCGTGTTGACTACTCGCCCAAATAGGTAATACATCGGCAAAGTCTTGCTCAGAGTCACACACAACCCAATCGCCTTGGGCGGTGGTTAAGGCAAATAGGCGTTGCTCTTGGTTAATCATTACAATTGCATCGGTTATTTCTTGTTCCATGATAAATCTCAATAATTACTGCTAAGTTGTGCATTTATTGTAATCAAAAATGGTTCGTTTTACTGTAAATATACTGATTATTATCGACAATTAACTAATAGCGGTTTGAGCAGTGTGGTATTGACGGCTTTGATTAAGTATAACGGCGCGAAGTTGTGAGCCAACAACCATTTAACCGAATCATTCGCAAGCACCGACTTGTATTTTGGCTATTTCATCCTTATTTAATAACTACCCCCTAATTAAAAGAGAGTAATTCATGACACAAGCTTTGATTGCATTAACCCCCGAAAACTTTCAACAAGTGGTGTTAGAAGAGTCACAAACCAAGCTCGTATTAGTCACATTTTTTGCTGAACAAATTCCCGAAAGTATTGAATTGAAAGACATGTTGGCGAAAAAACTAGCCAATGTCAGCGATATCATTACCTTAGCAACGGTGGATTGCATGACGCAACAAGCAATCGCGCAACAGTTTGGCATTCAGTCACTACCCACTGCCGTTATGGTCAAAGAAGGGCAGCCCGTTGATGGTATTGCTGGAGGCCAAACCGATGAGCAAGTCGATGAGTTTCTCGCCAAGTTTTTACCGAAAGCCGAAGACAGCTTACTCGAACAAGGACAAAAAGCGTTGCGAGATGCGCAGTTAGGAGACGCTCTAACCGCATTGAGTCGCGCCAGAGAAATTGACAATACGCGTGCAGATATCAATAAAGCACTTGCTGACGCCTACATACAATCAGGCAAACTGGAAGACGCCAAAGGCTTGCTCGATAGCGTATTAATGGTTGATCAAGATAGCTATTATCACTCGTTGTTAGCCAAGCTAGAGCTTGCCGAAAAAGCGAGTAACTCACCAGAAATTGTCGCCTTAGAACAGCGACTTGCCGAGCAACCTGACAGTCGTGAAATAAAAATAGAACTGGCAGTACAGTACTCGCAAGTTAATCGACAAGAAGAAGCGCTGGTTTTATTGTACGGTTTATTACAGCAAGACAGTGGTGACCAAGAAGCGAAAAAGCTATTACTTGATGTTATCGCCGGTTTACCTGACGGTGATAAATTGGCATCAACCTATCGTCGTAAACTGTTTGCGATGATGTATTAATTCAGTCATTTTTTTCTAAATGGCGGCTAGATTCTCATCTCAGCCGCCAATGTCACATGACCTAAATGTTAATAGCCATAGATATATATACTGGCTGGTTTCTACGGCCGATTAGTGCCATTTAGCTACATATTCACACAACGAATAAAACCAAAATAACATACGTTCAACTAACTCGCTTTTGGACAGGAATAAGTTACCAAATCAGTGACAACTATACCGAAATTGCAGGTGCTTTTAACCAAAGTAAGCATATTTCAGTGCCTTGTTGATCAGATGAAATATCAACCTTCATATTGGTTTTCTCACAAAGTCGTTTTACCAATGACAAGCCAATACCAAAACCTGTACTGCTTTCCCCTTTACTGCCTGATTGATAGACATTCGATAATAACTCAGGGGCAATCCCTTCACCGGAATCTTTAATCGTGAGTTTACCTGATTGATATTGAATGCGAATAACCCCCTGCTCGGTATGTTGAAAGGCATTAGAAATTAAATTTCCAATAACAATTTGCATCGCTAATTTACTGCCGAAAACGTTCTCATTAGGCTCAATATCAAGGTCTAGCTCAATATCTTTACCTTCTATTGCCTTATGATGCTCTAATATACATTGTTCGATGATCGGTAAAATCGCGATATCGTCATATTGAAAACTCTCTTCTCTAGCAAGCGCTAATAGGCCATCAATACATTGCTGCATTTGTATTTGGGCATCTGTTAATCGCTTAGCTAATATGCTTTGCTCTTTCGTTAACTCAGTTGCCTTTAATAACGTTAACGCACCTTGGTTAATCGCAATAGGGGTGCGTAGCTCGTGAGAGACGTCACGAGTAAAATGCCGTTCTCTCTCAATAAACTGACTAATTCTCACCATGGCTTGATCTAATTTTTTAGCAAAAAAACCGATTTCATCATTGGCAAAATCTTTAGAAAACCCTTTCGGTAACTCTTGCTCTTGAACTTTCGATAATATGCTAACCAATTTGTCCATAGGTTTAACAATGCGCTTAGCTAACGACCATGACATTAACGCGACAATAACGCCAATAACCAATAGAAACACCAGTTGGGTTTTCGCCATACTTCCTTTGATGCTGCGCACAACTAAATAGTCACTGACTTCTGCTAGTAAAAATCCTTCTGGTAATTTCTTTAGATGATAGTGTTTCTGGTTTTGTCCAGGAAACTCAATTCGTTCCGGCTCTTCATTCAGTAATGTTTGAACAGAAATAGGTAACTGTTCAGTCGATTGATAATATTTTACAAAAGATAAGCTAGGGCTTGGTGACAACCCTTTATTCAACTGCTGTTGCACTTGGCTCATCTCATTATTTAATAATTTATAAAACAATGAATCTTCAACATGGTAGCTAAAAAGCAATGATAAACCGGAGAAAAGTAAACTAATTAAGGTCGCGCTGGTAATAAAATAGACCAGAATACGTGTACGAATTTGGTTAGAAAACATAATAGCCTTCATTTAACATTGAGACTCTAAAGATAAACTAAAACCTATGCCATGCATGGTTTTAATAATCGCGTGCGCATAAGGCTTATCAAGCGCTTTTCTGAGCTGATATAAATGCGAACGTAAAGCATCCGATGACGTTTGTTCATCTCCCCAAATTCGTTCACACAGCTCGCTACGGGTGATAGCTCTTGGATAGGCCTCCATCAAGATTTGTAAAATCATCAAAGGGATAGGCTGCAAATGCACATGTTGATGATTTCTTGTCACCGTTTTTCTCGATATATCGAGGGATAAAAGCTGCTCGCCTTGACCTAGGGTGAGCACTTTCGGCTGATTTAACGTATGACGTTGAGCAAGCGCAAGACATCGAACATAAAGCTCTTCAAGTGCAAAAGGTTTGGTTAAGTAATCATCCGCACCTTGAGCAAAGCCCGTTAACTTATCATCTAAAGTATCTCTAGCCGTTAACATGATGATAGGGATATGACGATCTGATTTTTCCCGTAAAATTTTACAGACCGTTAAACCATCCATTTTCGGCATTGCAATATCTAAAACGACGACATGATAATATTGACTTAATGCCAATTGACAAGCTTGTTCACCGTCATAGGCAAAGTCTAATAAAATATGTTTAGCTTCGAAGAACGTTGCAATATTTTGACTAATTGCAACATTATCTTCGACCACGAGAACTTTTAATTCTGTCGCCTTCACTGATACCACCCTGAAAGTTGTTGATAGTAGCCGTTTGGTAAAAGATGACCACTATCAAAGGTAATGTGCTTTTTATCTTCAGTTAAAAATAAAGAGAATAAATCGCTATTTTGTTCACTTGATGCATATTCATCATCATTGGCTGTCACTAACCATACTTTATCAATATCTAAACCATTTGCGATATTTTTGGGTGCGACAATCGCAACTTTATCATCAAGGTATGGTGGCACAATCGATAAAACGTGTTCTATTCTCTCATCAATGCCGGCAAGAAGTAGCGCAACATGACCTCCCATGCTATAACCGGCAACACGGGTTTGTGTTTGATCGAATTGAGGTTGTTGATCCAGCCAATCTAATAACACGCGATGATCTTTAACGGTATCAATGATCATTTGCTCATAAGGCTCTCGCTCTCCCCAAATATGCATATTATCTATGATATCGATAACGCTGTTGTCTAACTCTTTACGTTTACCATGGTTGCGACTATCAATAGCAATCACAGCAAAGCCATTAGCTAGTGCCTGCTCGGTAATTTTATGCGTTTGCTCTAATGTCGGACGCTCTTTGAAGCTATCCATCCACCAACGATTCTCACTTCGCCCCATCGCATGTACGCCCAACAAAACCGGTATTTTGTTGGCGCTTAAGGCTTTTGGATAAGCAATGCGACCATTAACTTTAGCGCCATCAAAACTGGTGTAGGTAAACTCAAACTGATCATCATCAATTTTGACCATATCCATATCAATCGACCCGTTTTGATAACTATATCTTTTTTCGATAATTTCAGGTGTTACTTGATAATCTTTTAGCCCCCAAATGCCATACCAAATTCCACCTAATACAATAAATATGCCTGCTAATGTTGTCATAATTTTCTTCCAATTATTTTTGAACCCATTCATGAGTTAATAACCTTATTAAGCAGCTCTGAAACTTGTTCGTTATCAGGGAAGTTTTTGCGTGCTTGCTGTAATAATTGCGTTGCGGTGGATAAATCACTTTTATCAAGGTAGGTTTGCGCAATTGCAAGGGCTAACATCGGATGATTAATCTCAGGCTGAGTTAATTCCATTAGCATCAAAGCAACATTGCGCTGCATTTCTGTACTGGCATGTTGACTCTGATAAAAACCAAACATGGCAAGTAACATCGGGTTATAGTTTTGTTTGTTGGTAATAAACTCCTGTTTAGCTCCCACACTATCTAAATAAAAACGTTCAACCAGTTTAATGGTGTTGTCATCTTTAAACGTTGGCAAACCTTGCGTTGGTAAGCCGAGTTTTTCAACGACCGCTATAGCACTATCTGCCGTTGAGAATGGGTTTTGGCCAGTGATCAAGCGACCATCAACACTTACTTGATTAAGCATTAAACCATCTTTAATCACCTTTGCCCCTTGAGCGATAAGATCATCTTCTAAAGAAAAAGGTAACTGCCATTTCTTAGTAAACGCCCCTTCTTCTAAATTGGTAAAGGCAGAAATTCGTTTATCCGCCACCAAATAACTACCATCGTTTAATTTGATGTCAAGTAATGCAGCAGGGCCATGACAAACAGCGGCGACCACACCTTGTTGCTGATATATTTCCTTGATGATACTTTTAAGCTCTTGGTTAACCGCTAAATCGTACATAGGACCTTTACCACCAACAACGTAAACGGCGTCATAGTTAGCCGGCTTAATTTTGCTAAGCTCAATCGAATTATCGAGTTTTTTAACCGCTGCTTTATCTTCTAAAAAGGTTTTGTTATAGGGCTTTTCTTTATCAAAATTATCGGTAATTAACACACCGCCATTAGGGGACGTAAAGGTGACATTGATACCAGCCGCTTTAAAGACTAGGTAAGATTTACTCATTTCATCAAACTCGTAGCCCGGTTTGATCAATTCACCTTGTTCGTCTTTCTCGCCATAGCTACTTAACACCATCAATACGTTTTTATCATCAGCAATAGCAGCTAAGCTAGCAAAGGTAGTTAAAACACTAAAACATACAGGTAGTAATTTTTTCATTATTTCTCTCCAACAAATTGACTGTTCGCTAAATTAGCAAAGCCATTGTGAATAGAATGTGAAGAAAAATATAAAAATGCTTCACGAGCAAAAATTAAATAATGCAGTCGATACCTAACCGCTGAGTTGAATTAATTAGACCATTTGCGCTGTCTTTGCTGAATGAGATACTCCATGCTTTCCTATACCTCTGAAGGTATTGTAACGGTATGGATCAATAGCACCTAGATACATGTCCTAAGCAGCTATCTCATCATCGGAAAGACTGTTGTGTTCATATATCTGTTGAAACGGAATTTTTGGTTGTTCATGAATTGCTTTAATCCATTCACCAGTTGAACTCACAGCACTTTTCGGCCGGTCAAGCCACATCGAAACTGAAGGAGATTCCATCTTCGGCAACCGTTTCATGCGTTGCTCTACCTCCTGCATTCTTGCAGTCGAAAAACATGATGGAATGACGATGTTCTTTTTCTGTTATTGTGACTCACTCAAAACGACACAAGACGGTTGTAAATGCTTTATGTGATTCATCCGTTAACGCCACTTCAGCGATTAACGTTAATGGAGTCAATGTTCTGAAAATAGCCTTCATGATCGCTAGAGGTTTATGCAGGTTGCTACTGCATTCAATGTCAGCTGCTAAGGTTTTGGATATGTCATGCGAATTCTGCTCAAGCCAATACTCGAGCGCATAGCACAGAGAAATGACTTGGTTTAATCTGGTTTTATCCAATCGCTAAACAAATGGGCGAGTTTGGCAAGCTTGGGGGCGATGATAATCTGACAATAAGGTTGATACGGGTTGTTGTCAAAGTATTGCTGGTGGTGTACTTCTGCCGGATAAAACTGGCTAGCAGGCGCGACTTCGGTAACAACCTTATCTGAGTACTCTTGGCTGTTGTCTATTTCGTCAATCAGCTGATGAGCGGTCTGCTGTTGTGACTGAGATGTATAGAAAATGGCTGAGCGATACTGACTGCCTACGTCATTACCTTGGCGATTGAGCTGGGTGGGGTCGTGAATGGTAAAAAATACCTTGAGTAAATCAGCGTAGCTTAATTGACTTTCATCATAGGTAACTTCAACGACTTCAGCGTGACCAGAGGTTCCCGTGCAAATATCGGCATAGCTTGGGTTGTCAAGTTCCCCTCCCATGTAACCGGAGGTAACATGGTGCACACCGATAAGGCGAGATAATGGTGCTTCGATACACCAGAAACAGCCACCGGCAAGGTAAGCTTTGCTAAATTCCGTCATATTTATTACCTCTGTCAAATCTCGCGTTCTATTCATAGTACGTTAAAAACGGTATATTGGCACTTTGCAAATTGAGTAATCTGTTATTGCCATGAATCAACAAGCACTGTTAGCCGCCATCAATACGGTGATGCCATTTGGCAAATACGCTGGACGTAAACTTCTCCTTTTACCAGAACCCTATCTCGTTTGGTTTAATGCCAATGGCTGGCCGGAAGGCAAATTGGGCCAACAATTAGCGCTGGTTTATGAAGTGAAAGTCAATGGTTTAGAGTCGATGCTAATGCCGTTATTGCGCGACTGAATAAGCGTTTTTTTTATAGATATTTTTCGATTGATAACAGCTAAAACAATCTATATTTTAAATTAACAAAATCAGCGTAAATGACCAATAATGTGCAAGGTTATGTTGTTAATATGGTCTAAATTTATGTTTTTGTTGGGTTAAAAAATATTTAATAAATGCTTATTCAGTTGGCTTATCAATTGAAACCTTATCTATGTCGTTAATATCGAGTTTCGCCTGCAACTTTTTTTGTATTGAGTGTTCAATAGTTTCTATTTAAGGGGTTGCATCGGGCTTTCAAATGCGTCTATATTAGATGTGTCGATGTGGTTTTTTTTCGACCGTCTCCAGGTGGTGGTAGTATACCCACCGATCTTCAAATAATAGAGGAGTCATCTATGAAAAGACAAAAACGCGATCGTTTAGAGCGAGCTCATTCTAATGGCTATCAGGCAGGCCTTGCCGGAAAAAATAAAGAAAACTGCCCCTATCAAAGTACAGATGCCAAAATGGAGTGGCTAGGCGGATGGCGAGACGCAATAAACGATCGCCAAATGGGATTATTTAAGTAACTAGTAATGAATTAACAGAAAAGAGCCCTCGCAGAGGGCTTTTTTCTTTGCCTACTACTAGCCTCGTCAACTTGCTACGCCATTCACCTCAATGTACCGTACTAAAATAGACTGTTGTCATTTATTGGCTATGGTCAACGCAACTTAGGCACAACGCTATAAATGGCGTATCGCAGATGCTTTAAATTGAATGTAAACCGTTTTGTTGTTATCCAACGCGAGTTTTTGTTGCGAGTATCGAGAGATGGTTACTGAAAACTGGGTATTTAATACGCCAACCTTTACCAACGCCAGGTTATTGCTTAGAGCCGATATACTGACCACTGTCGCGGCAATAATATTGTTAATAGAGCTATTTTCTGGTTTGTCTAAACATATCGATATATCACTTGCCATAACATAAGCCCGCACAATAGAGCCTTCGCTTCGATCGATAATATTGCTGTAAAGGGTTAGGTTTTCTGACTCTGAGTGTTGCGCGAGAGGCGGTGGTAATATCAGCTCGGTTAAGCCGTAGTCATAAAGGTGGCGTTTGATCGTTAGCGACAATGATGTTTGCAAACTAAAGTCGTTATTCAGTGACGGTTCTAACTGGTTGAGAACTTGATGAACATGACCAGATTGTTTTATTTTACCCTCGCTCATCACAATCACATGATCGGCTAATTGCTGTACCTCGACCACGCTGTGGCTGACATAGAGCATTGGTAGTGAGAGTGTATCATGGATGTGTTTTAGCAATTTGATCATCGCGCCGCGACTGTGGTTGTCCAGCGAACTGAGTGGCTCGTCAAGCAGCAATAGTTGCGGATCGCTCAACAGTGCTCTTGCTAAGGCCACGCGTTGTTTTTCACCCGCTGATAACTTATCAACACGTCGTGTGAGTAATGGTGTTACCTGTGTTAATTGACTGATTGTTGCTAACGTCAAGTCACCGTGTTGCCTGCGTTTTAATGCATAGAGTAAATTACTTTGCACGTCTAAGTGAGGAAATAGCCGTGCATCTTGAAAAACAAAGCCAATTCGGCGTTTATCTGGGGCAATAAATTGTTGATCATCTTGCATCACTCGTTGGTTAAATACAACGCTACCACGCGCGTCTTTATTTAAGCCAGCGATGATTCGCAACAGACTGGTTTTGCCCGAGCCCGAGTGCCCTAAAATGGCAGTTATTGAGTTTGTCGCAAAGCATTGCTCTATATCCAGATCAAAGTTGTCAAAATTGAGTGATAGTCGCAGTTCAAGCATTATTAACCGCCTTAATGGATTTGTCTGAACGATAATTGAGCAAATAAATAAACGCCAATAGAATAACTGAGCCAATTAATAGGCCCGCCGCTAATACATGTGCAGTTTGATAATTCATCGCCTCGACTTGATCAAATAATGCAATTGATAACACGCGTGTTTCACCAGCAATATTCCCACCAATCATTAACACTACGCCAAACTCACCGATGGTATGAGCAAAGCCCAAACTTGCTGCGGTAATAAAGGTTGCTTTGGTCATCGGAACAACGACGCTAAAAAAGCGATCGACAGGGCCTGCGCCAAGCATAGTGGCCGCTTCTAAATGGCTGTCGCCAAGTTGCTCAAATGCCTTTTGCAATGGCTGCACGACAAATGGCAGTGAATATAAAATGGAGCCAATAACAATACCGGTAAAGGAAAAGGCCAAGGAGGATCCGGTTAGTTTTTGCAATAGCGAACCTGTGGGGTAGGCGGGGGAAAAAAGCAGTAATAAATAAAACCCTAATACGGTAGGAGGCAATACCAGAGGCAGTGCCACAAGTGCTTCAAATATCACTTTGATACGTGACTGCATGCGCGCAAGCCACCACGCTAGAGGCGTGCCAATAATGAGCAATATCACCGTGGTCACAGTGGCGAGCTTCAGCGTTGTAATTAACGCTTGCCATTCATTGTAATAATCCAAAACAGATGTACCTTGTTGTTATTGTTCTGCCGGCCAAGTTGCTCGGGTTGCCGCGTCGACATCCGAGGTATTACTGGGCTGTATATAGCCGTATTGGGCGATAATCGCTTGACCTTCTGCAGATAATACATACTGATATAACTGACGAGCTAACTCAATGTTTTTACTAGATTTTAAAATAACCATTTGTTGCTCTAACGGTTGGTGCAATTGAGGGTCGATTAACACACCCGTGCCTCTGTCGGAACTAAGTAATTGATAATACGAAATGAAACCGTAATCGACCGCACCGCTCAAGGTGTGTTGATAGGTTTGATTGATATTGTGACCAATGACCAACTTGTGTTGAAAGTGTTGCCACAAGTTGTGATTCACCAGTACCTCTTTGGCAGCTTGACCGTAGGGAGCAATATTTGGATCGGCAATGGCTATGCGCCCTTGGTGATTGGTCAAGCTCGATAGCGAAATGGCTGTTTGCTTGCTGTTTGACCACAGCGCGAGTTGTCCAACGGCGTAAGTCGCGATAGCGTTATCAACAATTAACTCTTGCTGTTTCAGCAACTTGGGTCTGAGAGTATCAGCACTGAAAAAGATATCAAATGGCGCGCCGTGACGAAGCTGTTGATACAAGACACCACTGGCGCCAATACTTACTTTGGGTTTTATCGACACCTGTTTATTAAATTCAGTTAAAAGGTGCTCAAGCGGCTTGGCAAAGTTGGCGGCACAGGCAATGCGAAGCTCGTTTGCCAAACTTTGGAAACTGAGAATCAACAAACAGCAACAAAGCCAAAAGCGCCAAATCACCATGTTGTCGCCTTTATTTGATCACTGCCCTTGGCCTCAACCCAGCGCTCGTGCTGTTCTGTTGTTTCTTTTTTCCAAAACGGGGCTTTAACCTTGAGATAGTCCATTATAAATTCATTGGCGTGATACGCGTCTTGCCGGTGGGCACTGGTGACACCAACAAACACAATTTTCTCACCAACGTTCAGGCAACCATAACGATGAATAACACTCACTCGTCCCAGTTGCCATCGCTCGCAAGCCTGTTCGGCAATGGCCTGTAGACTTTTTTCGGTCATGCCAGGATAGTGCTCAAGGGTTAACTGCCGAATATTTTCACCGTCATTTCGGTTGCGAACACGACCGACAAACGTGACCAAAGCACCATCATTGTTGTTGTCTGCTTCCAGTTTTTCAACTTCAAGCGCGTAGTCAAAGTCCGCTTGTTGTACCGAAACCTGAATTATCGACATATCAACCCCCTGTGACTGGCGGAAAAAAGGCGATCGTATCACCGGTTTTAATTGGCGTGTTGTCGTCACTGACCATCACTTCATTTACGGCACACATGAGTAGCTTATCAGTAAAAACTTGTTGCCACTTACCTTGACGACTGGCCAATGAACGCTTTAGATCGGCTAGCGTCGCATTGTCTTTGGGGAGCTCTAGTGCCAGTTGCGAACAGTTTAATGTTTCTCTGACGGCTGCAAAAAATAAAATATTAATCATATCTTCAATCCTGCTTTGGCGCTTGCCAATGACCGGTTTTACCACCTTGCTTTTCAAGTACTTTAATGTCACTGATCACCATGGCTGGGTCAACCGCTTTACACATATCAAATAAGGTCAGTGCCGCAACACTGGCAGCGGTAAGCGCTTCCATCTCTACCCCCGTTTGACCGCTTAGACGGCATCTGCTGGTGATCACAACTTGGTTAAGTGATTGCTGTAACTCAAAGTCGACTTGTACTTTCGATAGCATGAGTGGGTGGCACAAGGGGATCAAATCACTACATTTTTTCGCCGCCTGAATACCGGCTATTCGGGCGACAGCAAAAACGTCGCCTTTGTGATGACCACCAGTGGAAATAAGCGCCACCGTTTGTGGACTCATACTGACTATGGCTTGCGCCCGCGCTTCTCTGACCGTTATCGCTTTTTCGCTGACATCGACCATGTTAGCTTCGCCCTGTGCATTAATATGACTGAGTGTGCTCATCGTTAACCTCGACTTTGACATCTGTCGGTTAGGTTTAAGTGAGGTGCAAAATTACACGGTTTGTGAGTGGCATCGAGTTGCTCTTCGATCAATTTATCCCATGCCGTTTTGCACGCATTGGTTGAACCTGGTACACAAAAAACAAGGGTTTGGTTGGCCATACCGGCAAAGGCCCGAGACTGCACGGTCGAGGTGCCTATTTCACCGTATGAGATGTGGCGAAACACCTCGCCAAAACCTTCGATGGCCTTGTCAAATAATACGCTAATGGCTTCAGGAGTATTGTCTCGTTGGCTAAATCCTGTGCCACCGGTTGAGATGATGACGTGTATCGCAGGGTCGGCTATCCATTTAGACACGACCGCTCTTAGTTGGTAGACGTCATCTTTGACAATCGCTTTTTCAGCGAGCAGGTGTCCCGCCTGTTGCAATCGTTCAACCAACGCCTTACCCGATGTGTCAGTGTCTTCATTGCGGGTATCGGACACGGTTAATACGGCGATGTGTAACGGAATAAACTCTGCGTGTTTACTTGCTGACATTGCTAGTAGTCCTTAATTATTCTATTGAGCCGCGCCATGGCTTGTCGCTGAGCATAAGCTTGGCTTGCTCAAATTGCTGTGGCGTGTTGGTGTTAAACAGTAAGCGGCTATTTGTTAATGCGATACTTTGTTGCCCGGCACGGCTAAATGCCTGGCGTAGTGATGGTCCTTTGCTGTTGGCTTGAAATTGGCCATGACCAAAATGGTCGTTTATAAACTGTAAAAAAGGCGCATTGACTGGGATAAAAGCTGGTAGGGTGCTGTCGTTAAAATAAGTCACTTTTTGCCTGAGTGCGCCTTTAATACGCAGTTGTTGCAAATGCTTAGCATCCATAAAGGGCACGTCAACGGGGAGCACTAATAGGCTTTGCGGACGGTATTTGGTGATAATTGAATAAATGCCACCAAGAGGTCCTGCGTTGATGACTAAATCAGCATCACCGCCGTTGTTAGCACCAGAGACGATAACTTTATCAACCGAACACTGTTGTAGGGTGTTAATGCTTCGCTGTATTAAGGTTTCGCCACTGAGGGTCAGCATCGCTTTGTTTTGACCCATGCGCTGTGACTGACCTCCGGCTAGCACCACGCCTAGACATTCGTATTTAAATTCCATGAACACGTACTCGTTATTATTGTCTGTTTGTTGGTCTTTAGCCGCCTAGCATAGATAAGTGTTTGGTGGCGCCACTGTATCCATCGTGGAGGAAATGGCTTACCTTCTTATCTTGTAATAAGGCCACTAACTGTTGTTCAAATTCTCTGGTATCGTCGCTTTGTAGATACTGGCGTATATCGAGACCTTGATCACTAAATAAACACAGGTGTAATTTGCCCAAGCTGGAAATACGCAACCGATTACAGCTAGCGCAAAAGTCTTTTGCGTAGGGCATGATCAAGCCAATAGTTCCTCGGTAATCGGGGTGCCGATAAACTTCTGCAGGGCCCGCTGTCTTGTCTCGTACCTGCTGTATCCAACCATTCGCCAACAGTTGGTTTTTTAATTGCTGACCACTGACGTGTTGGCGCTGATAAAAGTCGCCGTTATCACCCGTTTTCATTAATTCGATAAAGCGCAAACTGATCGGTTTGTCTTTAACGTAGTTAAAAAACTGTTGTAAATCATGGGCATTGTATTCGCGCATTAACACCGTATTAATTTTTATTTGGCTAAAGCCGGTGGTCAGCGCGTTGTCGATCGCCGATAAAATACTATCTAACTTGTCTTTTCCCGTGATCGCGGCAAATTGTCGAGGTTCAAATGAGTCGATGGATATATTCAGTGCATCCAGTCCGGCATCGAACCAGTGTTGATACTGACTATCCATGTTAAAACCATTGGTGGTCAGAGCGACGGTATTGATGCCAGGGGTTTGCTTACAGCGAGAAATGATTTCAGGCAAGTCTTTGCGCAGCGCGGGTTCACCTCCAGTAATACGCACTTTTTCCGTACCAAGTCGAGCAAATCCGCGGACGGTACGCGATATTTCATCTAAGCTGAGAAACTGCCTATCGTGCTCGCATTGATAGCCATCAGGCAAGCAGTATTGGCAGCGAAAATTACAAACGTCAGTAATCGAGAGTCGCAGGTAATAAAACCGTCGACCAAATGTGTCTGTTAACATATCACCTTTCCAAAGTAGGGAGGCTAACGAGTTTCCCCGTTAACCCTGGTAGCACCACACCTTAATTAATCGACCGTCTACCGGTCTGCTTATTAATTAATAACAATGAGTTGCTACGGCCAAACCCCCATGCCTGATGTGCAGGGGTAGGGAGCAAGGCTCGGCGTATTTGTCGTATGTTAATACGTGTTTACTATAAGGTTAACACTAAATAAGCACATCACCAAAGAATGGGTGTTGTTTACATGCATTAATAGCCAATCACGCACGCTCATTAGTATGTGTTACTTAGCACTATTAAAATTGCGCGCTAAACATTAACCAGAATTTAGAAGTATCGCTAGCCAAGTCATCGGCATTGTAGTGCGCTGCTTTGGCCAGTACCGAATATCGTTTGTTAAAGGCGTATGCCGCGCTAAAGTTCACTTCATCACCGTAATCGTCGTTACCAGACTCGGCGTCAAATGAGTGGTAAGCGGCGGATAATTTAATGTCGTATAACGGCCAAGCTACTTTTAAGTAGTTGTCTACCACGCCGTTAGCGGGGGTGTTTAAGAACTTATCAGTGAAGCCTTGAAACGCGTGCAACGTGGCCAGAGGTGTACTAAAGCCAACACCGTTGTCACTGCCCAAAGATTCGTGACCTAGGGTAAAAGTAACCACCGAAATTTTACTTGATACTTGGGCTAAAAAATAATCGGCATCGTAATTGTTCGGGTTGTCACCAGCATCACTTTGCCGCGCCATTGCCAGCTTGACTTGCAAACCAAGCCCTACTAATGACAATTGCCCTTGGTACATACCTCCTATGGTGTTACTCGACTGCAAACTCGCATTATCAAAATCCAATGCGTAGTTGTACAGTGTAACGCTATGCTTATCGTTGATCTGATATTTGCCGTTGAGCAAATAAATATCACCGTGAAAATCCGAGTTAGCACTGTCCTCACCGAAGATTCTATTGACGTTGTAGATGTAGCTCAAATCGAGACTCAATTTGTCAAAAGGGCTGTATTGCAGCCGATAACCATCAAAGGTCTGTTCATTTTGACGCCAAGCAACACCGCCGACAAATCGTTGGTCATCAAGTAATATCCGCTGTCGACCAGCGCTAAATGTGAGGTTGTTATTGTGATACTGCAAAAAGGCTTGGTTAAATTCAGTACCATCGGGGTCGGCGACAACGGGATAATCGGTCTTGCCATTGACGGTTGAATTGAAGCGCTCACTACCTATGTAGGTAACGTTGTCCAACTCGACCTTGGCTGAAATATTGGCGATTGAGCCCGACGTAACGGTTAAGCGACTTTTTAATGTTGACGCTAGTGCATTGCTGCTTTTGGCATCCTCATCAACTGCTTCAAGGCGATAACGAAAGTTGACATCGACTTGGCTATCTTTTACCGCATTGCCTAGCGAGTTGGCGGTATTTGCTCGTGTTTGATAGCTGGCCAACATTGCCAAACAAACAGCACTTAACGGCAGAATAGTGTGACATTTCATAGCTTGTGCCCTCGGATTATTGACAACTAAATGTGCAATGTTTATCAATATAGCTACCCCCTCGAGGTGAAGGGGATGGGCTATACAAAGAGCTTTTGATTATTTTTTTGACTTTAATTCGATTGCATAGTCCCTTAAGTTTAGTCGAAAGATCGTTCAAAGCTCATAATCGTCGTAAATGCATTTGTTTGCCGAGCCAAATTTACCTACACTATCGGTATAATAATCACCACAACACATTGATATAGGGTAGTTTATTTATGTCTGATCTCTGCGCTTTGGGGGACATGATAACGTTCGAGCAAGCTAAAACCATGTTGTTAAACGTGGTTAAGTCGGTTGACGAAATCGACACTGTGCCAATCGAGCAAAGCGGTGGCCGAGTGATTGCCGATACCGTTTATGCACCGGTTAATGTGCCGCCTTATGATAACTCGGCTATGGATGGCTACGCGTTTCACTTTGAACATATGCAGGAGCATACGACACCATTAAACGTTGTTGGAACTGCGTTTGCCGGTCGCCCCTTTGAAGGGCAAGTTAAAGCGGATCAATGTGTACGCATCATGACCGGAGGCAAAATACCTGACGGCTGTGATACGGTGGTTATGCAGGAACAAACCACTCAGCAAAAGCAAGCCATATCAATTAGTAAGCTTGGAGTGAAAGGCGCCAATGTGCGCTTAGCCGGTGAAGATATCAAATTGGGCAGTGTTATTTTTGCGCGCGGACACACCATTACACCGGCGGATATTGGCTTACTTGCCTCTATTGGTGTTGCGCATGTATCGGTGTTTAGACCGGTCAAAGTGGCGTTACTAGCGACGGGTGATGAGCTGAAAAGCCCCGGAGAAACGCTTGCCGACGGCGAGATTTACGAAAGCAACCGATTTGTATTAACCGCGATGTTAGCCAAACTACAGGTTGAGGTGATTGACTTTGGTGTGATTGGCGATGATGTCGATGCGTTGCGAACGGCTTTTCGACAAGCAGACGCAGTGGCTGATGTGGTTATCTCAAGTGGTGGTGTATCAGTAGGCGCCGCTGACTACACCAAGCAAATACTAGCCGAGTTAGGGCGAATAGAATTTTGGAAAATCGCCATGAAACCGGGGAAACCACTGGCTTTTGGTTGTTTGGATAACAGTGTGTTTTTTGGATTACCGGGCAATCCGGTATCGGCTGCGGTGACGTTATACCAATTGGCAATCCCTGCGATTGAAAAAATGCAAGGTAAAACAACGCGAGAACGAGCTAAGCTGTTGGCCAAATCTGTCAGTGATCTTAAAAAATCACCCGGTCGCATGGAGTTTCATCGTGGGATTTGGTCGGTTACCGAGCAAGGCGAAATTGTTGTTCAAAGTACTGGAACGCAAAGTTCAGGCGTATTAACCAGTGTCGCCAAGGCTAATTGCTTTATTTTATTGGCGCGTGAGCAAGCAAAAGTGCATGCCGAAGAGAAGGTATGGATTGAGCCGTTTGACTTTTTATTGTCGTAATTAGCGCAGTTAGCGTATCGCTAACAGGCGATCAACTTCGCTTTATATGGGCTAACTGATATGGGCTATGGACTGCTATAGTTAGTAGAATCGTTTATTGTGGAGAATACTGTCATGATACGTCACTTTATTACTGCCTTACTACTCGTGTCTAGTTTGCTGTTGACTGGCGCCCTCCAGGTTAAGCCTGCGACTGCTGATGAAATAGCCTTAGATGATAAATTGGCGATATTTGCGGCTTATTTGGGAACGTGGGAAGCTACGTTTGAGACTAAGGGCGAGCAGCCTGCCATGGTGGATGTCGCTCTCTGGCAAAGGGCGTTAAATGGCTCGGCGATACGCACAACCCATTCAATAAACGACGGCCTATACGGTGGTGAATCGTTTATTTTCTGGGATAAAGAACAGCAACAGCTAGTATTCTATTACTTTACCACGGCGGGTTTTTACACCAATGGACACATTGAAATTATCAATGATAATCAATTTGAGGCGTATGAAAATGTAACCGGTAATGACGACGGTATCACGCAAGTTCGCTCAACCAACACACTTGACGGCGATAGAATACAGGTGTCCACGTCATACTTTAAACAGGGGAAATGGACAGAGTCCGACAGTCGAACCTATTATCGCTCTAATAAACCAGTCATTTTTAAGTAAAATCTACAGCTATATCAACTGACCATCGCGGTTCGTCGGGTAAGTAATATTGCCGTTTGAAGCGCTTGAACCCCTTGGCGATGTTTAAATCATCGCCAAGGCGACTGACAGCCAATAGGCTGCCTGCTAGGGTTACGAGTTTGTTACCAACCCTCTACGCCTTCCATATCGGGTAACTCGTGAGCAATCCCTTTGTGACAATCTATACAGGTTTTTTCACCCGAGGCAAGAGACGTTGAATGCTGCACAGCCGCGCGTTTGCTTTGTGCGGTAAAGTCCATGTAGTCAAAGTTATGACAATTTCGACACTCTAACGAATCGTTTGCTTTTAAACGCGCCCACTCGTGCTCAGCGAGTTCGCGTCGTTTCGCTAAGAATTTTTCACGCGTACTTATGGTGCCAAAAACCTTACCCCACACCTCTTTTGACGCTTGCATTTTACGGGCAATTTTGTCGGTCCAATTATGAGGCACGTGGCAATCTGGGCACGTGGCCCGAACACCGGAGCGGTTAGTAAAGTGAATGGTTGGTTTGAGCTCTTCATAAACGTTGTCTTTCATCTCGTGACAACTGGTACAGAACTCCTCTGTGTTGGTTACTTCTAAAGCGGTATTAAAGCCACCCCAAAAGATAATGCCGGCAATAAACCCTCCGATCACTAACGTGCCAAGGCTGTAATGCACACTCGGACGCTTGAGAGTATGCCATATACGCTTGATAGTATCTTTCATAGCATATCCTTACTTGTTGGTGTCGCTTGGGTTGTTACTGGATTTTGATTGTTTTTCCTGCATCAGTTTGTGCATATCGACAAACTGGTTTTCTACGAGAGCCTCGGCGTCATGCTGAACTACGTGACATTGATTACAAAAATAGCGACGCGGTGATATTTCCGCGAGAAAGTTACCGTCTCTATCCATGTAATGGGTAACACTTACCATTGGCGCTTGTGACTCCTGAGTGCGCGCTCTTGAGTGGCAAGACATGCATTTGTTGACGTTGAGATTGACTTGGTAGTTGTCAATCTTGTGCGGAATAAGCGGCGGTTGCATTGGGTACGCACGACTGCGCTTGATGTCGTCATTGTTTACTGCTGGGATCGGCTCAGGCGTCTTTTGTGTCTCCAAATTAACGTTGTCGCGCAGCGTCGCAATGTCGTTATCTGATGCCACCACAGTATAAGATACGGCAATAAAAACGAAAAAGATTAGAGATAGTGAATAATATTTCATGGGGTCTCCTTAAACTTTTTCGATGCGAACTGCGCACTTTTTAAAGTCGGTTTCTTTTGACATTGGATCGGTTGCATCTAAGGTCACCTTGTTGACCAAGCGACTCGCGTCAAACCAAGGCATAAACACAAGTCCGATTGGCGGTTTGTTGCGACCTCGAGTTTCAACGCGCGTTTGTACTTCACCGCGACGAGAAACAATTTTGACGATATCACCACGGCGCAAACTGCGCTTTTTAGCATCTTCAGGGTGCATGTAAACCACGGCATCCGGAACCGCTTTATACAGCTCGGGTACGCGTTGAGTCATCGAACCTGAATGCCAGTGTTCTAGCACTCGTCCGGTAGATAGCCACATATCGAATTCATTATCGGGTACTTCGGCCGGCGGCTCATAAGGTAGGGCAAAAATAATCGCGCGATTATCTTTGTGACCGTAAAATTGAAAGTCTGTACCCGCTTCTACGTATGGGTCACTGCCTTCTTTAAAACGCCACAGGGTTTCTTTGCCATCCACCACAGGCCAGCGCAGTCCTCGCACCTGATGATAAACGTCAAACGGGGCTAAATCATGGGCTTTGCCTCGGCCAAACATGGCGTATTCTTCAAATAAGCCTTTTTGCAAGTAGAAGCCAAAGTGACGCGCCTCTTGATTAAGGCGATCGTCGGGAATTTCATCCAGTGAAAACTTGTCCACTTGGCCATTGGCAAAGAGTACATCGTACAAGGTTTTATTCTTGTACTCGGGTTTCTTGGCGATTAGCTCACTGGGCCACACTTCATCCACCCTAAAGCGTTTTGAAAACTCAACTAATTGCCACAAGTCAGACAAAGCGCCTTCGGGAGCCGGCACTTGTTGATACCACAGTTGAGTACGGCGCTCGGCATTGCCGTATCCGCCTTCTTTTTCTATCCACATTGCCGTTGGTAAAATCAAATCTGCAGCCTGAGCCGTTACGGTTGGGTAGGCATCGGAGACCACAATGAAGTTATCAGGGTTGCGATAGCCTGGATAACCCTCTTCATTCATATTGGCCGCTGCTTGCATGTTGTTATTCACTTGTACCCAGTAGAAGTTGGTTTTGCCGTCTTTGAGCATGCGATTTTGCAGCACCGCATGATAGCCCGGCTTGGGGTTGATGGTGCCGTCGGGCAGCTTCCAAATTTTTTCAGATTTCTTGCGGTGGTCAGCATTCATCACCACCATGTCTGCCGGTAGTCGATGAGCAAAGGTACCAACTTCTCTAGCCGTACCACACGCCGAAGGTTGGCCGGTGAGCGAAAACGGACTATTACCAGGCGTTGATATCTTGCCGGTGAGTAAGTGAATATTGTAAACCAAGTTATTGGCCCAAACGCCGCGGGTGTGTTGGTTGAAACCCATGGTCCAAAACGACGTCACTTTGGTGTCTGGGTCGGCATACATTTTCGCTAAGCTTTCCAAGCTTTCTTTGGACACACCGGACAGTTTTGACACGTAGTCGGCGGTATAGGTGCTGACAAATTTGGCAAACTCATTAAAGTCGATATCTTTTGCTCCACCGGCATCGTTAGCGTTTTTGGCATTTTTCTCCAACGGATGCTCAGGACGCAATCCGTAACCGATGTCGGTATTGCCTTGTTTAAACCGGGTGTGTTTATTGACAAAGTCTTTGTTTACATTACCTGTTTGGATAATGTAATTGGCGATGTAGTTGAGAATCGCCAAATCGGTTTGCGGGGTAAATATCATGCCGTTGTCGGCAAGTTCAAAGCTGCGATGTTGATAGGTTGATAACACCGCCACTTTTACATGAGGGGCACTGAGGCGGCGGTCGGTTATGCGCGTCCAAAGGATCGGGTGCATCTCGGCCATGTTTGAGCCCCAGAGTACGAATGCATCCGCATTTTCAATGTCATCATAACACCCCATAGGTTCATCAATACCAAAGGTCCGCATAAAACCGACAACCGCTGACGCCATACAGTGGCGAGCATTGGGATCGATATTATTGGAGCGAAACCCTGCCTTAAATAGTTTGGCTGCGGCGTAACCCTCCATGATGGTCCACTGGCCAGAGCCAAACATGCCAACACCGTTAGGGCCTTGCTTCTTTAACGCCGCTTTGGCTTTTTCAGCCATGATATCTAATGCCTGATCCCATTCAATCGGAGTAAAGTCGCCGTTTTTATCGTACTGGCCGTTTTTCATCCGTAGCATCGGCTGAGTAAGACGGTCTTTACCGTACATGATCTTTGATAAAAAGTAGCCTTTAACGCAGTTCAATCCTTTGTTCACAGGGGAGTTGATATCACCATGGGTAGCCACAACTTTACCGTCGAGAGTTGCCACGTTGACACTGCAACCGGTGCCACAGAATCGACATGGCGCTTTATCCCATTTTAATTTGGTAATATCAGAACTGGTAATTAAATTAGAGGCACTTGCCGGTAGGGTTATGCCAGCGGTGGCCGCCGCCACCGCGGCGGCATTTGCTTTGATAAATTGACGACGATTGAGTTTCATAGTCGTATCCTATTCTTCGATATATTGATGGTAAACCGGCGAAAGGCTGAGTATACCGGGAGCCAATTTTAGTTGATCGGCGAGTTGACCGATAACGCCCTGGTTATCAGCTTCAATGGTAAACACCACTTTACCTTGTTCGTTGTGGGCGTGAATTTCTGCACCGGGCGTTGATTCAATAGACTGCATAACAGTGTGCTGTTGAGTCATGTCGATCAAACCGATAAAACTCGCCACGTGGTATTCTTTAGGTTGGGCGATTTGCTCAACATCAGTCATCAGCGACCTCCTGATTTAGGGCTATAAGTTCTAACGATTGGCTTGGGCACATCGCAATACACGCTCCGCATACGGTACAGTCTGCTTGAGCAACTTGTGGCGTTGGAATCGCGCTGTGGTAACGAAAACTTATCGCTTGAGTATCACAGCTGTCTTGACAGCTTTGACAATAAATATTTTGTTTGGCTAGGCAGTTGTCTTTTATATTTAAGTGGGCGAACCAAGCAGGCTCTTCCGTTGAGCGGAACAGAGGTTGTTGGCATACCAAGAGACAGTCGCGACAAAACGTACACTCGCCTAAACTAAAGTCGACTTTGACAAAGCCGTCAGCGTCTTTTACTAAAATGTTTTGCTCACAAGCGTCTAAGCAATCACCACATTGGGTGCAGCCACTTGTAAATACCTCTTCGCTTTTCACCCAAGGCAACCTAAGTGATGAACTGGCCCTTGTTGCTTTGCCGCGGAGGAAATTTCGCCGAGAGAGGTTAGTCGATGATGCTATTTGGTTCATTTAACTGATTCCTGGCGGACCAAATATCATTTGAGATATCCAAATACCAAAGCCCAAGGTGGCAACGATAATGACGGCCAATATGGGGGCAAGAAAAACGGCTAAAAAGATAAAGGTATTACGCTCATCTCGTTTTTGCGCTTGTGGATCTACGTGCTGAGTCATTCGCTTTCTCGATCATTACACTAATGAACACCATCAGCACAAGTGTGCGCAGATGGTGGTAAAATGGCGTTGCAAACCTTGTCGGTATATATAACCTCTGAGCTGTAGGCGAACGCCTGATACTGTGCTTATAAGTGTAGTTGACCTGTGTGTATTCGCTAGGGCGTGTTGATCTTTGAGCTACAAATTTTGTTCAACCTAAATGATTTCTGATCAAAATAGCTGTCATGCAGCATAGGTATCTATGTAGATGTCAGATATTACATAACAGGGAGAATTTAGGCCGAACCCTTTGGGCAACGTTTGTTTGAAATTTCTACGTTGTTAACGCCTATTTGTTTAGATGACTAAACTGTACAGTCGTTGCCTGGTAAAAATCCCAAACAACTCGCTGCAAAAATGAACGGAAAAGGTCAACACCCCCGAATAAAAGCCATAACAAAATCGCGTTGCGTAAATAATTTTAAAGCGTTGATTGCTTTGCTAGAATGCTGGTTAGATGCAGTTTAACCTGGCTTAACTATGGGAACTTTGAAGGCTACTTTGAGACAACGGATCAGCGAGCGCTTATCACAACTAACGGCCAGTCAACAGCGAGGTGCGTTGATCTTAGTCGGTGACGCCGCTTGGCTTAACCAACAAATTCTCATATTGCGTCAAGCGTTTGCCGATAAACAACTGCTGACGTTTGCCATTGATGACGGCGACGATAACCGAAACTACCGCCATAAATTAGGGCGAGAATATCAGTGTTTAATTTTTAACGGCGCTTCTTTGGAGTTAGGGCAGCCGTCGTTTCACGTTGACGCTTTTACCGCTTTATCTGGCACGTTAATCGCATCGTCTTTAGCGGTCATCTTATTGACGCCAGAACAACAGCAATCGAGTCTGTTTATCAAACGCATGCTTACTAAAGCGAGTGCATTTAGCGAAATTGATATCGTCCGTCAAGCTGACACAAATGAGCATTTAGATGGCGAGCAAACGACAACAGAAAAAGCCGAGCAGGCAACGACAACTAACGCCGAATGCGATTTTTTCTACGCGCCACAGCCAGAGCAAATAACGCCCTCTGTGTTAGCTGATAACGCTGCATTCGATATCTCATCGTTGAGTAAAACAACAGAGCAGCATCAGGCGGTAGAAGCCGTGTTGCGAGTTGCCTCAAGGCGGACAATGCCGTTGGTGATCACCGCCGATAGGGGACGGGGCAAGTCATCGGCACTTGCCATCGCCAGCGCCAAATTATTACTGGAGGCGAATAATCGCATTATCGTTTGCGCACCGCACCCACAAAGCTTGCAAATATACTATCAACAACTGCAGCGAATGATTCCTGACTTACGTCGACACAATCACCGACTTAGCCGTGACAGCTCGAGTGTTGAATTTGTTCCGATTGACGTGTTGATAAAGCAGACGCAGAGTGCATCGGTTATCCTAGTTGATGAGGCGGCCGGCTTCCCAGTCCCGCTATTGGTTGAACTCGCCAATAAATATCAGCGTTTGGTTTTTTCATCGACTGTGCATGGTTACGAAGGTGCAGGTCGAGGCTTCAGTCAAAAGTTTTTGCCAACGCTTGGTCAACCTGGAGAGCATTTTCGTCATTTGCATTTGGCTCAACCGATTCGCTGGCGCCATGATGATCAACTTGAGCGCTATTGTTTTGACAGTTTTTTACTCGACGCCAAGTTGACTACTGATACGGCGGCTAACGCAAACCCGCAACAGCTTTGCTTTAAGGTTTTATCGGCTCTCAGCTTGTATCAAAATGAAGCATTGCTCAGGCAAGTGTTCTCATTGTTGGTCTGTGCGCATTACCAAACCAAGCCGAGTGATTTGAAGTTGTTACTCGATGATGAGCACGTGCATCTGGTTGTGGCCATATATCAAGACACCGTATGTGGCGTGTGTTTGATGTTAAGTGAAGGTGAGTTAGACAGCGACTTAGTCGAGCAAATAAAGCAGGGTAAGCGTCGCCCGAAAGGCCACTTAATACCTCAGTCACTGCTTGTCCACGGAGGCTATAGTGATGCGTTTTCGTATCGCTATTTACGCATCTCTCGGGTCGCTGTGTTGCCTGCATGGCAAAACCAAGGAATTGGCTCTGCCTTGTTGGCCTATTGTCATCAATACGCCCATCAAGAAGGTGTCGATTTTCTTGCCACAAGTTTTGGCGTGAACCCGCCGTTGTTGGCGTTTTGGTATCGCAACGGCTACGCCATGGCACGTCTTGGTTTTGTCGCCGATAAGGCCAGTGGTGAACACTCGGCGATGATGTTAAAGCCGTTATCGCGTCGCAGTTCGGCGTTTTTTAGCCAGTTAAATCAACAGTTTTATCGCAACCTAGAGTTTTATTTAAGCAGTGAATATCAACAACTTAACACCGAATTGGTATGGGCTATGTATAGAGCAAAACCAAGTGATAACATCGATACACTCAGCGTTTACGACGAGCAGTTGGTAGCTGGATACGTCGCTAATACAATGCAATACAGTACCTGTGCACCAAGTCTAAAGCGTTGGCTAAGTGTGCATATTAAGCACCTCGACCGATGCGCTCAAGAGCGATTGAATCAGAGTGAAAAAGCCATTTTAGTACTCAGTTTATGGCAACGGCATGGGGTAGCCGATATCGTCGATGCATTATCGTTGCAAGGCAAAAAGGCTTATCGTCAAGCGCTTTGGAGCGCATTCAATAAAGTGTATAAACTGTGCAAACGCCAGTGAACTTTCGCATCCCTAAGTGGTAGCGATAGCTGGGGGAAACATGGCTAAATTTATTCGGCAATGGTTTGCACTTATGGCGTTTCGCCTATAGTGTTATAGTGCTAAACAAAGAGTTTGGTCAGCGAGATGAGGCTATAGGTACGCCATGTGCAATAAAAAAAACAGGGGACCTGCGCGCTGTTTGTGTTGCGTCATCAACACCGTAATCAACACTCAGGCAAGTTGCTCGAGAGCCACTTAGTCAATTTTTTTCACACATCTGAATATGCTTGATGAATGCGATATTAAACATTGTTGAGTTGCGCAAGCACTATGGTAAGGTCACCGCCGTTGATGGTATTAACTTTCGCGTTGAAAAAGGCCAATGCTTTGGTTTGCTCGGCCCCAATGGTGCCGGAAAAACTACCACCATCGAGCTGATGGAAGGGCTGATTAAACCAGACGCTGGTCACGTCGAGTATGTTAATAGCAGCGGACGTCCAATCAATGAAATTATCGGTATTCAGTTTCAGCAAACAGCGTTGCCAGACTTACTCAACGTACGCGAGACTCTGACACTTTTTGCCAGTTTCTATCAAACCACCCTACCGCTTTCGACCCTGATCCAACTGTGTCAACTCGAAGAGTTTATCGATCGCGATACGCGCACCTTATCAGGTGGTCAGCGCCAGCGTTTGTTGTTGGCTCTGGCCTTGGTTAACGATCCGCAAATTATTTTTCTAGACGAACCGACAACGGGTCTCGATCCTCAATCGCGTCGACAGTTTTGGCAACTGATTCGCCACGTTAAACAACAAGGTCGAACGGTTATTTTGACAACCCACTATATGGATGAAGCACAACAATTGTGTGACTACATAGCAATTATGGATCGAGGTAAAATTATCGAGCGAGGAGCCCCTGACGCCTTGTTGGCTAAGCACTTTAACCAGTGTTTTATTTATTTACCAATGAATAATGTCGACCCTGAACTCGTTGTGCAGCGCGGCTGGTCTCGGGTTAATAACCGGGTTGAAATTGTCACCGACAATGTAGAGCAAACGGTGAGTGATCTGCTGCAGCAAGGTGTTGTGTTGACCGGTCTGCACATCAAGTCGGCGAACCTTGACGACTTGTTCTTAAAGCTCACCGGTCATACGCTAGGGGAGAGTGATGGTTAAGTGGGCACGGCTATGGGCCGTTTTCAAAGCGCGCAATCTTGAATTTTTTCGCGACAAATCGTCGCTGGCGTGGAATTTACTGTTTCCGGTGTTGTTACTGACCGTATTTGCGGTCAGTTTTTCTGATCAAGAGCGCGGGGTTTACAAGGTCGGAGTCATTGGTACTACGCAGCCACCGCATGCCTTTTTAGACACTCGCTTTATTACCTTCGTACCGTATCAAGACAAGCAAAAAGCGATTGTAAAACTCGAGCAACACGAACTCGATCTACTGCTTGATTTTGTTGATACCAGTTACTGGGTAAACGAATTGTCGGCGAAAAGTTACCTCGTTGAAAAGATCTTTGTCGGTGACAGCCAAGGGTTTATTCGTTACGCCACACAAGGTAAAGCCATTCGCTACGTCGATTGGGTATTGCCCGGTATCTTGGCGATGAATATGATGTTCTCCAGTTTATTTGGCGTCGGTTATGCGATTGTTCGATATCGCAAAAATGCGGTGCTTAAACGCTTGAAGGCAACGCCGTTATCGGCACTTGAGTTTGTTGGGGCTCAGTTGTTGTCGCGATTGTGTATTGTGTTAACCATGGCCATAGTCGTTTATGTTGGCTGTAATTGGTTGTTTAATTTTATTATGTTAGGGAGTTATCTCGACTTACTGATACTGGCTATGGTCGGCGCGTTAAGTTTGATCAGTCTTGGCTTGCTCATTGCCACGCGCAGTAAATCTGAAGAGTTAGTCGGTGGTTTATTAAACCTCGCCACTTGGCCGATGATGTTGCTATCTGGGGTGTGGTTTTCCTTGGAGGGGGCACCGGCTTGGATTAAGTGGGTGGCAGAAGCGTTGCCATTAACCCATTTAGTGCGCGCCGGACGACAAATTATGACCGAAGGGGCGACTCTATTGGACATTAGTGCTTCACTGATATGGCTAGTGATATTTTCCGCAATCTGCTTGGTGTTAAGTGCATTGCTGTTCAACTGGCAGAGTGAACGTTAACCATACGGGGCAGGGAGGTGGCGCCGCCGCATACTATTGGTGTTTGCTGTGCATTCAGCTCTTTGCTCGGTCTTTAGATAGCGCATAAGTTTGGATGAAAAAAAACCTTACCTAGAAGGGTAAGGTTTTTTGTTCATGGCATTAAATATACATATGCCATTGTTTAACAAGGCTGATTAACGTGATGACACAACCGTTAAGCAGTCATGGCACTTTACGGTTAGTAGCCGGAGCTAACGCGACCCATGCCGTGTACTTTGTCTTTGCCAGGTTGCGCTAAGTCATCAGCGCGTTTTTGCATCTCAGCTTTTAGTTTTGCTGGATGCATGCTACCACCGTTTTCGCTGACAATAAGTGCTGCTACGCCCGCGGCATGCGGTGCTGCCATACTCGTACCCACCGACCAGTAATACCAAATACCACCGACGTCGCTACCAGAGCTAAAAACAAAATCCCATACATAGCAAGGACGAGTTGCCCCAGCTACGGTACAAGGACTGAAGCCGAGCGCTGGGTTGCTAAACAACAGTTCATAGTCGCCACCAGGCGCTGAAAAATCAATACTGCTGCGACCGTAGTTGGTATAGACTGCTTGCGTATCTAAGTTGGTAGACGGATCGGCGCCCCAACCTTCAGGTCCGGTTGCGCTAATAGAAATGGCATGTGCCATATCCGCTGGAAATACCACCATACTCTTGTCTGTATCGAGATCGCGACCGTCATTACCCGCAGACACAAAAATACTGATACCATTGCTATAGGCATAGCTAAATACGCGGTTAAAGGCAACGCGCAGCGCGGCCACACCATCAGAGCCAATACCTAACCCCTGCGGAATATCTGCCCCTAGGCTCATATTAATGATATCAACGTCACCATAGTTGGTGGCGAAAATGATGCCGTTTAACACATCAGCAAATGAACCACTACCGATATTACCGAGTACTTTGACCAGCAATAATTCCGCTTCAGGGGCAACACCAATAACGCCATAGCCATTATCAGCTGCCGCTATGGTACCGGCGACATGCATACCGTGACTGAAGATACCGCTTGGGTCATCGTCATTTGGCGCATAGGCAATACCTTCACCGGTCATATCGGCATAGTCAATCACATTGTCTGCAATGTCGGGGTGGTTGATACTAAAGCCACCGTCAAGTACGGCAACGCGGGCTCCTTTGCCTTTGACGCCAGCTTTCCATGCCTCAGGTGCGTTCACTGCGTCATGACCCCATTGACGGTCGAAAAAAAAGTCATCATCACCGCTGTTAGGAGGATTTGCTGCCTGCACGGCAATGCGCTCACTTGGTTTGGTCATTTGAATCTTGACGTTGGGAATAACAGCGAGTACATCGGCAATGGCTGAGATATCATTGGCGTCGGCATCGATGACCACAACCCCCGCTTCTTCAATGACATCGGTGATCTTGGCACCCAGTTTATTGACTTGTTTTACCACTTTTTCAGTCGACTTACTACCAGCGCCTTTGGCGATAACTAAGTAGGAATCAGCAACTGCTTGAGTTGTTGTCAACGACAACATGGCTATGGTAGGTAAGATGAGTTTTGAAACGATGTTTTTCATATAGTTAACACTCTCTGAGGTTGTTGGATTTGTTATTGACCAACCCACAGCCAAGCAAATAATGTACCTAAGTTAAAAGTTTATTTAATTCAGTTGCTTATTGATTTAATTTGGCTTTGATAAGGGGCGGGTGTAAAAAAGACTGACAAGCTATAAGCTATAAGCTATAAGCTATCAGCTATCAGCTATCAGCTATCAGCTATCAGCGGTAAGCGGTAAGCGGTAAGGCGGTAAGCGATAAGCGGTAATAAGCGTTAAGGAGGTAAGCGGTAACAGGTATGCAACGGGATAACAGCCAAGTTTAATGCGTTATCAAACGGCGCAGAGGTCTACATTAACGGGCGACCAATGGAAATTAATATAGGCACAGTGTCACAATGTAAAGCTTGGCAGGTCAATGCGTTACTGGGTTGTAAAGTAGCGCAATCCTTGTATCAAGAAATGCGCTACTTTTTAAGGCTAGCTTTCTGAAGCACTTGCCGCTAAACAGTGCTCTCTGGCAATACGCGTTAGCTCCATGGCATTTTTATCACAGTCTTGCTCTTGTTGCTCATAGTCGCTTAACGGCGTGGTGCGCTCACCCCACTTGATGTACGCTGCCGCCCAAGTTAAACCGGCGCCAAATGCCGCCGACATAATATTCGAACCTGGTTCAATGAGGCCTTGTTCAACCGCTTCACACAGGGCTATAGGGATTGTTGCAGCTGAAGTATTACCGTATTTATCAATATTAACCATGACTTTATCGTCGGCAACTTTTAAGTGTTGTTGTAGCGTCTCGATGATGCGAGCATTGGCTTGGTGTGGTACTAACACATCCACATCGTCAACAGATAATTTTGCTGCTTTGAGCACCGCTTGGGTTGCACCGCCCATGCCTCGCACTGCGCGTTTGAAAATATCTGGCCCCTGAAAGGCAATCTCTAGTGGCCCTGGCGGATTGACATATCTATCCATATCCGTACCAAAGTTACTGACTTTTAAAATGTCTCGAGCTGATGAATCGCAACCAATTTTAGACGCCAACAAGCCACTTTTATTTTCGCTGGCTTCTAGAACCACGGCACCGGCACCATCGCCAAATAAAACTGCCGTATCTCGTTTACTCCAGTTCATAAACCAAGACATTCGCTCAGCACCAATGACCAGTGCCTTGTTAGCCATACCCATGCGAATTTGAGCGGTAGCCGATTGAAGGGCATACAGGAACCCCGAACAAGCGGCGCTTAGATCGTAACAGGCAGCGTGATTTGAGCCGAGTAACTGTTGCACTTTTGACGCCGTATTAGGCACCAACAAATCTGGTGAGCAAGTGGCGACAACGATCATATCAATATCTTCTGCTAGCAAGCCTGCGCGCGCCAGTGCTTGTTTGGCAGCAAGGGTTGCCATTTCGGCGGTATTGATATGTGATATGCGACGCTCTTTTATACCGGTACGCGAAGAAATCCACTCATCGCTGGTGTCGATAAAAGTCGCAAGTTGATCATTTGTTAATACACTGGGGGGCGTATATTTTCCCCATCCAGTAATTTCAGCATATTGCATAGTTCATCCTAAAATCTGAGCTGTCGCGTTACCTACTATAACGCATTTTTGGGCTTTGCCTCACCGTGTCGCCCTATTGGTAGCAGGGGGTTATCAACGCTAATTAATAACGTATAAGTACACCGCCAAGAAGTGGCAAATACTGCCAGCAAGCACAAACAGGTGCCATATTGCGTGATTAAACGGTATTTTTTTATACGCGTAAAATACCGCGCCTAGGGTATAGGCAACACCACCGCTCGCCAGCAACACTAAACCGCCATAAGCGACACTGTTAATCATTTTGGGCGCGGCAATTACCACTAACCAACCCATTGCTAAATAGGTCAGCAATGACACCTTGGGAAAGCGTTGTTTGAATATGAGCTTAAAGCTAATACCGATTATCGCTAATGTCCAGACCACAGACAGCAATGCATAGCCCCATGCACCTTTTAAACTAATTAACATAAAAGGCGTGTATGTTCCTGCGATGAGCAGATAAATGGCACAGTGATCGAGGGTTTTTAATACTTGCTTAGTCGGAGTATGAGCTATGGCGTGATAGAGTGTGGATGCTAAAAATAGCAATATCATCGAGCTGCCATAGATAATGGCGCTGGTTAATTCGATGGCGTTATTGGCCACCATAACCATTAGTGTTAATGCCGCCACACTTAATAAGGCACCTACACCATGAGTTATAGCGTTGACTAATTCTTCGGCGAAGGAATACGGTGCTGCTATTGCTGGAGAAGAGTTCTGGTTCATGGTACAAACAATCTCGTGGTTTATTTACATGCGCTACATAAACAATGTAGGCAACAAGTATGACCAGTTAGATTGCAAATATCAAATAATAAAAAACCTGTGACATGCACAGGTTTTTGACTTTGCATTAGCAGACCTAATTAGTTTACTTCTTCAAGTAGGTGGTCAAAAGAACCGTTGTAGAACTCGATTTCTTTTTCTAATGCCATTTTCTCTTTAAGTTGCTCAATCTCTCGCCATTTGCGCTTAGGCTTGCCTTTTGATTTGGGTTTTCCCTCAATAATTTCCATTATGCTTTCAATTGGATCCATGACAAAGCTCCTTATATCGTTATTTTTATAAGCAGAAATTGTTTACTTCCTGTTTACAACTGCATCTTTTTAATAACATAGTGAGCTTAAAAATAAAACAATTTTTTTAAGGTGAAAATAAAAAAAAGTCGCACTTGGCGACTTTTTATACAGCGATAGGGGTTTGTTTAAAAAATACCGGTATTTTGTCTGTTTGTCACTCGATATTAGGGCGATTTACAGCCGTTTACTCAATTGTTCTTCTAAGGTTATTTGATCGGCCGTAAAGCCGCGAATACCTTCAGCGAGTTTTTCAGTAGCCATTGCATCTTCGTTCATTTGCCAGCGAAATTCAGCTTCACTAATCGCCGGCGGCCTGTCGTTGCTCAGTGCTCCCGGTTCGAGTTTGCGCACAACTGGGGCGGTACTTTGCTCGAGTTCAGCGAGTAATTGCGGGCTAATGGTTAACCGATCGCAACCGGCCAATTCGAGAATTTCATCAACGTTGCGAAAGCTGGCGCCCATAACCACGGTATCGTAGCTGTGTTGCTTGTAATATTGGTAGATTTGAGTAACCGAAACAACACCGGGATCTTCGGTGGCTGGATAGCTGTCACGGCCTTCGGCTTTCTTATACCAGTCGAGAATACGACCGACAAATGGCGAGATTAAGTACACGCCAGCTTCCGCACATGCTTGTGCTTGAGCAAAGCTAAACAGCAGGGTCAAGTTACACTTGATACCTTGTTGTTCGAGTATTTCCGCGGCGCGAATCCCTTCCCAGGTTGAAGCCATCTTGATCAAGATGCGATCTTTGCTGACACCTTGCTGCTGATACAAATCGATCAGTCGTTGCGCTTTTGCAATGGTTGCTTGCGTATCAAACGACAATCTGGCGTCAACTTCAGTAGAAATACGACCGGGAATTTCTTTTAAAATTTCAATACCGATCAGCACAGATAGCATATCTGCCGCATCGATTAGTTGCTGTTCTTTATTGCTAGACTGCGACTTCGCGTATTCAACCGCCTTGCTCAATAAAGGCTGATATTCATCTAAGGCCGCGGCTTTCAACAGCAGTGAAGGGTTAGTTGTGGCGTCTATTGGCTTGAACTTAGCTATCGCACCCACATCACCCGTATCAGCAACTACGGTGGTCATCGTTTTTAGTTGCTCTAATTGAGAGGTCATAAATATCGCGTTCCTTTTTATACATTCTAAACTTATGCGTCGCGTTATAGCGCTACATAAAACAAGTTGGTTAGTTAAAATTAACAAAAAACTTCAACGTACTCTAGATCTAGTTTTTACAATTAATACGTAAAACGTATAATAAACCGAAGCTTACGTTGCACCGGTAAAGTATTTATCGCCTGTGCTGTTATTTTATTAGGGGTTAGCTGTTATAGTCGTAGCTAACAATTTGTCACTCACATACAGAGTAAATCATGTTAATTGTAGTATCACCTGCGAAAAATTTAGATTATGAATCACCATTGGCTACCGATAAGTATAGCCAACCAGAGTTATTAGAGCACAGCCAACTGTTGATCGATCGCTGTATTCAATTAACACCAGCTGAAATAGGCTCGCTAATGAGTATCTCCGATAAGCTTGCTGGTCTAAACGCAGCGCGATTTGCCGAGTGGTCACAGCCTTTCACCCCAGATAACGCTCGCCCTGCGGTTCTCGCATTTAATGGCGATGTGTACACCGGACTTGATGCGCCAACATTTACCGATAAAAACTTTGCCTTTGCCCAGCAGCACATGCGCATTTTGTCAGGGTTATATGGGTTGTTAAAACCACTCGACTTAATGCAAGCCTACCGCTTAGAAATGGGTACCAAATTAGACAATGAACGCGGCGCGAATCTCTATCAGTTCTGGGGAGACATTATCACCGATAAATTAAACCAAGCATTGGCAGAGCAAGGTGATGAGGTGCTGATTAACCTCGCGTCAAATGAATATTTTAAGTCGGTCAAGAAAAAGCAACTGGGTGGTAAAATTATTACCCCAGCCTTTAAAGACTGGAAAAATGGCCAATACAAGATGATCAGCTTTTACGCTAAGAAAGCAAGAGGTTTGATGGCTCGATTTATTATTGAGCATGAGCTCACCGATATAGAACAACTAAAGCAGTTTGATGTCGATGGTTACCAATACAACGAAGCGATGTCGACTGAACTAGAGCCGGTGTTTACCCGAAAATTAACCGCATAAGGTCGACTCTAGGCCTTTGCCGCTAACAATTGGCGCTAACGAGACCAATTTGCTCCGTTGTACTCTTATACCACGGCAACTCAATTAGGAAACGGCTAGCGCACTTTTTATCCGCTAATACACTATCTCTAAACAGTCGGGAATATGCGGCGCAACTTACTAATAAGGAATGTTTATGCTCACGATGCTTGCTAAATTGTTTAAAGCATTAAACTCGGAAAGTTCAACAGCTCAAATCGCCCTAGCAATAGCACTCGGTATGGTTGTTGGACTCACACCCACCTACAGCTTACACAATCTGATACTACTTTTGGTGGCGTTTGTATTGCGCATAAACTTGTCGGCGTTCTTTTTATCGGTGGCTTGCTTTTCTTTGTTGTCGCTTGCATTCGGCCCAGTATTTGCTCTGGTAGGAGAGGCGTTACTGACCCAACCGTCATTGCAGGTGTTTTGGCAGGGGCTTTACCAATACGATTTATTTAAATTGGCCAGTCTACACCACACCCTGACGTTAGGGGCGCTGCTGATTGGCGTGGTGTTGTTCATACCGGTGTATCTGTTGAGCAAGGTGCTGGTGCAGCGCTATCGTCAACACATGAAGGCATTTGTCGATCGATTTAAATTAATACGCATGTTAAAAGGCTCACGCTTTTATCAAATTTACCAAGGACTTAACTCATAAGGAGTACTGTAATGTCGCGTTATTTTCGCTGGCAAGGGCTATTGGGGTTCATCGCTGTAGTGGCCTTGTTGTTACTGATTTTATTTGTTGCCGCTCCCAGCTTAGTTAAGTTATCAATTGAAAAAACAGGTGCGTGGTATTTTGGCGCGGAAGTTAATGTTGCTGATGTGGATATTAGCTATCACCCGTTAACCGTTTCAATAAGCGATTTGGCGATAACTGACAACACTCAACCACAGCGCAATGTAGTCGTTGCCAAACAGGTATCAGCGACAGTTGACTGGTGGCAGTACCTATTTGGTCGGATCATTGTCGATGAGTTGGTTGCTCGCTCAGTGGCCTTTAATACTGAACGTGCTAAGCCTGGTAAGGTCTATCGAGATGCTGATATCGGTGTTGTTGAGTCATCGAAAGAGTATGTAAGGCAACAGCTTCCAGCAATCGATCTACAACTACCAAATATTCAACAACTGTTAAACAACAGTGATTTACAAACCGTAAAGGCAAGTCGTCAGCTTGAGCAAGTTTATCAACAACAGCAGCAAATGCTGACATTGATACCTCAGCAACTGCCAGATAAACAAACCTTGGCTTCGTACCAGCAAGATATTAAGCAACTCGTTGATAGTGACGTAAAGTCAGTCAGTGATGCACAGCGCATTCAACAACAACTCGAGCAACTTAAAAGTCAAATAAAACGAGATAAAAGCGCAATAAGCAGTGCCAAGCAGCAGGTGAAAGACGCCAAACGAGAGCTAAGCGAAGCTTTGGTACAGGTGAAAAATGCACCGGCGAATGATTGGCAACAGTTGAAAAGCACTTATCAGTTAGATGTTATTGATAGCGCTGACTTTGTTCATATTTTGTTTGGTGAGCAAGCGCGTAGTTATTATCAAACAGCGGTTGATTTGTATCAAAAAGCGGCCCCGCTTATCGCCAGTGAAAACACGCAACAATCTGTCGTTCCCACATCGGTTGGTCGCTATGTTCACTTTAGCGAGGATACGCCTTTACCGAATTGGTTGGTTAAAAAGGCCAATCTAGAAGTGGTGTTATTACAAGGTAGCTTTGATATCAATATTACTGAGCTAACGAGTCAGCATTGGTTGCGCAATCAACCTACGCAATTGACAGTCGATGCCACACAATTGCTCGGTGAAGGCTCGGCCAACCTCAAAGCGAGTTTGTTTAACGGTACTAACAAGGTCGATTTTTTTGGCGATTACCAGTTTGCTAAACTACCAATAAACGAATTGATACTCAGACAGCAAGACGCATTTTCGCTCAGTTTACAAGACGCTCTGATGCAGGGCCAAGGCGACTTTTCAATCAATCAAACAGGTATCAACAGCAGCAGTGAGCTGACGTTGACAGAGGTGAGTTATGCCGGCAGTGCAACCAATAAGATCGGGCAAACACTGCTCAATACGCTGCAACAAGTTAATCGCTTTAGCACCGAGGTAACATTGACTGGTGAGCTTGATGCGCCGACGATGCGAGTGACATCCGACTTGGATAATGTCATTGCAAAATCGGTGAACAATCAACTGCAAACTGAGCTAACAGCGTTTCAAGCAAGATTACAGCAGGGGTTACAAGATAAGACCGCAGGGGCATTATCGCTATCAAATGAGCAAGCAGCGTCACTTGCTCAGCTAGACACACTGCTAGCCGATACAGATACCGCATTAACCCAGTTGTTAGAAACTAAGGTAACCGATAGTCAGAAGCAAAAACTAGAAGACAAGCTGAAGAAAAAGTTAGGTAAATTATTTGATTAAACCTATTTATCGGTTAAGCCGTCTGCCAGCTTGTGATTGCGTGATTTACTGATAAGTTGGTGTGGTACAAATACAACAACCTAAACAACAAAGTGCGCTAATCGAGCTAAAAAAAAGCGACCTAATGCTATGCAGTAGGTCGCTTTTTTAAACGTCTCATATCGGCGAACTTAGCGTTACGCCTTGCTTGCCTTTTTACGTGCTTTTTTGTCTTTTTTGCGTTTCTTGGCCAACTTTTGCTGGCGGGTTAAGCCTGCGTTCTTTTTAACCTTAGCCTTGGCTTTGCTCTTGGTTTTAGTCGGGATGCGTGCTTCTTTGTGCAGCGGTCGCAAGCCTTCGATGACACGGCGTTGCAAACGCTGGTCGGTGAAGCGCTCAATCTTGCCTAAGTACGCCATGTCATGCGCTTCAACGAGTGATATCGCGGTGCCTTTTTTTCCAGCGCGACCGGTGCGGCCAATGCGGTGCACGTAGATATCGGCTTTGCGCGGTAAATCAAAGTTAATGACATGGGTCACATCATCAATATCAAGTCCTCGTGCAGCAACGTCGGTAGCCACTAAAATATTGACTTCACCATTTTTTACTCGCGCAACGGCATTGTTGCGTTTATCTTGCGGCATTTCACCCTCAAGCCAAGCGTTGGCCAAACCTTCGCCTTGTAACTTGCCTGATAAAAACTGCACAGTTTCTCGTTTATTGGCAAAAATTACTGCTCGTTTGACTGACTCATCTTTAAGCGCAGCAATCAATAAATCAACCTTGTGCTGCTTGTTGTCAGCTAAGTGGATCCA